>JAUMBL010000160.1:0-3352 GCA_032115775.1 Saprospiraceae bacterium | reverse complement strand
AGGCTGTGCCGGGGTTCCCAGCCCAAAATCCGGCGAGCTTTGGAAGCGTCGCCCACGAGCAAATCCACTTCGGCGGGCCGGAAGTAGCGCGGATCCACTTCGATCACCGTTTGTCCGGGTTGCAGGGGGCAATCCGGACGCGTAATCTCGCGCACGATGGCGCGTTCCTGTACGCCTTCGCCCTGAAATTCAATCTGGATACCGGCTTCCTGGAAAGCCAGCGTGCAAAAATCGCGAACGGAGGTGGTGACGCCTGTCGCGATCACGAAATCTTCGGGTTGGTCGGCTTGCAGCATTTTCCACATCGCCTCCACGTAGTCGCGCGCATGGCCCCAGTCGCGTTTTGCATCCAGATTTCCGAGCCAGAGTTTATCCTGCAGGCCGAGGGCGACTGCCGCTGCGCCGCGGGTAATTTTTCGGGTGACGAAGGTTTCGCCCCGGATGGGCGATTCGTGGTTGAACAGGATGCCGTTGCACGCGAATAAATCGTACGCCTCCCGGTAGTTTACCGTGATCCAATAGGCATACAATTTGGCAACGCCGTAAGGCGAGCGCGGATAGAAGGGCGTGGTTTCTTTTTGGGGCACTTCCTGCACGAGGCCGTACAGTTCGGAGGTAGAAGCCTGGTAGTACCGGGTTTTTTGCGACAGTCCCAGCAAGCGGATGGCTTCCAGCAGGCGCAGGGCGCCTATCGCATCAGCGTTGGCGGTGTATTCCGGCGTTTCGAAACTCACTTGTACGTGGCTTTGCGCGCCGAGGTTATAGATTTCGTCCGGCTGTACTTGTTGGACGATTCGGATCAGGTTGGTCGAGTCGGTCAGGTCGCCGTAGTGCAGGACGAAATTGCGGTGCGCCTCCTGCGGATCCTGGTACAGGTGGTCAATACGCTCGGTGTTGAAGAGCGAGCTGCGGCGTTTGATGCCGTGTACGACATAACCTTTGGCGAGCAGGAGTTCTGCGAGATAGGCGCCGTCTTGGCCGGTAATGCCTGTGATAAGGGCTACTTTCATGCGGAGTAGTTGGTCGTTTAAGTTACTCCTTGAATACCTTGTCAATACAGACCGCTGCTGCGAGAATCAGCAGGCGCGCCTCGTCGTTTTCGCTGACGGTGGGGTCAATTGCGACGACGTAGTTATCTGCCGTAGTGAACAGTTCTTTACCGACGCCGGCCCATTTCTTTGTGATTTGCGCAATGGCTTGGTTGTCTCGCGTGAATGTATATTCCCAGGCCGTCCATTTTCCGGAAACGCTGCACATCAGCTTGTCCTGCTCGTCGAGGATGTCGAATTTGCCGCCGAGGGAAAGGAGTCGTTGTTTGAATTTGCCCTGGAGGGCGCCTTTTTCATCGAAAACCTGGACGACGGAGCGGAAGAAAGTCCAGCCGCGTTGTACCCGAAGGATCGGCATACCGTCCGGCGTATTGATTTCTACAGAGAACGGCGTCATTTTTTTGTAATCCGTAAAACGCAGAAATTTAGTAAAAAAACCGAGGTTGGGTTCCCGGCATTCCATCAGCAGATTTTTCTGCTGGTCGAATATGTCGTAGTTGGATGCTGCCTTGAACATGCCAACGCGTTCTTTTACAAAAAAGACGTTGTTTTTAAGTAAATGGTGCATAAGGATAAGATTTAGTGCCTCAAAGGTACAACGATTTTTTGGATAACCTGCGCAATTCGCGCGGCGGCTTTTCCGTCCCAGAGCGGGGGAACGGCGCTTGGTTTCCAGCGGCCGGACAGGGCTTGCTGCACCAGTTGGCGGAGGATTTCGGCATCCGGGTCTGGCAGCAGCATATTCGTGCCCATTTCGACGGTGACGGGCCGTTCGGTCTGTTTCCGGAGCGTAATACAGGGGATACCCAACGCGGTGGTTTCCTCCTGCAGGCCGCCGGAATCGGTCAGGACGAGCCGGCTTTGCCGGAGTTGCCGGATAAAGTCCGGATAGGGGAGTGGCGGACAGCTGCGCACGTGGGCGAGTTTTTCCAGCGTGCCATGCAGGCGGTGCGCGCCCAGGCGTTCGCTGGTTCGCGGATGCATCGGCCACAATACGGGCGCCGGCATCCGGGTGAACGCGCGGAGCAGGCGGTTGAGTCCTTCGGCGGTGTCCACGTTTGCAGGTCGGTGGAAAGTGGCGAGCACGGGATACCCGGGATAAGGCGGAGTGCCGGTCGGCACGTCGTCGAGCAGATCCATCAGGACGTTTCCAACCATATAAATGTGTTCGGTCGGCGTTTTTTCCTGAATTAGGTTTTGCACGGCGGCGGGTTCGGTGGCAAAATGCCAATTGGCCAGGCGGTCTATCTCGATCCGGTTGCGTTCTTCGGGCATGTCCGGATCGAAGGAACGCAATCCGGCCTCCACATGTGCCAGCGGAATCCCCAGTTGCGCGGTGGCTTGTGCGCCTGCGCGGGCGCTGTCCGTATCGCCGGGAATGAGTACGAGGGCGGGTCGGATTTTTTGCAGGCAGGAGATGATGCCGTCCCTCAGGTTGCCGCCTAAGCCGGCGGGTTGTAACGGCAGGATGGGCAGTTCCATACCCGGAATCAGTGCGTTGCTCATTGCAGGATCGCTGTGCTGGCCCGTGTGTAGGATCAGGTGGCGCCAGTCCGGGTATGCGCAAAACGCGCGGTGCAGCGCGGCGGCTTTGATAAAATTAGGGCGCGCGCCGACGATCGTCAGGATGGTGATTTGTTTTGGCGCGTTCAAAAGCGGAATTGTCGGATTTTTAGTATAGGTTTTAAAAACAGGGTGTAAAAAGGCGGGTTCAGTCCGTTCAGGCGCCAGGCGCGCCGGTCTTCCCGATTTGCGCGCCAGCGATTGCGCCATCGGGCGTTGCTCAATCCGCCGGTACGCATTCGCGCGATGACTTCGGGAAGATAACAGACGGAAATTTTTTCTCGAAACAATAAGCGCAGCATCAGCTCGTAGTCGGCGGAAATCCGGAGCTCGGGGTTGTATGCGCCGTATTGTTCGTACACGGATTTCCGGACGAAAAAGGTTGGATGGGGCGGCATCCAGCCCAAGCGGAATTTTTCAGAATTGCAACAGCCTGACTTCCAATGCCGGACTACTTTATCCGGGCGGGTGGGGTGTACGTATTCCAGATCGGCATAGAGCGCTTCCGCGCCGGTGGCACACAGCCTTTCCGCCACGTGCAGCAGTACGCGGTCGTGGGTGTAAAAGTCGTCCGAATTTAATATACCGATGACGTAGCCGGTCGCCAGGCATATTCCTTTATTCACGGCGTCATAAAGTCCGAGATTCGGCTCGGAAATGATCCGTGCGACGTGCGGGAATCCGGCGGCGATCTGCAGGGTTGCATCGGTGGATCCGCCGTCCAGAATCAGGTGTTCGAA
>JAUMBL010000159.1:0-9967 GCA_032115775.1 Saprospiraceae bacterium | reverse complement strand
TGGAACTCGCTGGACGCCCGCCCGACACCGAACTGGTGGCTGGACGCGAAGTTCGGCATTTTTATCCACTGGGGCGTCTATTCGGTACCCGCCTATACCGAAAAAGGCCGCTATGCGGAGTGGTACCTCCACTCGCTGACGAACGACAAGCCGGACGGTCCGATCGCATCGTACCATCGGACAAACTACGGCAATCGAACCTATTATGACCTGGCGGACGATTTTCACGCGGAGTTGTACAATCCGGACGATTGGGCGCAGCTGTTCGAAAAATCCGGCGCGCGCTATGTCGTGCTGACCTCTAAGCACCACGACGGTTTTTGTCTGTGGCCCAATCAGCAAGCCAATCGGATCTGGGGCCGACCCTGGAATTCGGCGGACGCCGGGCCGCGCCGCGACCTGCTGGGCGAGTTGTTCATCGCCTTGCGCAAAACGCCGGTGCGCCCAGGCCTTTATTTTTCTTTGTACGAATGGTACAATCCCTTGTGGCAGTTTGATAAACAACGCTATGCCCGGGATCATGCCATGCCGCAACTCCGGGAATTGGTCACGCAGTATAAACCGGAGGTCGTGTGGGCCGACGGCGACTGGGACGCATCGCCCGAGACCTGGCAGTCGCCGCAATTCTTGGCCTGGCTGTACAACGAAAGCCCGGTTCGCCAGGAGGTGGTGGTGAATGACCGCTGGGGTGGGGGCGTCCGCTTCAACCACGCCGGCATCTATACGCCGGAATACCAACCGGATCTGGATTTTGAAAACCACGCCTGGGAGGAAAGTCGCGGCATGGGCTATTCGTACGGCTATAATCGCCGGGAGGATGCCTGGGATTACAATTCGGCGCAAACGCTGATTCTGCACCTGATTGATAAGGTGAGTCGCGGGGGCAATTTCCTGCTCGATATCGGGCCGGACGGGCACGGCCAAATTCCGCCCATTATGCAGGAACGCCTACTGGATATCGGTCGTTGGCTGTCGGTAAACGGCGAGGCGATTTACAACACCCGCCGCTGGCGGACGAGCTGCCAGTGGTCGGCCGGCCGACAGGATTACCAGCCCCGCAAGGAAGACGGCTGGAAAACCGGCGGCGATATCCTGCTGAAACAAACGATTGACCCGGATTCCGGCTATGCTGTGAAGGAATTGTTCTTTACCTGGAATCCGACGACCAGTAATTTATATGCGATTTTCCCGAAGTGGCCGTCGGATTTTCGGATCACCCTGCGGGATTTGTCGCTGCCGCCGAACACGGTCGTTACGTTGCTCGACGGCAACCAGCCGCTGCGCTACGAAACCGCCAACGGACAAACGCAAATCTACTTGCCCGAGTACGTGCCCTCCCGCTTCAAAGCGCCTCAGGCATATACCATCCGAATAGCAGGTTTTGGCGCATTCGCAGAAAAGCCCGTCCTCGCGCCCCTGTACGATCCCAATAATATGCAGGCGAGCGCGACAATCCAGTCAAACACGCCCGGTGCGACGATCCGCTATGCCTTGGGCAATGCCCCGCTCGACGCGCAATCGCCGGTCTATACGCAACCGATCGTCCTTGAAAAAGACACCACCGTGCGTGCTAAAGTCTTTGCGCCGGAAATACTGCCCAGCCTGGAAGTCAGCCTGGATCTCAAAACTATTCCGTATCAGCCCAGCCTTTCGTTATATCGCCAGCCGGAACCCGGCCTGCGCGTGGAATTGATCCAGGCAGATACCTTTTCCAGTCGCGGCCTTGTGCGTGGGCGTGTTGAAAAATCTTGGAGCGCCGATGCCATAGCGCTGGATTCCGCCTGCCTGTCCGGCCCCTGCGGCATGATCTGGCAGGGTTATTTGTATGCTGATCAAACGGGCGGGTACCAGTTTTCCACCGAATCCGACGACGGCAGCCTTTTATACCTCGATGGGACGCTGGTCGTGGATAATGACGGGGATCACAGCAAGCGGGAGCGAACGGGCTATGCCTATTTGCAACAGGGGTATCACGCGGTGAAAGTGGTGTATTTCAACAGCGGCGGCCCCGGTGAATTGAAGGTGCGATATGGGAAAATGCCGGTATCGCGGATGGTAGAAATTCCCGCCGGGAAACTTGGGCATTAGACACGACGAAAATCTGTTGTTTGGTCGGCTGTTTTTTGATTTTTTTAGAAAAAATCAAAAAACAGCCGACCAAACATTGTTTTTACTACACAACCGTCACCGTAATCGCTTGTTTTTCAATCATAAAACCCAGCGGTTGCAGCGCGAACCCCTGTTGTTCGGCGACCGATTGAAAATCCGCGCTATGATCCGGGTGGACGGCCACGAGCAGTCCGCCGCTGGTTTGCGGGTCGGCGAGGAGATACTTTTGGCGGTCGTTGGCGAGCGCGATCTTGTGTCCGTAGCTGTCCCAGTTTCGGTTAGCGCCACCGGGGATACAGTTGAGGTTGAGGTAGTGATCCAGGATTTCCGGGTCGAGCAGGGGTACCGCGTCGAAATGCACGATGGCGCCGGCATCGCTGGCCTCGCACATTTCCGTGAGGTGGCCGAGTAATCCGAAGCCGGTGACATCAGTCATGGCCTGCACGTAGGGCAGGCGGCCGAAGACCTCGCCCACCTTGTTGAGGCGTTTCATGCTATCGGGTGCGATGCGTGCGTGTGCGGGATCCAGGACGCCCTTTTTTTGGGCGGTGCTGAGGATCCCGACGCCGAGCGGTTTGGTGAGGAAGAGTTGAGCGCCCGGCGTTGCGCCGCCGTTTTTCTTCAAATGTTCAATTTGCACGCGGCCGGTCACGGCCAGTCCGAAAATCGGTTCCGGGCTGTCAATGCTGTGGCCGCCGGCCAGCGGAATGCCTGCTTCCGCGCAGGCTTGCCTGGCGCCTTCCACCACCGCATTGGCTACTTCGGGCGGGAGCGCGTTGATCGGCCATCCCAGGACGGCGATGGCAAGCAGCGGCGTGCCGCCCATCGCGTAGATATCGCTGATAGCGTTAACGGAGGCGATCCGGCCGAAATCGGCGGGATCGTCCACAATCGGCATGAAAAAATCCGTCGTACTGATCACGGCCGTGCCGTCGCCGAGGTCAAACACGGCGGCGTCGTCGCGTTCTTCATTGCCGACGAGTAGGTTGGGGTACTGTTGGGGCGGCAGGTTGGAGTGCAGGATACTGTCCAAGAGTTTGGGCGATATCTTGCAGCCGCAGCCTGCGCCGTGGGAGTATTGGGTAAGGCGGTAGGATTCCATGGCGCCGCAGTGTTTTTTAGTGGATTACTTTTTTTCAAATTTCATGACCTGCTGCAACACCTCATCCAGTTGTTCCGCGCCGATTCTTTTCATCAAAATTTCGTGTTTGCGGTTGAGGATAAAAATTTGCGGCGTTGAGCGGATGTCGTAAATGGTCTTGTATTTCGATTGGATATACGGGTCGTAGGTATTGAGGAAGAGCAGGTCGCTGAATTCTTTTTCCTCGGCGCTTTTCCAGCACTCCGGCGCTTTATCGGTGATGGCGGTACAGAGGGCGAAGACTTTCACGCTTTGATTTTGGTATTTTTTGGCAAAATCCACCATGAATGGCGCGGATTTTTTGCAATGTCCGCATTCCGGATCCCAGAAGAACAGTACCGTGTAGTCGGCGTCCACATCCCATAGTGAAACCGGCTGGTTATTTTTGTCTTTGACCGTGATATTGGGCGCGATTTTACCGATCAGGATCGGTTCCAGTCGGTTGGCGTTGTCGCATATTTTTTCGACGTCTTCCTTGTTCGTCCAGGGGGCGAGGCCGGTGCAGTAGTATTTTTTCGCGACGTGCACATAGACGGCGTCCATGCCCACAAACGTGGATTTGGCGTAGGTATTGAGAAAGTGGATCAGAAAGTACTTATACGTTTCCTCATTGCGTTCCACGCGTTTCACGATCGTATCTATGCCGATTGCGATGCTGTCGGGGTGCTGCGGCATGATTTTATTGATAAAAAAATCCACTTTTTGGAACAGCACCGGGCTGCGGAGCATACAGCCGTCGGCGATATTGATATTATCGAAATAGTGGTCGCGGTAATAGCGGTATTTTTTCTGTTGAACCTCGGCGTCTGCTCCGGTAAATTCGGGCACTTCCGGTTCCAGGGAGGCGAGGATAATTTTGGTCGGCAACGAACCCGGGTATTTTTTGATGACCATCTGTTGATAGTCTTTGACCGACTGGTCAATTCCCTTGAGTTTGTCTGCGAGTTTTATGGAATCTGCCGGACTCTCGGCGCGGCCGATTTGCGCCCGCACCGTGTCCGCTTCGGGGCGGCGATCATTGATAAAGCGCAGATAATCGTAAAAGATCGTATTGGCGTCCGACCCTTTAATTTTCATTTTGGCGATCGTTTCCTTGGCGTCGGTGCTGAGCGTAAAATCCTGATCGTCTTCCGGTACCAGGAACTGCACGAAGGCGTTGTCGGGTTTGAGTACCAGCAGATAGACGCCGCAGGGCAGCAGCGTATCTGCTTGGAAATTGAAATAGCCTTCTTTGTCGAGCGTTGCAGTATCTTTTACATACTGTTTTTCGCCGAAATGGACGCCGAGCACCAGGGTGTCCGAGGGGTAGTTTTCCAGTTTCACCTTAATGCGGTGGCCGGCGGGCGGCGTGCCGGCATGCGCTGCGGTCGCGAGGAACAAAGCCGGAAGCAGGGCCAATAGGATACGATTCATGGCGTAGCGCGCTTTTAATGTGGGTATTTTCAGCATTGTAAAAAGAAATCCAGGTTAAATCCTGCGCAAATATCCGATGTGTTACAGTTTGCGCCGAGAGATTATAAAAATGTTAACAGATTGCTCGTTGTGCTGCGATCGTGCTCACAGATCGTACTGCTTGATTTTTCGGTAGAGGGTGCGTTCAGAAATCTTCAATTCTTCGGCGGCCTCTTTGCGGCGGCCGTTGTATTTTTTCAGCGCGCGCCGGATCGCTTCTTTTTCGATTTCGTCCATCGCCAAGGGCGATTCGTCTTCGTCGGTGTCGGTGAAGGTATCCATCGGTTTAGCGGGGGCGTTGATGATAATCGGGGTGCTTTTGGGCGCGATCGCAGTCGCTTCCGGCTGTGCAGGGTAGTTGGCTGTCGGGTGCGCCGGTTCCAGCATTTTCAGTGCGGACATATCCGGCATTTGGAGGTCGTTATTGCGGACGAGTTCGTAGATGAGCGCTTTCAGGTCGTTCAAATCCTTTTTCATATCGAACAGGATTTTATAGAGTAATTCGCGCTCTTGAAAGTCGGCGCCGGCGGATTTGCCGTCGTGGCTCGGCGCGACGATCGGCAGGCTGCGGTTGAGCAGTTGGGGCATCAGCCGTTCGATCATCGCGGGCGTAGCCAGGCGTTCTTCGGAGAGTATGGACAATTGTTCCGCCACGTTTTTGAGTTCGCGGATATTGCCTGGCCAGCGGTAGTTGGCCAGCAGGCGTTCGGCGCCGGCGTCCAGTTTGACGGGCTGCATGCGGTATTTTTCAGCGAAATCGTGCGCAAATTTGCGAAACAGCACCGGAATATCCTCCCGCCGTTCGTGCAGTGCGGGCACTTTAATCGGCACCGTATTCAGGCGGTAGTAAAGGTCTTCCCGGAATTTGCCTTTTCGCACGCGCTCCTGCAGGTCAACATTTGTCGCTGCGATAACGCGGACGTCCGTTTTTTGCACTTTGGAAGAACCGACGCGGATAAACTCCCCGGATTCGAGTACGCGCAGCAGATACGCCTGGGTATCCAAGGGCATTTCGCCGATTTCATCCAAAAAAATGGTACCGCCGTTGACGCTCTCGAAATAGCCCTTTCGGTCGTTGACCGCACCGGTAAAAGCGCCTTTTTCGTGGCCGAACAGTTCTGAATTGATGGTGCCTTCCGGGATCGCACCGCAGTTCACCGCAATAAATTCATTGTGTTTGCGCGCGCTGAGCGCGTGAATGATTTTAGAAAACACCTCTTTACCCACGCCGCTTTCCCCGGTGATCAGGACGGTGAGGTCGGTAGGCGCCACCCGGACGGCCGTTTCCAACGAGGCATCTAGCAAAGTCGAGGTGCCGACGATTCCAAAACGGGCTTTTATGGATTGCAATTGAGCGGTCATGCATGTATTTTTTATTTCGCAGACGGCTTCTGGAGGCTATATGCCACGCCGATCCGTATCTGCGTTTCCAGATTCGCCATACTCAGGTCGAAGGACATGTTTCGTTGTTGGCGAAGGGTTAGCGCGGGATTTTCCAATGCGGAACCGTTTAAGCCGAAATACCCGAGGGTAATTGGGGCGCTAAGATCAATTTGAAGGCGTTTGCTGCCATTCAGGAGCAACCTGGGCACAAAACCGGGCATCAACATCGCGCCCCAGGCTTTCCGCGGAAAATTCGCGGAGGTATTCGGATCGAATCTGGCCCATTGCCCCTGGGCGCGCACAAAAAGGCCTAGGAAAGCGCGTACCATCCCGGTAGTTTCTCCGGATAGCCGCCAGTTGTGCTCATATTGTAACTTGGCAAAATGATTGCGTTCGGTTCCCAGTAATTCAATGGGTGGAAACGGGACGGTATCAATCCGCGGCAGATTGAAGTCATACACATCCTGGCGACCGGAAAAGGCGTTGGTCTGACCGGAAATTTCCCAAAAATCCCCGCTGCGCAATTCCCGCGCAAACGCGAGCGCGAAAAAAGGCCTGGATGCATATTCTTGTTTATAAATAACTTGCGATGCACCCGAGGAAGCCTGCGCTAGTACCGGGGATTGCGAGAGATCAAACCCGAGATACATTTTTAGGAAATTTTTACCTTTTGGAGGCGCGCCGATTGAGACAGACGGCGCGTCCGGGCTGTTTTGTGCGACGGAATCCGCTGCGATTGCGGCGAGCAGTAGAACGAATACGAGGATTTTTTTCATGGTAGTTGCATTTTTTATCATGACGCCCGGGAGGGGCGCGGCGGTTGTACGCGCGGAAAAAAATGCTTTCTACTCCGTCATGCGCCCAAGCAGGGTTGCGCTGGTCGCTTCGTGAATCAAAACCTCTACGTAATCACCGGGTTTCAGTCCCGGTTTTTTGGGAAACACCACCATTTTATTTTGCGTATTGCGTCCGCAAAAATCCTGGTCGGATTTCCGGGAATCACCCTCGATCAGCACCTTAAAAGTTTTTCCGATATCCGATTTATTATTTCGCAGGCTGACGGCGGTTTGCAGGCGGATGATTTCATTCAGGCGGCGTTTTTTGACCTCCTCCGGAATATCGTCGGCGAATTTCCGGGCGGCCAGCGTGCCGGGGCGTTCGGAGTAGGCGAACATGTACGACATGGAGTAATTAGCCCATTCGATCATGCTCAGCGTTTCCTGATGCTCTTCCTCCGTTTCCGTGCAGAAGCCGGCGATAATATCGCTGGAGACGGCGCACTCGGGCAATATCCGGCGAATCGCCTCGATGCGGCTCATATACCAGGGGCGGTCGTAGGTGCGGTTCATCAATTCCAGCACGCGGCTGTTACCCGATTGCACCGGCAGGTGGATATACTTGCAGATATTATCGTAGCGGGCCATGGTGTGGAGCACCTTGTCCGTCATATCTTTCGGATGGCTGGTGCTGAAGCGCACGCGCAGGTCGGGATGGATCCCGGCGACCATCTCGAGCAGGTCGGCGAAATCGGTGTGTCGGCCGCTTTCCGGGTTATCCCATTTGTAGGAGTCCACGTTTTGACCCAGCAGCGTGACTTCCCGGTAGCCTTTTCCGAACAAATCGGCCGCTTCGGCCACTACGCTGAAGGGGTCGCGCGAGCGCTCGCGGCCGCGGGTAAAAGGCACCACGCAGAACGAGCACATGTTGTCGCAACCGCGCATGATACTGATGAATGCCGAGACGCCGTTGGTATCCAGGCGTACCGGGCTGATATCGGCGTAGGTTTCTTCCCGGCTGAGCAATACATTGACCATTCGGCTGCCTTCTTCGATTCCACCGATGAGTTTGGGCAGGTCGCGGTAGGCGTCGGGGCCCACGACGAGATCTACCAGTTTTTCTTCTTCCAGCAGGTTCTTTTTGAGGCGTTCGGCCATACAGCCCAGCACGCCGACTTTTGCACCGGGGCGTTTGGATTTGATTTGTTCAAATACCCGGAGCCGTTTGCGCACGGTATCTTCCGCTTTTTCGCGGATCGAACAGGTATTGATGAGAATCAGGTCGCTGTCGTCCAGGTTGCGCGTGGGCACGAAGCCGATATCGGCCAGAATGGAGGCTACGATTTCCGAGTCGCTGAAATTCATTTGGCAGCCATAGCTTTCGATATAGAAGCGGCGCAAGCCGGGCGTCGGGTCGCTCGCTTCCAGCGCGGCGGCGTACACGCTGCCTTGTTTTGCTTCGTCTATTGTCTTGATGGAATCCAGCGTCGGGTTGCTGTCGTACATAGTTTCTTTTTTTAGCGGCCGCAAAGATAATGAATATTGCGGAAAAATGTGACAAAATGACAGCGATTAGGAATTGTTGATTGGAGCTTGCATAAAACGCCCTTGAGTCTTTCCGAAGAAAAATAAAATAGGGAACGGTTGTCTTTTTTTTGATTTTTTCCGATCGAAATCAGAAAAAGACAACCGTTCCCTATTTTATGGAGTTGTGTAATAAGTCCATAAACGACCCTTTAAACAAAAAAATATTTTGTTTGGGCGCCTGTTTTTGGATTTTTTTTAAGAAAAAATCAAAGAACAGGCGCCCAAACATCATTATATTTAGCCGCCTCCGGCGGCGAAATACCCTTATTCCCAGGCTAATTTTGCGCTTTGCGTGCGTCCGCCAGGATACGTCAATTGAAGGATATACAAGCCTTTTGGCAGGGTGGGGGCGAAGCGCTGCCGGCCGGCCGGCACGTCGGATTGCAGCATCAGTCGGCCCTGAAGATCGTGCAGGGTCAGGGAAGCGGCGGCGGGGCATTGTACAAAGAAATGACCGGAGGCGGGGTTGGGAAACAATTCGAAAGACTGCAAGTCTTGCGGCGCCGGCGCGGAAGTTGTTTTCCACTGATCGTACAGCGTTTGGAGGCTGTCAATCGGCTCTCTTCCTTGCGGCAGCGAGGGGACGTTCAGGTCGAGATAGAGATCATTCCCATTGTCGTCCGGTTTGGCGACGCGCAGGAAAGCCGAGAGCGAGGACGTGCCGTTGCTGAGGCACCGGCTATCGGCGCCTGGCACATTGGCGCCTTGCAGGGCGGCCATGAGGCGGTCGGCCAGCGGACCTTCTGCGGCCAGGAATCGCGCTTGCATGCTGTCGAGGATGGCGGGACCGAGGAGGATATTGCCTTGGATGGCGTAGGTGAGGCCCGTGCGCTGGCCCTTCCAGTCGAGGCAGCCGCTGCCGGTATAAGCGGCGGAGCGGGCCTGGCCGGTCGGACTGAAATCCACGATCCCATATTGGCGGGACAGCGCGCCGAAGGGGCCGTTGGCGTCGTTACTTTTCAGCCAATTGATGATCTGCTCCGGCGAGAGCCCCTCCTGCATGCGCGCGCGGGCGTTGCTTTGATTCGTCGCTACCCAGTACGACTGCGTATGGATGGCGCCCCGACCCGGCAGGATATCGCTGATGATGATCGCGCCGCCGCTGCCGGGGAAAGAAACATTGTCCAGACAACTGGCGCCTGCGCTGCCGATTTCCCCCGTGAGGGTATCCACGGCTACGATGGAAAAGGTGTCCTGGGCGGTGAGAAAGCGCATGGAAAAGACTGCCAGCATGGCAGTGAGCAGGTAGATACGCAGCATAATAATTGGAAAATTGAATGAAGAATGAAAAATTGTAAGCGGTTTAACCTTTAAATTAGGTGTTCGGTTCAAAAATGCGTATGAATTATTTTATTTTTTAATATAAAAAAATTAAAGCCTGCTCAACGCAGTTTCAATTAATTTTTTCACCGCTTTGTCCGGATCCTTGCTGAAAGTCCCTGCGGGCCGGTTGGCCAAAATAGCGCTTAAGGACAGCGCTTGATGCCCCAGGATCTTCGAGAGGCCGAAAATCGCCGAG
>JAUMBL010000158.1:0-33905 GCA_032115775.1 Saprospiraceae bacterium | reverse complement strand
GCGAAAACGTTTACATGGGGCGCGACCATACGCTGCACGCTGCAATTGACGGGGTCGTCAGTTTCACGCGCGCACGCAACGACCGCCGCTATGTCAACGTACTCCCCGCGGCCGTAGTAGCCGCCACCACCGCGAAGCCGAAATCAACAGGCGCCGCGCAAACAAAACCGCAACCATCGGCAAAAACGCCGGCGCCCGTCGCAGAAGTCGTCGAAACGCCCGTCTCAGAAGTCGTCGAGGCGCTGAACCTGGAGGAACCGGCAGTCGAAACGTCCGCCGAAGACACGAAAGCGGAAAAGAAAGCGCCCGCTGCAAAAAAAGGCCCGAAACTCAATGATCTCAAAATCATCGAAGGTGTCGGCCCGAAAATCGAGCAAATTCTGAAGGAAGGCGGTATCGAATCTTGGGACGACCTGGCCAACGCATCCGTTGACCGTTTGAAGGAAATCCTCGAAGCCGCCGGCTCGCGCTATCAAATGCACGATCCGAGCACTTGGCCCGCACAGGCAAAATTTGCAGCCCAAGGCCAGTTCGACGATTTGAAAGAATACCAAGATATGCTGATCGGCGGCCGTAATACGGAATAAACCGCCGTCTGGTTTTGTTTTTTAGAACATGTTGGGGTCGCCCTGTCGCGTGCAAAATTTTTTTTGTCTCCGCTGGCGCTCCAACATGTTTTTTTAGTAACTACTTAGCCGGTCGCATCTGAGACAAAAAAGGCTCCATTTTTTGCCAGACGAAGCGATTTTTTGCAGGCCGTAGCAGCGCTACGGTCAAAAAAAATTGCGAAGTATGGCGGAAAATGGGACTTTTTGGGCCAGACAGCGAGCCGGCTAAGTAGTTACTTTTTTTATTATCAAAAACCTCCTCAAGGCAAGCCGGCAATCTCCCATCCGTAGGGAAATTCTTATGCACGCCTCCTTCTACACCATTTTCCTCGTATTTGTCGGCGGCGGGTTCGGCAGCCTCGCCCGGTATGGCGTCGGATTGCTCTTGCAGCCTTGGGCGCCGCGCTTCCCATTAGCCACTTTGCTCGCCAATATCGCCGCCTGCCTGGCGCTGGGCATCCTTACCGGCCTGCAAATGCGCGGCCAACTCGACGAGCCGCGCCGACTTCTGCTCGTCACCGGTTTTTGCGGCGGATTCAGCACCTTCTCTACCTTCACAAACGAGACTTGGAATGCTTTCCAGCACGGACAGACCGCCTCGGCCCTGCTGAATGTTTTTTTGAACTTGGCACTATGCTTTTTTTCGCTATTTTTGGGCATGAAAATCGGATCCCGATAGGCGGATTCTCCGCCATCCACTTCATGCGCCGCCATCGTTCAAACGGCTCCCTGGCCGCCGCAATCATCTCCATGCATTCATGAATAAGGCCGAACATATCCGCCGCGAGGCGCTCCGCCTTGGGTTTGCCTTTGTCGGCTTCGCAAAGGCAACCCGACTGGACGATGCTGCCGGCCGATTGGAAGCCTGGCTCCAACAGGGCGCGCACGGACGCATGGCCTATATGGAAAATTATTTCGACCTGCGCATAGACCCCACCCGGCTCGTGCCGGGCGCAAAAACAGTCATTTGTCTGGCCTATAACTACCACAACCCGGAAAAACAGCAGGATGCCGACGCGCCGAAAATCAGCCAGTACGCCTACGGGGAAGATTATCACCTGGTGATCAAAGATAAACTGAAGGCGCTGCTGGAATTTATACGCCAAGATATTGGCGCGGTAGAAGGCCGCTGCTTCGTGGATTCCGCGCCGGTCATGGAACGCGAATGGGCGCAACGCGCCGGCTTGGGCTGGAATGGCCGGAACACGCTCACAATCCATCCGCGCCACGGATCGTATTTTTTTCTTGCGGAGATTATCTGCGACTTGGAATTGGATTACGACGATCCGATCCGCGACCATTGCGGCACCTGCCGCCGCTGTATTGACGCCTGTCCGACAGAGGCCATTAGTCCGAACGGCTACCTCCTCGATGCCTCCAAATGCATCTCGTATCTCACCATCGAACTGCGCGAGGCGATTCCGACGGCTTTCCAGGGGAAAATGGACAACTGGATGTTCGGTTGCGATGTCTGCCAGGAGGTCTGCCCTTGGAATCGTTTTGCCACCCGGCATGCGGAACCGGCTTTCGAGCCGCATCCCGATTTGCTGGGCATGACCCGGCGCGACTGGCTGGAGCTGACCGAAGAAGTATTCGGCCGCGTTTTCAAAAAATCGGCAGTCAAACGCGCCAAATACGCCGGATTACAGCGGAATATCCGGTTTTTAGGCGATCACAACGAATAGTTTCCGGCATTCCAGGGGTGCACACCGGCCTATTTCGGCACCTTGATTTCGTAGGTTTTACCCTCTTTATTGGTCAGTTTGCTATCCACCAGCCAGGGATTATACACCTTGAGCATACGGTAACTCGTTCCTTGCGCCGCCGCGAAATCGCCCCAGCTGGGTACCGGTCCGCTGACCCGCACGATTCTGTAATTATTTACCGGCGGGTAGAGGTGGTCTTCGGGGATGCTGTATTCGTACTGGGCGGGGTTTTCCATGACCTCTTTGATGGCGATGATTCGGAACGGGTACCGCATGGTTTCATCGGCGGCGAGGTTGAGGTCGAAAAACGTTTTGGCGCGTTGTTTTTCCATTTCCGTGGCGATCCGGGAGGGGCCGCCGTTGTAGGCTGCCGCGGCGGCTATCCAGCTGCCGAGGCGCTGGCGTTCGCCTTTCATATATCTGCAAGCGGCGCGGGTTGCTTTTTCGAGGTGATAGCGTTCGTCCACTTCGCCGTTGACCTCCAGGTCGTACTGTCCGGCGGCGCTTTTCATAAACTGCCACACGCCGCCGGCGCCTGCCGGCGAGATCGCGTTGGAGAGGTTGCTTTCTGCGACGGCCAGGTACTTCAGGTCGTCGGGAGCACCTTCTTCCCGCAGGATCGGCTCGATAATGGGAAAGAGCGCGTTGGCGCGTTTGATAGACAGGATCGTTTGCGAATGGTAATAGACATTGCGCAGCAGTTCCGCGTCGAGGCGCTGGCGGACGTCGAAGTTGTCCATCGGCACTTTCTCGCCGCAGAAAGAAAAGGGTTTGTCCAGGTTGATCGAGCGGACGGTTTGTTCCGGCGAGACGCTGCCACCGCCGTCTGTTGCGCCCTCCCCTTTGAAAGAGGTGATGAGCATGAAAATCAGGGAGCTGGCGAGAATCAGGTTGAGAATAAGCAGATTTCTAATCGTAATCATGGTGGGTAAAATATAAAGGAGGTGTAACTACTTAGCCGGCTCGCTGTCTGGCCCAAAAAGTCCCATTTTTCGCCATACTTCGCAATTTTTTTTGACCGTAGCGCTGCTACGGCCTGCAAAAAATCGCTTCGTCTGGCAAAAAATGGATCCTTTTTTGTCTCAGACGCGACCGGCTAAGTAGTTACAAGGAGGTTTAAAAACAGGTTTTCAGACGATTTCTTAGGTTTTTGCTTTTTTATACACGGGCACGGTGGAGCACGGCTCCCCGAACAGAATACTGAGCGCCAGCGGCTGCAGGCGTCGCGTCATTTCCAGATAAGCGGCGGCCGGCACCGGCTTGTCGCTGCAGCCCTTGATGACCAGGCGTTTGCCTTCGAAGGCGGACAAATCCATTGCGGCGATTTTTTTCAAAAACAGGCGTTCGACGGCCTGTTCCGGCGGGCACTGCACCACATCGGCGGCAAACGGCGCGGCGCAGACCGTTGCGAGCATATAGGCCCACATCGGGATAATCGCGTCGGTCGAACAATAAATTGCGAGGATTTTGCCCTGATACTGCGTCCAATCAATTGCTTTCATGGCCTCGCGGAAATCTTTTTCTCGGAGGATCAGTTCGCGGAACAGGAACTGTTTCAAATCGAAGGGCACAATGTCACCCTCCGGATAGAATTTTTCCAGATCAATCGTCACCAGGCTGCTTTGCGCGACCCGGTTCACCAGCGGGGATTCGGTTGTGGTAGGTTCCATGCTATTTTCAGTTTGTCAATTCGCAATCGGGCCGGTTGCCCTGTGAGCATTTAAGGCGCTGTGCGGCGGCCTCAGGACGTTTGTTCTCCGATGCTATTTTCCACTTCTTTAAAATCCTTCGGTTTGGGCAGTTCGCCCAGGTCGCGGATGCCGAGATAGTCCATAAATTTTTCGGAGGTCGCGTACAGCAGCGGGCGACCCGGCGTTTCGGCTCTTCCGGTAATTAGAACAAGATCTTTTTCCAAAAGTTTCTGCAGCGCATAGTCGCAGTTCACGCCGCGGATCGCCTCCAGGTCGGATTTCGAGACGGGTTGTCGGTAGGCCACAATGGCCAGCGTTTCGAGGGCGGCCTGGGAGAGGCGTTTTTTGGTGGTTTGGCGGAGATGGACGGCGATGGCGTTGTGGTAGGCGCCTTTGGTCAGAAACTGGTATCCGCCGGCGATTTCTATCAGTTCGAAGGCGAACTGGTCGCTTTTATATTGCGCCCGGATTTCTTCGACGGCGGCCTGAATTTCTGCTCCACTCAGGTCGGTTTGAAACACCTCGTCCAGCACCGATTTGATTTCATCGGGCGTAATTGCCTGCGGGGTGGCGAAGATGAGCGCTTCGATATGTTGTTTTAGCAAATCCATGGCGCAAATAAACGAAAAAAGATTGTCTTGCCGATCCGGCGCGTTTCAAAACGGCGATTCAATACCGGACGATTGTTTCCTGGAAAAGTTCATTTTGGAGTCCCCGGACTTCCATTTGGACGACCGGGCGGCTATTTTCCCAATAAATTTTGAGCAGGCCGAAATTGCGCTGCAGGATCAGGTCGCCGGTTCGGAGTTTGTTGTTTTCCGACAATCCGCTGCGAATATGCGTGAGGCCGCTGGAGGTGAAATCGTACAGGGGATAGGGCAGGCCTTGCACGTCCAGTCTGGATATTTCCGCCATGTGGCGGTCGCCGGAGAGGAGGAGCAGATTTTTAGGTTGGGTTCGGACGATCAGGCTCAGGAGGCGTTTGCGGGCGGCCGGGAAGTTGCCCCATTTTTCGAAGGGATGCTCGTCCGAGAGCACTTGCACGCTGGAGCAGAGGATGTGCAGGTCGGCGTCGCCGGCGCGCAGTTCGTTTTCCAGCCACTGCCACTGCGCCTCTCCGAGCATATCGCCCTCGGTATTCGGCACATATCGGCGCTGTTTGGTAGAGTCCGGCTGGAGTGGATCCCGGAAATAGCGGGTATCGAGCAGGATCACTTTCACGCGGCCGGCGCCTTGTCCGAACGTATAGGCGCAGTACGCGCCTTCCTGTCGGCGGATCGGCGCGTTTCGGGGCACGTCGAGGAAGTCCAGCAGGGCTTTTTGCGCGCCTTTTTTCATGGGGAAGGTTTTATCGCCGTCGTTTTTCCCGTAGTCGTGGTCGTCGTAAATACCGACGATCTGGGTATTTTTGCGCAGCGCTTTATAGCCTGGCTCCATTTTCAGGCGCTTGTAGTCGGCTGCCAGCACTTTCATATCCTCCGTATCTGCATAGACGATATCGCCCAGCCAGATCCAGAGGTTGGGGTTGTTGGCGACGACGGCGTCCCACATATTTTGCGGTTTGTCCAGTTTGTTGCAGGAGCCGAAAGCGATCACGGACACCGGCGCATCGGTATTGATGGGTCGGGGCGAATAGGCGTCTGCATCGGGCATTTCCGCCGCTTCGGCGCCCTTGGGAACGAGTTCTTCCGCTTGTTGCGCCTGCACAGGCGTGAGCCAAGAGAAAAGAAGAAGACCGCCGATAAACAGCGTATTTTGGGCTGCGCGGGTGTTTTGGACGCGAGAAAAAAGGAAATAACGCATGGGGATGACTGCTGGTGAACGCAAAGTTGTAAAAATGAAACGATCTTTTTGTAAATATCTTGCGTTTAATCCGTGTTAATACGTAACATTGTAACTGCGTAACTTTCCTATCCCTGTATGCTCCAATCTCGCATCCTATACCTCCTCCCAGTCCTCCTCCTCAGCGCCTGCGCCTACACCATCAAAATTCGCGACGGGCAGACGGCGCACGAGCGCCGGCAGTACGCGGTGGCGATTCCGATGCTGAAACAGGAATTGGCGCGCGCAAAGCTGCGCTCCGAACGCGGCAAACTGGCCTTCCTGCTCGGCGACGCCTACAGCAGAACGGGGCGATCCGAGGACGCCCTGCGGTGGTTCAATACGGCGTACGAAAATAACTACGGCCCGGACGCGCTGCGCGCCGCCGCTTTTGAATTGAAAAAACTGGAGCGGTACCCGGAGGCGCGGGAGGCGTTTAAAAACCTGGGAATCGAGATCGGTAGTCCGTACGAATACCGCAAAGAACTGGTGGCCTGCGATCAAGCTATAGAGTGGAAACAGGCGACGAGTAAGGCAGACTGGACGCTGGAGGCCGCGCCGTTTAACAGCAGCCAAAATGACTTTTCGCCGGCAATCTATGCCGACGGCCAACTCGTTTTTACCAGCGATCGCGCCGGCAGCGCCGGCGAAAACGGCTACGCCTGGACGGGCAACCGCTTCATGGATTTGTTTGTGGCGGCGTCGGACAGCGAAAGCGCCCGGCCTTTCGCCCCCGCGCTGAATACGGCGGGAAATGAGGGAACGGCGTGTTTCAATGCGGATTTTACGGAGCTGTTTTTCGTGCGCGCAGCCGGCGCGTATAAAGGCGATGATGCGTATTGCAAAATTTACCAGGCCGATCAACATGGCGCGGGCTGGAGCGCGCCCCGGCCGCTGCCTTTTCAAAAAGAAAAAATCAATTACCAGCATCCCGCCCTGTCGGCAGACGGCAATACGCTGTATTTCGCCTGCAACGATCCCGACGGCTGGGGCGGATACGATCTGTACAGCGTGCAGCGCAATCCGCGCGCCGACGGCGGCTGGGATGCCCCCCGCCTGCTCTCCCGCGGCATCAATTCCAACGGCAACGAACTCTTCCCGTATCTCGATCGGGATACCCTGTATTTTGCTTCAGACGGCTTGCCGGGCATGGGCGGACTTGATATTTTCCGGACGGTGAAAATGGAACGCAATACTTGGACCCAGCCGGTGAATCTCAAAACGCCGATCAATTCCGGCGCGGATGATTTCGGGTGGATGATTGCGGCGCGCCCTGCTGCCTCAACGCCCGGCGCCGTACAGCTGCGCGGCTATTTCACCAGCAATCGCCCCGGCGGCCCCGGCGGCGATGATATTTACCGATTTGAGCAACGCGTGCCGCAGCCGGCGCCGGTAAAACCCGATACGCAGGGCGCCCAACCGCCGGTGGCCTTTAAGATGCTCCTGGAGGTATTCGTACTCGAAAAAATATTCGCCCGGCCCGACGATCCCAACAGTCCGGTGCTGGGTCGGCGCCCGCTCGATGCCGCAGGATTGGCTTTCGAAACCAATGGCAAGCCGCGGCAGTTGGTGCCCGGCGAAGACGGTCGCCGCCAAATCGAACTGTCGGAAAATACCGATTATGTGTTTCGGGCAGAAAAGACCGGTTACCTGACCAATTCCGCCCGGTTTTCCACCAAAGGGATGGCAAAAGACCCGGCGAACCCGGTACAACGCTATGAATTGGAAATCGTGCTGGATAAAATTTACCGGGACGTCGAAATCGTGCTGGATAATATTTATTACGACTACGACAAATGGGATATCCGCCCCGATGCCGAGCCTACCCTCAACCGCCTGGCCGACGTGCTGAAGCAAAACCCGACCGTTCGCATCCAACTCGGCAGCCATACCGACTGCCGCGGCAATGACGACTACAACCAGGAATTGTCGCAAAAACGCGCCCAAAGCGCCGTCAATTATCTGATCGGCCGGGGCGTCGCGCCCGAGCGCCTGAGCGCCATCGGATACGGCGAAACCCAACCGGCAGATACCTGCCCCTGCTCGCGCTGTACCGAAGCGCAACACCAGGCGAACCGACGGACGACCTTTAAAGTGTTGGAGTAATTTCGCACGACCAAAATTTTCATTATAAAAATACAAAATGCGCTAATTTTGGCGTTTACAACAAATTACATTTTTAACCAACTGCATACTTTTATGATATTCAAATCCTTGTCTGCCGTCTTCTTTTTCTTGCAGATAACCAACCCTGCCGCCTCCGAAGCGCCCGTAGAGCAGAAGAGCCTACTCGACACCTTTATGGGGAACACGACCTCCAGCATGACGATGTTCTTCATCCTGGTCTTCCTCTCTGTTGCGGCAGTGTATATCATCATTGAGCGGTACCTGACCATGCAGCGCGCCGGCAAAGTGGATCACAACTTCATGAACAGTATTCGCGCCAGCGTGGAAAGCGGCAACCTGCAGGCCGCCCGGGCGCTCTGCCAAAGCGTGGACGCCCCGATGGCGCGGATGGTGGAGAAGGGCCTCGATCGCATCGGCAAACCGCTGGACGATATCAATAAGGCGATTGAGAATGTCGGCAACCTGGAATTGCTGAAATTGGAGCGCAATTTGTCCACCCTGGCCTCTATTTCCGGACTTGGGCCGATGTTCGGCCTGCTGGGCACGGTGCTGGGGCTGATCCTGTCTTTCGAGGATATGTCTTCGGCCACCAACGTCACCCCGCAGGTGCTTTCCGCCGGGATTTACCAGGCGCTGACGAGTACGGCGCTCGGCCTGATTGTGTCGATCGTTTCGATGGCGGGCTATAATGTATTGGTGTCCAATCTTGACAAAGTGGTGTATAAAATGGAGTACACCGCCCTGCAGTTCATGGACATGCTTCAGGAACCTACTCGGTAAGCGGGCGCCCGTATTTTTGTTTCGGAAAAATAAGGCAAAAATTATTTCAGGCAAGGCAAATTTTGCCGCTCGGAAATAAAAACCCCCGTCTATTCCAAGTGGAGAAACGCGAAAACTGAATGGAACTTTTTACAATATTTGTAACTACTTAGCCGGTCGCGTCTGAGACAAAAAAGGATCCATTTTTTGCCAGACGACGAGCCGGATAAGTAGTCACTACAATTTAACCAATGTTATGGGACTAAAAAGAAGAGTGCGCGTGTCGCCGACCTTTAGCTTGGCAGCCATGATTGACATCATCTTCCTGTTGCTGATGTTTTTCATGCTGACCTCCAAGTTCGTGACGCCCAATGCGCTAAACCTGCAGCTGCCCTCCAGCAGCTCCACCACCATGGCCTCTCCCGATCTCGCCGTATCTGTCAATATGGAAGGCGAGTATTTTTTTCAGGGCGAGCGTATTCCCGCGCGCAATGCGCAGGACGCCATGCGGCAGTTGGAAACACAGTTGCAGAATAAAATAATCGCCTCGGCGCAGGATCCGCAGAATACCACCGTTACGGTGGCGGCGGACAAAACCGTGCCGCTGGAGTACGTCGTCAATATCCTGAATGTAGCCAACAAACTCCGCGTTCGAACAATCCTGGCCACGAATCCGGAGGAAGAAACGCGATAAATTGCGCCGTTTTGCCTCGCAAGCGGTCGTTTTTTGTTAAAATTTAATTACGCTCCGATGAAAGCGATTGCGCATAAAGAAGAAAACAGAACTACGGCAGCCCTGATCTCGATCGTGCTGCACGCCATCATTTTGGCCTTGCTGCTGTTTGTCACCACCAACGTAGAGAAACCGCTTGTCGAAACGCCGGCCATCGAACTGCAGTGGGGCGGCGGCGGCGATAATGCCGCGTTGGGATCGCCTGACGCCGGGCGGAACGACCGACCCGCCGGCGCCGGTCAACCCGTTGAGCAGCCGAAAGCCGAGGCGCCCGTGGAAAAACCTGCGCCCGCGCCTAAAAAAACGACGCCCCCGCCCGCTAAATCCAAACCGGCGATAAACAATCCAAAACGCGTGGCCACTACGCAGGATCCCAATGCCGCCGCGATACGCGATGCGCAGCGCGCGCAGGATCAGCAGCGCAAGACGGAAGCAGACGCACGCCTGCGCCAGGAGGCAGAACGGCAACGTCAGGCGCAGGAAGCGGCTGATCTTGCGCGGCGGACGGAAGAGGATCGGCAAAATAAAAAAGCCGGTTTTGGCAGCGCGTTCGGCGGGGACGGCAACGGCGCAGGCGCAGGCAATGGCGGAAAAGCCGGAAACCAAGGCCGGCCGGATGGCACAGGCGATAACCCCTTCGGAAACAGTCCGGGTACCGGCGGCGGTCGCGGCGGCGGTAGCGGAACCGGCGAGGGGGTGTCTATCGGTGGCGGACTGGCCGGCCGCAGAGTAATTGACCGCCCGGTAATGGCGGATAATACCCAGAAAACCGGCGTCATTATGCTGTCAGTCTGCGTGGACGGCGACGGGAATGTAATTGAGGCCGACTACACCCAGCGCGGTTCGACAACGAACGATGGCGAACTGCGCAGCAAAGCCATTCGTTGGGCAAAGCAGCACCGCTTTGCGCCTTCTGCACGCGAAAAAGAGTGCGGCACCTTCGCATTTAGTTTCCGGGTGCAGTAGGAAATAATGAGGGTGTATCATAAGTCCGTGAAAGTCCCGTTAAGCAACAAAACATTATTTTATTTCGCCGCCGGAGGCGGCGAAATACTTGTGATACACCCTCATTATTTTTACCGGTTCATCAGAGTGATATCCATTTGTTCCATTTGCAAGTTGTATTGCGCAGCGCGCTGATAGTCTTGTTGCGCAGCCGCTTTATTGCCCAGTTGCGCATGTGCGCGTGCGCGCTCCCTGTACGCTAAGCTCAGATTCGGATTCAGTTGGATTGCCCGGCTGAGATCTTCTACCGCCTCTTTGCTGTTATTCAGGCTTCGGCGGAGCATACCGCGCTCGTACCAGACGTTGGCGTTGTAGGGGTCGTATTTCAGGTAAGTGGAATAGTCCTCTACCGCTTTGGGGTATTGCTGCGTCATGAAATAGACGAGCGAGCGGTTGAAATACCCGTTTTTGTTGTTTGGATCCAAGCTGAGCCCCTCGTTCAGGTCGTTCATAGCAGGGCCGTACCGATTTTGCGAGGCATTGGCTGCGCCGCGGTTGATCAGGAGTTCCGATCTTGTTTTATTCTTGATTTTGGGTTGGCTCAGGCCGGTGGTGTAATCCGCAATGGCCTTCATGGCAAATTCCTGCGCTTGGGCGGGATACTTGCCCGACATGGCCATGTCAAAGTACGTCTTCCCCCGGCTGTTGTACAATTCCGAATTTTTGGGCTCAATCGCAATTGCCTGGCTGTAGTCTTTCAGCGAGGCGTCGTAATTTCCCTGTTGGCGGTAAAACTGTCCGCGGTTCCAATACGGCAGCGAGTTGGTCAGTTTTTCATATTTCATGACATGCGTCCAGAGCGTGCCGCCGTTTTCCCAGATCCCGATTTGTCGGAAACTAATTCCGGCAGACAGTACCAGGGCAACTCCGGCGGCAATATTCAGGCCGCTACGTATCGGCGTTTGCGCGTACCGGTCGTACAGCCAGGCGAATATTGCAAAAAAGCCGAAATACGGCACATACGTAAAGCGATCCGCCAAGAAGCCCTGTCCGGCGCCGAGTATCTGCAAAAGAAACACCACGTTGAAGAAGAAAAACGCCACGCCGAATACCCACCAACGGCGGTCCTTTACGATCAGCCAAATTACCAGTCCCAAAATAGCAAAAAACGCGATCGGCGACAGATATACCCAAATCGGAAGCGGTTTGGGGTAGGGATACAGCGGCGACATTGGGTAGGGGAAAATTACCTTATATACATAGACGCAGAAAGAGTACGCGCCAATACACAGGCGATCCAGAAAATTGAAATTGGTGACTTCGTCATTGGTGGATCCCTGCTGTTTCAGCGTGTATAAGTTAATCAAACCGAAAACGAGCGATAAGATCCAGAAGGGAATTTTTTCCCAGATTAATTTAAAATTGAGGGGGCGGCGCACGAGGTAATCAATCGCCAACATAGAGAGCGGCAGCGTCACTGCTTGTACTTTGGAAAACAGAGACAGGATTGCCAGCACGACCATGAGCAGGTACAGCCGAAGTCGTTTGCCGCTGTCGTCTGTTTTTATCCATCGGACGTAATACATCAGCGCGGCGAAGAAAAACACGGCGAAGAGCACGTCTTTGCGCTCGGTGGCCCAGGCAACCGACTCCACGCGCATCGGGTGGATACCAAACAAAAGCCCGCCGATAAACGCGCCCCAAATTCCCACGCCGAGGTGCAGCAACAGGCGCATGGCGAACAGCACGGTGAGCAGGTGCAGCACCAGATTGGTGCTGTGGATCAGGGTCGTGTTGAATTCCCCGGTGATCTTTTTCTCGATCGCGAAGGTCAGAATCGGCAGCGGGTTGTAGTTGCCGATCACGTTCCCTTTATCCAGATCAAAGATATTTTTTATGCTTTGCGCATCAATATTGATCAGGTTGGGATTTTCCAGGATATTGGCCGGGTCGTCCCAGTTGACGAGTTGATTGGACAGGGAGGGCAGGTACACAATCGCCGTGATTGCCAGTACGATCAGCGCCGGCCGGAGCCAGCCCGTGGGTTCCCATTGCCCCGCCGGGCTGTGCGTTGCCGTTTGGGATTTAGCGGACACAGTTGTTTTTACGAGCTGTTTGGGGCGGGCGGGCGCAGGGCCTCGGTTGGGGGTAGGTTTCTTCGCCATATTGTATCGTGATTGGCCGAATAATTCGGTGTGCGTATTTTGAGGGCAAAAATATTAAATAGTTTTGTAACTACTTAGCCGGCTCGCTGTCTGGCCAAAAAAGTCCCATTTTCCGCCATACTTCGCAATTTTTTTTGACCGTAGCGCTGCTACGGCCTGCAAAAAATCGCTTCGTCTGGCAAAAAATGGATCCTTTTTTGTCTCTGACGCGACCGGCTAAGTAGTTACATAGTTTTGTAGCTGCTAAGGGGGAATGGCGAACTGTGCGACCGTTTTTTAGCGGCATTCTTGGCGGTTGTTCAAAAGATTGTTTTCTTTGCCGCAGGAAGCATCCGTTGAGAATTGCCTAATTGGGTCAAAAGCAAATACTTTTTTGCCGGGATGCATATTTCAAAACATTCAGAGTATAAAAAAACGCGCACATGTCTGCACACAAAGAATCCTGGGGGTCTCGCGTCGGTTTGGTACTGGCCATGGCCGGTAATGCCGTCGGATTGGGAAATTTTTTGCGGTTCCCGGTTCAAGCGATCCAAAACGGCGGCGGCTCTTTCATCATTCCGTACTTGGTCTGTTTTCTGCTCATGGGAATTCCGCTGTTGTTTGTGGAGTGGAGCATGGGGCGTTTCGGCGGGAAATACGGCGATCACTCCACGCCGTTTATCCTGAATAGTCTGGGTGGGAAAGGGCGTTTGTGGAAATACGTGGGCGTATTCGGCATCTTCACCAATTTGGCGGTGGCAGCTTATTACTGCTATTTAGAGAGTTGGACGCTGGCATACGTTTGGAATTCGGTTTCCGGCGCTTTTTCCGGACAGTCTGCCGACGCCGTGAGCGCGATGTTCGGACAGTATGTCAGCCTGGAGACCGGGACGCCGATTTTTTTCTGGCTGTTTTGCCTGGTAATTAATACCTGGATTTTATCGCGTGGGCTTTCCGGCGGCGTGGAGATCGTCTCTAAGGTTGGGATGCCCTTGCTGATTTTTTTCGGCATCTTCCTCGCCATCAAAGGCGTGACGCTGCAGGCCGGTTCGGAGGGCGCCATTAACGATGGCATCGCCGGACTGAATTTCCTATGGACGCCGAATTTTTCTTCTATTTGGGATTTTAAAGTCTGGCTGGCAGCGGCCGGACAGATATTTTTCACCCTTTCGGTGGGGATGGGCAGCATTCAATGTTATGCTTCTTACTTGCGCCAGCGCGACGATGTGGCGCTGAACGCCATGAGCGCAGGCTGGATGAACGAATTTGTGGAGGTGGTGCTGGGCGCATCCATCCTGATCCCGATTTCAGTCGGCTATCTGGGCGTTGAGCGGGTGATCGAATTGACGCAAACCGGCGGCCTGGGGCTTGGTTTCCGCACCATGCCTTTTCTGTTCCAGCAATGGGGCCCCATCCTGTCCGTGCTGGCCGGCGTAGCCTGGTTCGGCTTGTTGTTTTTCGCCGGCATCACCTCTTCGTTGGCCATGGGCACCCCGGTCATGGGTTTCCTGCGCGATGAGTTCGGCTGGTCGCGCCAAAAATCGGCTTGGACATTCGGCGCGAGCATTCTCGTGCTGGGCGCGCCCTGTGTTTTCTTTTTCAATCAGGGGGTGTTTGATGAATACGATTATTGGGCGGGTACCGTGTCGCTGGTGGTCTTTGCCATGTTGGAAATCATTTTGTTTGCCTGGGTATTCGGGATGGACAAAGGCTGGTATGAGATTACGCGCGGCGCCGATATGAAAGTGCCCGGTATGTTTAAATTTATCATTAAATATGTCACGCCGCTTATTCTGATCGCGGTCTTCCTGGGCAGTTTGTTGAGCGAAGGTGGCATTTTGGATAAAATTGCCAACAAGACCCTGCACGCGCAAATCGCCGCTACAACCGATCCCACCCAACTGGAGGCTTTGCAAACCCAACTTCTGTACGTAAACGGTTCCCGCGCCTTGCTCGTGCTGCTTTTTGCCGGTATCGCCTTCCTGGTGTATAAAGCCCAGGTGAAACGCGAACGATTTGGCCGGATCACGCCGACCGTATAAAGTATATTCGGAATTTTCGGGTCTCTAAGAGCCCGATCGCTTCATACTATCAACCAACCAACGCGCTATGAATAATTCTGCTCTTATCATGATGTTGCTGTCCGACGGGATCGTGATCGCCGTCACGCTTTATTTTTTCATGCGCGTACTGCGTACCGCACCGCCCGATCACGTGGACGAAGAGGAGGCCAACTACCCGCGCGGGGGATAAACGTGGTCCCGCTGAGTTAAATCAATATGGGGTTGTGCAATAAATCCATGAACGACCCGGCAAACAAAAAAATATTTTGTTTAGGCGCTTGTTTTTTGATTTTTTTTAGAAAAATCAAAAAACAGGCGCTTAAACATCATTGTATTTCGCCGCCGGAGGCGGCGAAATACTTCCTCCTCCCCCTTTTTCGCGCAGGATACCAATTTTTTGGTACGATTTCTGATAGTTCATTGCGGAACAGACACAACCAATGACTCGGCGGCGTCGGGCGTTTCTTCCACGGTCAGCCCGCCCGCCAAATGCAAAAATTCTTCAGCCATGACAAGGATCTTATTTTTTCTTGCCGCCTGGCTTATTTTCTCCGGCCAAATAGTCGCGCAGGGCATCGTTTGGAACACCCCCTGTACCGACCGGCTTTTTTGTTTAAACGCCGGCAGTTGTACCCAGGGCAACGTTTTTTTGGTAGAAAAAGCGACTACCAGTTGCAGCAATCCGCAAATCAATTATTCTTACCGGATTGATCTGGATAATAACAACCTGACGGACATCACGAGTACGGAGGATACCATCAACGCCCCGTTTGCGCTCGGTACGCACCGGGTGATCTGGCGCGCCACCGACAACTGCGCCAACCAGTCAACCTGCGAATACCTCTTCACGATTCGCGACTGCAATCCGCCCAATTTGCTCTGCATCAACGGGCTCACCCAGAACCTGGATGCCCCTTTTTGTACGGCCGGCTTTTCCGCCAATCAGTTTATTTTAAACCTAAACGACAATTGCACGCCGAAAACTCAAATTGAAGTCGGCATGCGGCTTGCCAGTGATACCAGCAGCGCTTTCCCGACTGCGCAATCGCTCTCGTTCGACAGCTGCGATGTCGGTATCCGATTCATCCAAATCCGGGTGCGCGACGGCGGGGGACTGCAAAATTCCTGCAATAGTTACGTGCTGGTACAAGATGCCAACCAGGAGTGTTCCTGCAATACAGACGCGGATATCCAGTTTCAGGGCTGTGTCCGTTCCGCCGGTAACCAACGGCTCAGCAACTACCAGGTTCGGGCGTCGCTGGCAGAGGACGGCGCATCCAATCCGATGAGCTGGACGACCCAGGAAAGCGTAACGGATTCCTGTTTCAGCGTGCCGCTCGGCGGTATTCCTTTTGGCAATAATTACACGGCGACGGTGCGCGCTTTTCGGAATGACGGCCCCTTGGTCGGATTCACGACCTTCGACCTGCTGCTCATCAGCAAGCATATTCTGGGTATTGAGTCCTTCTCGAGTTTTTACCAGGTGCTGGCTGCGGACATCAATAATTCCAAAACGGTCACGACCTTCGATATCGTCGAGGGCCGGAAGTTGCTGCTGGGCATCACGGACACGTTCGTCGCCGTGCCCTCCTGGCGGATCATCCGGCCGCTGACCGACCCCGCACCGCTGCTGCAGTGGGATGTGGTGCGGGATACCTATCAGATACGCTACAACAACTTGTTGGGGGATATTTCTTCGCCCGGACTGCACTTTGTCGGCGTGAAAAGCGGCGATGTAAACTTGTCGGCTGCCGGCGTGCCGACGCCGGAAGACCGATCGGCCGAGCCGGTCGTCCTGATCTTGCCGGCGGGCCGGGCGGCGGCGGGCGAGCGGGTTTCGATCCCGATTCAGGTTGCGGCTGCCGCCCGATTGTCCGGCTGGCAGCTGAGCGTGTCGCTGGATCCCGATGTATGGGATTTTGAGGAATTGGCAGGAATTCCGGCGGATCATTATGCCTGGGACGCGCGGAAGAATACCCTCCGCGCGCTGTGGTACGACCCGCTTCCGCGCGATTACCGGCCGGGCGACACCCTTTGCACCCTGCAATTGCGCGCGCGGGCGGCTGGCCGGTACGCCGAAGGCGTATCGCTTGCGGCCGGTTCAAACTTACGTCCTGAGGCCTATACTGCGGAAGGTGTGGCGCGCGCGCTGGTGCTTGCGGCTCCGAATGCCTCCTGGATGTCGAGTGGCGATCAGATTTTCCCGCCCCAGCCCAACCCGTTTTCTCGGGAGACCACCTTTCCTATTGAGATTGCCGAAGCCGGGCTCGTTGAAATCGAAATGCACGATGCGATCGGCCGTTTAGTATATCGGCAGGCGACCTTTCTGCCGCCCGGCGCGCACCATCTGACGGTGGACGCCGCGCAGTTTTCGGGCCCTTCAACCGGTATTTTGATGTATCGGATTCGAGTCGGCGGGGCGGTTCGGAGCGGCCTTTTATACCGTGATGCGGTTGGTTTTTTTGAGTGACCGCATTAAAAATCACCGAATTTTAAGAACGCAGAAAGAAAAATCTGGAATTGTGCAATACAATCGGTGCAAAAAAGAAACGAGGCTGCCGGAAGTTCCGACAGCCTCGTTTGTGTCTGAGCGAAGCAAGGCGCTTATTTCACGTCCACGAAAAAGTCTTTCACTTTATCTTTGTGAACGATCATTTGCTTGTACGTGTACTTGCCGGTCACGGGGTCTTTTACGGCCTTTACCACCTTCACGTGGTCTTTGCCGGAGCCCGCGCTGGCGGCGCGCTGAGCAACCTTAGCGTTTTTAGAAATTTTCTTGGCCATGGCTATCTAATAGATAAAGAAGTTAACAGAATAGTGCAAAGATGCAGGATAAATAAATAGGGCGCAAGTGCGCTTATTTAATTTCTCGATGCATCGTGTATTTTCGCATAATCGGGTTGTATTTTTTCAACTCCATGCGATCGGGGGTGTTTTTGCGGTTCTTCTGCGTGATATAGCGGGAAGTACCGGGCAGGCCGCTGTTCTTATGCTCGGTGCATTCGAGGATAATCTGGAGGCGGTTACCTTTAGATTTCTTTGCCATGATATGCTTTACTTAAACAGATTGCTAAATGGATCTGGACAGAAATTAGACGTGAAACTCGTTTTCAGAATAAAACGCAACGTCGCCTTTCTTTTCCAATTTTTTGATATAGGTGTAAATGCCCAGTTTATTGATCGTGCGAATAGCCGATGCGCTTACCTTGAGCGTTACCCATTCCTGGGTTTCAGGAATATAGAATTTCTTCTTTTGAAGATTGGGGTAAAAACGTCGCTTCGTTTTGCGGTTGGAGTGCGAAACGTAATTGCCGGTAAGCGGTTTCTTACCCGTCAAATCACAAACTTTCGACATGACGTATGATTTGTTAATTTTTTTAAAAAAACGAATGTGTGAGTGGCCGCAAAAATGCCATCCGGCTCACACACTCTTTAGAATTTGTCTGGGTGACTCCGAGAGGACTCGAACCTCTAACCTTCTGATCCGTAGTCAGATGCTCTATCCATTAAGCTACGGAGCCAAACCTGTTTGATTTCGGGCTGCAAAGATAATACGAATCTTCCTGATTTTCCAAGAGCGCGTTTTAAATTTTCAAAAATTTCTTTGATTTAACGAATTTTCCTTTGCTGATAGCGACCCAATAGACGCCGGCGGGCCAGGTGCGCACCGAAACGGTTTCGCGGCTGGCGGCGAAAGGCTCGGGTTGCACGGATTTTTCGTACATGAGTTGGCCGAGGGCGTTGAAGATTCGGATAGGGTATTCGGTGAAATTCGGCGTTTGGAATTCGATTTCGATTTGGTCGCGAGCCGGACTGGGTTTGATGGTCAGGATATCCAGAGGGCCCTTATTGGCGCCGCAGCTTTTTTGCACGGCGGAGACGGCTCGGGAGAGGCTGAGGCGGCCGCCGGTGGTGGTTTTGCCGTCCAGGGTGGGGTTGGGTTCTACATTGTTGAGGAGGATATCGCGGACTCTGCGTGCGCAATCGGCCGGGCTGGTGAGCGCGTCTGCGGTGAACTGTGGGCAGTCGAGGCTGTACAGCAGGGCGACGGCGCCGGTGGCATGCGGCGCGGCGGCGGAGGTGCCGCCGAGCGTGCCGTAGGTTGCCGTATTAGGGCCGGAATTGGAAGTAGTATAGGTGTCTTTTCCGGGCGCGCCGATGTCTATGGACAGCGGGCCGAAGCCGGCGCCGGACACCAGGTTATCCAGTTTATCCGTATTGGTGACGGTGATCAGGAATTCGCTGGTGCAGGAGGTGGGCATATCGCCCACGACGTCCACGTTGTTGTTGCCGCTGTTGGAGGTAGCGCCGATGCTGATAATGCCGACCTTCCCGAGCGAGTCATACACGGCGCACCACAGTGGGTGGTCTTCCGCTTTTTCGCGGTCTATGCCGAAGGAGGCGTTGGTGGTGACTACGAAAGCGCCTTTTTCGCCGTTGGTTTGGTTGTAGAGGCGGCGCATTTTGTGCACATAATAATAGGCGTCAATGATTTCATTTTCGTACTCTACATTGGTCAGGTTCATAAGTTTGACCTGCCAATTGACGCCGGTGACGCCTTGGTTGTTATTCCCTTGGGCGCCGATGATGCCATTCACCCCGGTGCCGTGGTTGCCGCTGTTGCCGGGGCCGTCGCCGCCAAAGCGGGCGTCCCAGCTCGCATGATCGTCCACGTAGCCGTTGCCATCGTCGTCTAGGTTGTTATCCGGGCGGTCTGCCCAGTTGAACCAGCGGTTTTCGAGCAGATCCGGGTGTGTGAGCAGCATGCCTTTTTCGAGGACTGCCGCGACGATCGTATCGCCTGCGGCGCTCAATCCGCCGGTGGAGGCATCCCAGGCTTCCGGGGCGCCGATGAGGTTCATGTCGTCCTGGCGCCACCATTCGGGGTCGTTCGGCTCCGTATTGCGGTCGGGCGCCCGGTGGTTGAATTGCGCGGCGCGGACGCCCGGGATGCGGCGCGCCAGCGTGAGCGCTTCTTCGGCGGGCACGCGGTCTTCGTCGAAGCCCAGGCGCGCGATGCGCCAGTCGTCCGCCCGGCTGATCAGGAGTTCTGCCGGCGCGTCTGCGGGCAGGTATCGGTTGAAATCCGCCAGTACGGATGCGGGCGTGGCGTCCCCTTGGAGTTGCAGCAGCATTTCTCCGGGTTTTCGCCCTGCGGCGGCTGTTTGGGTTTTTAATTCAGAGAGACTGAAAAGGACAAAAAGGCCGGCAGCGAAATATTGAACCATATTGCGTTTGGGTTGAGCGTGCGGGGCACGACAGGGATATATAACGTGTGCAAATTTCGGGAAAAGCGATCAGTATTCAAAATAGTTGTTTGGGCGGGCGATAAAAGTTTGAAAATAGTCGGCCGACTGCAACAGCCGGCTGCCATACCAGGAAAAAAATTCCCCGTTTACGATGCGCACGGGCGTATTGGGGAGCAGGGCTTTAAATTCCTGTATATGTTTTTCGGCAAAGGGGTAGGGCTCCGAGGAGAGCAGGATCACGTCCGGGTTGGCGGCGATGAGCTCCGGCTCGCTGATTTCCGGATACCGCGTCCGCTGCGAAAATGCGTTTTCAAACCCTGCATAAAACAACATCTGATCAATAAAAGTGTTTGCGGCGGCGACCATATAGGGTTTTCGCCAGATAAAATACGCGGCGCGCGGGCGTTGGGTCGGCGTCGGCAGGGCTTCGAAGCGTCGGCGTATCTCCGCGCGCAAATCCAATCCGGCCTGCCGCTTCCCGGTGATCTCGCCGATCTGCTGCACCATGTCCAGCGCGTCCTCCAGGGTGTGCACGTCGCTCATCCACACGGGAAATCGTTCGGACAGCCAGGCGATCTGCGTCTGTACATTTTCCTCTTTGTTGCCGATGATCAGGTCGGGCGCCAATTGCGCCACGGCTTCCAGGTTGACCGTTTTCGTGCCGCCGATTCTTTTTTTGCTTTTGAACCACCCTGCAGGGTGGATGCAAAATTTCGTGATCCCCGCCACCGCGGCGTCCAGGCCCAGATCCGCCAGGAGTTCCGTTTGCGAGGGCACGAGCGACACGATCCGGGAGGGCGGCCATTGGGCGATTTGGATCGTTCGCTGCATTTGATCGGTACAGGTCATGTCGGGCGCAGATTTGAAACCGGCATTTCAACGCGCTGCCGTTGCGCTTCGTACAGCAAGATACCGGCCGCGACGCTGACGTTCAGGGAGTCGAAATCGGTTGCCTGGGGAATCTTGGCGACGGCGTCCGACATTTTAATCAGTTTGGGATGCAGCCCGTCGCCTTCTGATCCGAGCAAAATAGCCGTCGGCACGCTGAAATCTATCGCATAACTCGGCTGGGCGCGGTTGGACAAGGCGGTGGCCACCACCTGAATGCCGGCCGTTTGCAACCATTCCACGGTGCTGAACAAGCTGCGCACCCGGCACAAGCGGATGCGGGCCAGCGCGCCGGCCGAGGCCTTCATGGCCTCTTCGTTGGCGGGCGCTGCGCCCGATTGCGGGATGACGACGGCATGCGCGCCCAGGCACTCGGCCGACCGGCAGATGGCGCCGAAATTGCGCACGTCGGTCACACTGTCGAGCAGCACAAGCAGGGGTGTCTCGCCGCGCTCAAATATAAACGGCGTCACGTCTTCGATGGAAAGAAATTCCACCAGCGACAGGAAGGCCGCCACACCCTGGTGGGCGCCGCGGGCGGTCAGTTTATTTAGTTTTTCCTTGGGGACTACCTGGAGCGGTATGTCGTGTTCCCGGGCGAGCAGGCGAATTTCTTTTTCCAGTTCGCCGCGCAGGCCCTGCTGAAAAAAAATTTTCTCAACCGGTTTGCCGGAGTGAATTGCTTCGACAACGGGGTGGTGGCCATAAATCAGATTGGACATAAGTGCGGAGCAAATGCGACCCGGAGGTCGGTGAGATTAGGGGTTATTTTTGCTTTTGAACGCCCTCGAGAAAGGGCACAAATCGGAATGCGTCCAGCATTTCTTCTTTGTATTCCATCTCCGACAGCCGGGTAATTCGATACATATACTGTACTTCCTCGCCTACCGGAATGATGAGCCGGCCGCTGATGCGCAGCTGGTTTTTGAGCGCTTCCGGCACCACCGGCGCACCGGCGGTGACGATGATTTTGTCGTAGGGTGCAAAATCGGGCAGGCCTTTGGTTCCATCGCCATAAAAGCAGCGTATTTTGCCATAGCCGAGGCGCGCGAGCAGTTCCTTCGCCGTCAGATACAGTCCCTCCTGCCGCTCGATGGTATAAACGCGGGCGCCCAGCGCAGCCAGCACGGCCGCCTGGTAACCCGATCCGGAACCAATTTCGAGGATGCGGTCGCCCGGCTGCACATCGAGCAGGGCGGTTTGATAGGCGACGGTGAAGGGCTGTGAGATGGTTTGCTCAAAACCAATCGGGAAAGGCTTGTCCTCATAGGCGTGCTCTTCAAACGCCTTTTCAAGAAAAAGGTGCCTCGGAACCGCCTGAATGGCCGCTAAAACCCGCTCATCGGTGATGCCACGCCGCCGGAGGTCGTCCACTAAGCGTTTTCGCATACCTTTGTGCCGGTAACTGTCTTGCATAGGAGTACGGTAAATGGGTACGATAAAAACAGTTTCTAAGTACCCTGAAATGAATTATTTAAATTAAAGTGTTGCAAAAATACGCGTATTAACAGATAATTTTGCCGGACAAGTTTCACAACCTGTCTAACATACCGAAAATAAGCAATCAATCTGCTTATTTTACCGACTGTCAAAAAAATCTACACCCTACTACAATGGCTACTCCTATTAAATTCGGCACCGACGGCTGGCGCGCCATCATCGCAGACGATTATACGGTGGACAATGTCAAACGCGTGGCAGAAGCGACCGCGCTGTACATGAAAAAACACAAACTAAAGAAAGCCGTGATCGGGTACGATTGCCGTTTCGGCGGACAACTCTTCGCCGAAACTACGGCCCGCGTGCTGGGCGCCTTCGGCATACAATCCTATATCGCGGAGGGCTTCGTGTCCACCCCGATGGTCTCGCTCGGGGTGGTAAAACTCAAGGCCGGACTGGGAATTGTGATTACCGCCAGCCACAATCCGCCCTCGTACAACGGATACAAACTGAAAGCCGCATTCGGCGGCCCGATGATCCCCTCGGATATTGCCGAGGTGGAAAACTATATCCCGGACGCCTGTACGGTGCAGAACCTGCCGTCATTCCAGGAACTCAAAGACCGCGGCCTGGTCGCCGTGAAAGACCTCGAAAATATCTACCTCAAGCACGCCCGCAAAAATTTTGATCTCAAACTGATCAAATCCGCCGCCGGCAAAATCGCCTACGACGCCATGTACGGCGCCGGACAAAACGCCGTGAAAAAACTGCTGCCGAAATCAGTGTTTTTGCACTGCGACTGGAACCCGGGCATGCACGGCCAAGCGCCCGAGCCGATCCACCGCAACCTGAGCCTGCTCAGCGAAACCATCCGCAAAAATCCCAAAATCACCGGCGGACTGGCAAATGACGGCGACGCCGACCGCATTGGCATGTACGACGAGGACGGCAATTTCGTGGACAGCCACCACCTGCTGCTGATCCTGCTGCTGTACCTTTATAAGTATAAAAACATGCGCGGAAAGGTCGTTTTCACCTTTTCTGTGACGGATAAGATGAAAAAAATGGCCGAAAAATTCGGTCTCCCCTACGAAATTACAAAAGTCGGGTTCAAATATATCGCGGAAATCATGACCCGCGAAGACGTGCTGGTGGGCGGCGAAGAATCCGGCGGACTGGCCGTTAAAGGCCATATCCCGGAGCGCGACGGCGTGTGGGTGGGGCTGATGGTGTTCGAATTTATGGCCCGCACCGGCAAAACGGTGAAAGGACTGGTCGAGGAGGTCTATAAAGAGGTCGGCGCTTTCGCTTTCGATCGCGACGACCTGCACGTGCTGGAATCCAAAAAACAAGAGGTGATCAAAAACTGCAAGGAACGCACCTACAAGGCGTTCGGCAGCTACAAAGTGCAGGGCGTAGAAGATATAGACGGCTGGAAATTCCTGCTGGGCGACGAAAAATGGGTCATGTTCCGCGCTTCAGGTACCGAACCGGTGCTGCGGGTGTATGCCCAGGCGCCGAATGCGGTGGAAGTCCGGGCGATTCTGGATGCCACCCGCGCGACGGTAGGTGTTTAGAAACTGTTTCGTACAGACTCGGGATTTTCTGCCGCAGAAAATCCCGAGTCTGTACGCCCCTACTTCATCCAAACGCCCCCGATGCCGGCCTCCCAGAGCATCCGGTTGAAGGCCGGAATGTCCTTTTCCAGAAACGCGTCTGCCTGCGCTTTGAGGGCGGCCCATGCAGCGTCGAATTGTTGTTTCAGCGCGATATTGGGTTGATTGACGCGGGGGATATCGCTTTCGGTTTGGTTGAGCAGGAACATATAATTAGCCGAAAATTTGTTTGGGAAATTTTCCACGTCGTCGTAGGCTTTCGACTTGCGTTGCACCATCTCTTCGTCCCAGGTTTTCATTTTATCGGACAGTGTTTGTCCCGCAGTGCGCAGTGGGTCGTAAGGCGCGCCTGCGGGCAGTTTGCCGAGCAGTTCGTCTAGTTGGTTGCGTTTGGCGTACAGTTCATTGGTCAGGCGATGCATTTGTGCAATGGCGGCCTCCATCTCCGACATGATCCGGCTGTAGGCTTCGTATTCGGCGGCGGTGGTTGGATACAGCGGGTTGGGCAGGATTTCGGCGGCGGCGGCGGATTGCTCGAGCCCATACTGGATCCGGAAGTTGTATTTTCCGGGCGGTGCTTTATGGCCGGCGAAGCTGTTTTCAAAATACGTATTCGGAATGCCGGGCAGGATGGGGTGGCGCATGTCCCAGACGAAGCGGTTCAGGCCTTTTTTGGTCGGCAGGGTCGGTGTGGCGGGCGGGCCGCCCTCCCAGGTTTGTTCCAGGCTGTCTTTTTTAGAACTAAAACGGCGGATCAGTTTGCCGGCTTCATTGCGGATTTCGAGGGAGAGCACCTCGCTGGGTCGGGTTTCCGGCAGATGATAGTACAATACGATGCCGTTGGCCGGGTTGACGCCGCCCCGGGCGTTCATCCCGCTGAAGGCGTCGTTGCTGCGGTTGAGTTCGCTGCCGCCGTTGGCAATCAGGGCGTTTTCCGGTTGAAACAGCTGCAATTTTTCGGTCATTTGCGGGCCTTGGCGCAGCAGTCCGAGGTCGTCCAAGATCCAGAACGCGCGTCCGGAAGTGGCGGCGATCAGGTCGCCTTGGTGGATTTTCAAGTCTGTGATCGGGGTAATCGGCAGATTCAGTTGGAAGGAGGACCAATTTTTGCCGCCATTCCAGGAGATGAACAGGCCCGTTTCCGTGCCGGCGAACAGCAGGTCTTTGCGGACTGCGTCTTCGCGCACCACGCGGGTGAAGCAGGAGTCAGGAATGCCTGCGCTGATATTCGTCCAGGTTTTGCCATAGTCGGTTGTTTTGTACAGACCCGGCCGGTGGTCGTTGAATTTATAGCGCGTGGTGGCGATATAAGCCGTGCCCTTGTCGTGCGGCGACAGTTCGATGGCGTTGACGAGGCATTCCTCCAGGCCTTTGGGCGTGACGTTTTGCCAGTTGGCGCCGCCGTCTGTGGTGAGGTGTACGAGGCCGTCGTCGCTGCCCGTCCAGATCACGCCTTTTTCCTGGGGCGATTCGGCCACATAGCTGATCGTTCCGTAATTTTCTGCGCCTACCGCCTCGTTGGTATAGGGTACGCCGGGTCGGCCTTGTTTTTCTTTTTCATTGCGGGTGAGGTCGGGCGACACCTCCTGCCAGTTTTTGCCCATGTCCGTAGTTTTGAGGAGCACGTGCGCGGCGTGGTAGTAGGTATTGGGTTCGTGTTTCGACCAGATAATCGGCGCATTCCAATTGAAGCGGTACTTGAGGTCTTTGGCGGGCAGTCCGAGATACTGCAAAGGTGCTGCCATAATATTCGTGCCTGCTTCCGCTTCCGTATCGAGCGCCTCGATCGTGCCCTGGTAGCTGCCGCCGAGCACATAGCGCGGACGGTCGGGATCGAAGGCCAGGAAGGCGCTTTCGCCGCCGGCGGCATATCGCCAGTTTGACGGGCTGATGGTTCGGCTGCCGAATTCCCGGTGCGGGATCGAGAGCGCGCCGTAGTCCTGTTGTCCGCCGTAAATGCGGTACGGAAACTGGTTGTCTGTGCTAATCCGGTAAATTTGCGCAGTCGGGATGTTGTTTTGCGGGCTCCAGGTGTCGCCGCCGTTGACCGTGACGGCTGCGCCGCCATCGTTGCCGATGATCATATTCCGGGGATTGTCCGGATTGATCCACAGGTCGTGGTAATCGCCGTGGGTGCCGGAGAGTTCCTCCCAGTTCAGCCCCCCGTCGGTGGAGCGCAGCGCCGGCGCGCTGAGGACGTACAGCGTTTGGTCGTTTTTGGGGTCGGTGAATAGTTCGATGTAGTACCAAGCGCGCTGCACGAGGCGGTGGTCGTTGGACACGCGCGACCAGCCGGCGCCGGCGTTGTGGGAGACGAACAGTCCGCCTGCTTCCTTTTCCGAATCGCTTTCGATCAGCGCATAGACTTTATCGGGATTGGACGGGCAGGCGGCCACGGCCATTTTGCCCATTTCCTTGGGCAGGCCGTTTTCCAGGCGCGTCCAGGTTTCGCCGCCGTCGCTGGATTTATACAGGCCGCTTCCGGGCCCTCCGCTGATCACCTGCCAGGGTTTGCGGCCGTGTTCCCACATCGCGGCGTAGAGGATGCGCGGGTTGCGGCGATCCATGGACAGTTCGGCGCAGCCGGTATTTTCGTTTACGTAGAGTACTTTTTTCCACGTATTTCCGCCGTCGGTGGATTTAAAAACGCCCCGTTCGGCGTTGGAGCCGTACAAAGCGCCCTGCACGGCCACCAACAGAAAATCGGGATTGTTCGGGTGCACAACGATTCGGGCGATATGCCCGGCGCCGGCCAGGCCGGTTTTCTTCCAGGTTTTTCCGCCGTCGGTGGATTTGTACATGCCGTCGCCGTGGTGGGTCATCACGCCGCGGACTGCATGTTCGCCCATGCCGACATAGAGGACGTTCGGGTCACTTTCCGCGACGGCGATGGCGCCCACGGATCCGGTGGTGAAATAGCCGTCGGAGATATTCTGCCAGTTCAGCCCCAGGTCGTTCGTTTTCCAGACGCCGCCGCCGGTGACGCCCATGAAGTAGGTGCTCATATCGCCCCGCACGCCCGTGACCGCGCCGGAGCGGCCGCCCCGAAACGGGCCGATATTCCGCCATTTCATGGGTTTGAAGTAAGCATTCAGGTCTTCGGCCTGCGCCGGCTTTGGGTTTTGGGCGTGTGTTTGCAGCGCAAAAAAGGTCAATAGCAAACAGAGCAGCGTTTGTTGTTGCATGCGATACCGGGAGCGTAGGTGAGGGAAATGCGTCTAAATTTGAGGGAGGCGTAGAGGGTGTATCATAAGTCCGTGAAAGACATGCTAAGCAAACAAATATTTTGTTTGGTTGCCTTTTTTTTGATTTTTTCTAAAAAAAATCAAAAAAAAGTGACCAAACATTATTTTATTTCGCCGCCGGAGGCGGCGAAATACGCCTGCGCGCGCAGAATTATTTGACATCCTCCGGCTTTTTCCCGGCCGCTTTGATCAGGAAAAACAACACCGTACCGATCAGGACAAAATTCACCACGGCATTGATAAAATTGCCGACTTTGATCGTGCCGACAACCAGCGAGGAAAAATCGGGTTGGCCGATGATCAAACCCAGAATCGGGGAGACGATGTCGTTCACCAGCGAGTCCACGATTTTGCCGAAGGAGCCTGCGATGATAACGGCTACGGCGAGCGCCAGCGTTTCGCCGCGCAGGAGGAATGCCTTGAGTTCTTGTAGCATACGTTTTTCGTTTTGTAAATTAAAGAAATAGAGGCTGTAAATATAGGTACATTTTCAGATCGCGAAACTAAACTTCCGCGTTTTCCACCCAAAACAAATCCGACGCGATCCGGTCGGCCAAAAATTTGCCTTCCCGGGTGAGGCGGTAGGTTCCGGCGCTTTTTTCCACTTGTCCGGCTGCAATAAAGGCCTGAATTTCGGAAAAAAAGTACGCGGCCATCGGTTCGCCCAGCGTGCGAATACGTTGTTCTTCACAGCCCCACTGCGTGCGCAGGCCGGTCATGACGTACTCGTTGTATCGTTGCGCGGGGCTGAGCGTTTCCAGTTCAAACGGAATTTGTCCGGCTTGCAGGGCGCGGATATAGCCTGCGTTATTGGCCACATTCCATTGGCGAGAAACGCCGTTGAAGGAATGTGCGGAAGGCCCTATTCCCAGGTAGTGCGCGCCGGTCCAGTAGTTGCTGTTGTGGCGGGCGTAGCGCCCCGGCAATGCGAAGTTGGAGATTTCATAGTGTTCGTATCCGTGTCGGGCGGTTTCCTCCAGGAGCCAGGCAAATTGCCGGGCTGATTTTTGGTCATCCACTGGCGGCGCCTGCCCTTTTTGCACAAAATGCGCCAGCGCGGTACCTTCTTCCACAGTGAGGCTGTAGCAGGACAAGTGCGGCACGCCTGCGTCCAGCACCGTGCGCAGGTTTTCCTGCCATTGGGCGTCGCTCGTGGTAGGCGCGCCGTAGATCAGGTCAACGGTCAGGTTGTCGAATCCGGTTTCTAGCGCAAGATCGAGGCAGGCCCGGGCCTCGTGGGCGTTGTGCGCGCGGTGCATCCACAGCAGATCCGTTTCGCTAAACGATTGAATACCGATGCTAAGGCGATTGACCGGGGTGTAGTTTTTCCAGTCGCGGAGTTTGTCCAGGGAAATATCATCCGGATTGGCCTCGAGGGTGATTTCGGCGCCGTTTTCCAGCGGAAAATATTGGCGGATCGTTTCGAATAGCGCAGTCAGTTCGCCGGTTTCGAGCAGCGAAGGCGTGCCGCCGCCCAGGTAAACGGATTTCAGGGGCGCCCCCTGGAGGTAGTCGCGTTGCAAGGCAATTTCCTGGCACAGGGCGTCCAACAGCGGCGTTTTGAGTTTCAGGGAAGTTGAAAAATGGAAATTGCAGTAGTGGCAGGCTTGTTTGCAGAAAGGGATGTGAAGGTATAATCCGGCCATAATGACGGTGGTGCTTTTGATATAACGACTTAGCCGGTCGCGTCTGGATTCAAAAAGTAGTTACTTTAAAACAAATAGGTAACTGGTTCGCTAAGCCTCGAAGGGGTGAAATTATACGCGCGCTAAAAATTGTTGGCAATCGGACGCCATATCGGCGAAGGCTTGGGCGTCGGGCGCTTGATTTCCGTACCACACCCGTTCATACAATGCGGTGAGTCGCCGGAACTCGCTGCTGAGCCGGTGTGTGCGCATTTCGTGGAGGTAGTCGCGGTTTGTTTTTTCTTTTGACCAGCGGATGAGGCCGCCTGCAGCCAGATTTTTGATGATTTGCAGATAATACAGCCGTATGGCGAGCGCGTAGTTTTGTGCATCCAGCGCGGCTTGCAGGAAGGGGATGAGGTCGGTTTCATCCAGGTGTTGTTCCAGGTTTTCGAGCGTGATGACTTCGCCGGTACGGGTAATTTGTCGGTTTTGGGGCGCGTGCAGTATTTTAAAGATACCGTAGCCGAGGAGCACCATAGCCGCTGCGATCGCGAGAATTTGGAGCAGGATACCGAGTGCTTCGGTTTGTTGCGTCCAGTCAACGCCGCTTGGCGCACTTGGCGGCGGCGGCGCTTTTTCCGGGAGATCTTTGCTGTAGTCCAGTCCTTTGGATGCCTGCTCCCAGTCGGCCGGCGCGATACGGCGGAGCGTCAGATCCGACTGCGCGGTGGCGGCGCCGAGGGTTAGCGATAGCAGGAAGGCGGTAAAAAGTCGCGCGGAATGCATGGAGTATCGGTTATTTTTCCTGTTCTTCCCTTGCGAGGCCCCGTATTTTGGGCGTTTTACCGACCTGTTCGATTTTTTCCCGCAGGGCGCGGGCTTCCGTTCGTTCCAGGGAGGAGAAATATTGCAAAGCGGCGGAAACAGAAAAAAGCAGGTGAATAAAGTAGCAGCCGGCGGCGGCGGCGATCATTGTGGCGGCGGTCATAAATTCCCGGATACGATCCGGTTCGGCAGGCGCCAGCCAGCTGAATAAATGCAGGCTCATTTCCCACAAACCGGAATCGAGAAACAACAGCAGCAGCAGGCCCAGGTTTACGTACAGAAAACCGACCGCCAGCGATTCGAACAGGTAAAACAATCGCGCCGAGCGCCCGACGATGCGCCAGGCGTTGGAATCATCAAAATACGCCACGGCGGCCCAAAGATAGAGCATGGGCAGGCAAAGGATGGCTAAAAGCCAGACGAGCACGCCCGGCGCCGCCTGCATAATCTGACAAATCAGGGTAAAAGGCAGCGCAAAAAAAAGCCCCGCCACGAGCATACGCCTCGACTGAACGGGCGCGCGAAAGCCCGCCGGCATCTCCGATTCCAAGATTTTGAACGCGCTGATCGTCAGGGCGGTAAGCGCCAGGAACTGGGCGATAAATGACGGCCAGCCGATTGCGGTGCTAAAAAAACGGCGAACGCCGTCTAAAACGCCGAAGGCGCCTTCCGAAAAGGCAAACACAGTTGAAATCGGGCCCTTGGACAGCAAAAAAGACAGTGCGATGAACGCGGCGCCGACGCCTATCGTCCCGGCGCTGAAAAGGCGTCCATGCCGGCCGGCAAAAGCGAAGGAGTCGGAAATCAAGGCGCCGGCGCCTTTGATTGCGCGGAAATCCACCCGCTCGAGTCGGTCGGGCGGCAGGTCGTGGCTGCGGTGATCGTCCCGAAAGCCGCCGTGCCGCGCTTTGTACCACGGAAGCCAGGCAAAATACCAAAGCACAAACGCCAGCGACAGCAAGATGAAGAGCCCGCGCAGCGCGTCCGGCGTATCGGTGTACCGCGTAAAGAAGCCCTCAAAGATCGCGGCCATGATCATCACCGGCGTCAGCCCGAGCAGGATTTTCAAGCCCCGGCGCATAGACAATTGGAAGGCGCGCATGCGGGTGTGCGTGCCGGGGAATAAAATACCCGAACCGATGGTCAGGCCCGAGCCGCCGGCTACGATGATCGCGCTGATCTCCAGTGTGCCGTGTATCCAGATGGTGAGGAAAGATTCCCAAAAAAGGTCGCGTTCGATAAAGAAATACTGAAAAGCGCCCACCATGATGCCGTTGTACAGCATAATAAACACCGCGCCGATGGAGGCCGCCACGCCGAACAGGGCGGTGCGCAGCGCCACGAACAGATTGTTTGCGGCAATCCCGATCGTCATGCCCAAGGGGCGGCTGTCCTTGTACACCCGCATGGGGTCGCCGTTTTCAATGTTGGCGAGCGTCATGTCCACATAGTCGTCCCCTAAAATCATCCGGGGAAAATCCGGGTCTATTCGCGAGGAAAGCACGCCCAAGGCGAAAGCCAGCACAAAAATACCGAGGGATAACCCCATCGCTTTGCGCGATTCCCAGATGGCGCGCGGCGCCTCGTCCGTCCAGAATAAAAAAAAGCGCGATTTCGGAAACCGTTTCCCCCGGTACACCTGATGAAAAATGCGCTGCGCCATACTGTTGAGGTAAGTACGCACCGAGCGGTTGGGGTAAAACGTGCGCGCGTAAGACAAATCGTCCATGATCTGAACGAACAGCTCGTTCAGGTGCTCGGGATCGCGGCGATTTTCCTGGAGCATTTGCTCGTAGCGCGACCATTTTTCCCGGTTTTGTTCTATAAATTTAGTCTCACGCATGGCTTATCGTGCAAAGTTACAGTATTTTGGTTGGTTAAAATACGCCATTCGTCTAATCCCGACGGTATGTGCGCGAAACGCCGTACTTTTGTCGTTAGAAACGGTGTTAAAACAGTTTCTGAATTGCCAAACATAAATTTTTTTTAAAAACCGCAACTACCCGAGCGGCTTTATCCGGAGCAAAAGCGCCTGTTTTTTCAAAAAAAATAATTTTTTCAGCCGGTATTAAATTGCCCTAATCTGTAAAATTTGTTGAAAAAACGCTTTTAAAACACGCCGGAACGCTGCAAACGCAGTTGCAATAAAATTATTTAAACATGAGTTTTAAAAATGCGATGATGACGCTGGCGCTGTGCCTGCCGGCGTTCCTGTTGACGGCACAAGGCGCAAAAGCGCCGGACAATTGGTTCACGCTGGACAAGGCCAAGGATGGCGTGCAGGGCGCCAGCTCGGATGAGGCCCTGAAGCAACTCAAGGCAAAAGGGAAAAAAGGTCAGACGGTGATCGTGGCCGTGCTGGATTCCGGCGTGGATTACCTCCACGAAGACCTCAAGGATATCATGTGGGTTAATCCGGGCGAAATCCCCAACAACGGCAAAGACGACGATAACAACGGCTATGTGGATGATATCCACGGCTGGAATTTCCTGGGCGGTCCCGGCGGCAGCGTGGGGCACGAAACCCTGGAACTGACGCGCGAGTATGTCCGCCTCAGCAAAAAATTCGGCAACTCAAACGGAAAAAATCTGAGCGGCGCCGATAAAAAGGAATACGAATATTACCAGGGCATCAAATCAGCCTACGAAGAGTCCCGCAGCCAGGCGGAAGCCATGAAAACCCGCATCGAAGAGCAATTCGTAAAAATTGAAGCATCCTTCAAGGCGGTTCAAAAAGCAACCGGCAAAACGAGTTTCTCCGCAGAAGACCTCGACCAGGTAAATGCCGACGGCAACGACGAGCTGAAAGCCGCCGTGGATATGAGCAAAAAACTGCTGGCTCAAGGCTTGTCGCCCGAAGGCCTCGAAGAAGAAAAGGAACGCTCCATGTCCTTCGCCAACAATCAATTGAACTACAGCCTCAATCCTGATTACAACCCTCGTACGGTGGTGGGAGACGATCCCAACGACCTGAGCAATCGGTTCTATGGCAGCAACGAGTATATCGGCCCGGATGCCTTCCACGGCACCCACGTCGCCGGTATCATCGCCGCCGTCCGCAACAACGACAAAGGAATTAACGGCGTGGCGGACAACGTGCGCATCATGACGGTGCGTTGCGTGCCCGACGGCGACGAGCGCGATAAGGACGTGGCCAACGCGATCCGCTATGCCGTGGACAACGGCGCCAGCATCATCAATATGTCGTTCGGTAAAGGCTACAGCCCGCAAAAAGCGTATGTGGACGCGGCCGTGAAGTACGCCGCCGAACACGATGTGCTGTTGGTGCACGCCGCCGGCAACGATTCCGAAAACAACGATACTTCGCCGAATTTTCCCAACGATAATTTTGAGAAAAAAGGCCTTTTTAAGCCTAAAACAGCCCCGAACTGGCTGGAAATCGGCGCCCTGAACTGGCGCAGCGGCGAAAACAGCCCTGCCCGCTTCTCTAACTACGGCAAGAAAAATGTGGACTTCTTCTCCCCGGGCGTCGCCCTGTACTCCACCATCCCGGGCGGCGGTTACGGCAACGCCAGCGGTACATCCATGGCCGCCCCGGCCGCCGCAGGCGTGGCTGCTATCCTCCGCTCCTACTACCCGGATCTGTCGGCTAAACAAGTGCGCGAAATCCTGATGAAATCCGTGGTTAAACGCACCGACGAGGTCTATAAACCCGGTACGACGCAAAAAGTACCCTTTTCCGACCTGTCCGCAGCCGGCGGCGTGGTGAGCACGACCAACGCGGTAGCGCTCGCAGAAAAAACGCCCGCTAAAAAACACAAAACGGCGATCTGGCGCGAAGCCGGTATGGGCAAAAATGTGAAGGTGAAAGCAAAGGTGGTGACGCCGTAAAATATAACAGTCCAAGTCCGATTGAAAAAAAACGGAGGGTGCGGCTCAACAAGCCGCACCCTCCGTTTTTTTATAGCGTCCAATCGTTGCTTTGGGTCGGGGAATGTGATCTAAACCCCCTGACTTTTCATCATGCTCACTTTACGGATCACATACACAGCAGCCAGCAACAGGGTGTAAGAAAAGGTGGCAATCATAACAAATCGGTTTGGTTAAAATAATCTTGACAACAAGCGCGTCGAACCGCGTTTGAAAAGAAAACGGACACGCTGCCGGTTTCGCTGCCTGCCGGCGAAAAAAAAATGCCAAAGCGTTGGAATATAGTCGCATGGATTGCTGTATTTTAATATAAGTATTTGATAATCAAAATATAAATTTTTTACGAAACCGTTTCAAAAAAATATTTCAAAAAATATTTTTATTTATTTGGTTTTTATCCCGAATGCTCCTACTTTCATTCCGGCAAAAAAGAGTTTTATCCAAACAAAATTTCTTATTCATGCTTTTTATGCGTTTACATTAACCGGATGACGGCGGGAAGCCGGGTCGGACGGCAAATCATGCG
>JAUMBL010000157.1:0-28311 GCA_032115775.1 Saprospiraceae bacterium | reverse complement strand
TGTAGGCATTGTATAGTACTTTAGACATAGAAGCCGTTTCATACGGAATATCGTAGGCTTTCAAGGATTCCATGGCCTTTAGTCCTGTTGCGATGGCCAGTTGCGGCTTCCCGGCCCTCGAGTACAACTCGCTTCGGGCCATTTGCAGCAGCATCAATCCGTAAGCGATGTTGTTTTTTCGGCAATAGTGTTCTGCGCTGTCGAAATACATGCCTGCCAGGTCATACTTTTCTTCCATGACGACCAGGTTACCCAGGTTGTAATAACTTCTGGATAGTTCGAATTCATCCCCGGTCTCCTCGCAAAGCGCCTTGCCTCTCAGGTAATTGGATTTTGCCTGGCTAATAGAATCCAGATTTTTATAGGCCAGCCCGAGGTTGCCGTAATTGATGATCAGTTGCCCGACATGCTTGTTTTTTTCGTTGATTCCCCTGGCAAGTTTGAAGTACTCAATGGATTTTGGGTACTGTTTCATATCCAGGAAAACCACGCCGATGTTGTTGTAAATAATAGCCAGGTTTTCCAGATCGCCTTTTTCTTGATATAGGTTCGCGGCTTTCACAAACATTCTGACGGCTTCCAGATTCTGGCCTCCACGATTTTTACTATTGGCGATGTTGTTGTATAAATCCGGCAATCGGTTGTCCAGTTTGTATGCTTCTGCAATGCCTTTGCCGATTTCCAGATAGTGCACGGCGGAGTCATACTGCAGCCGGTTATAGCCGACCGTAGCAATGCCGATCAGCGCCATAACCTGAATTTCCGGCTCCTTCCCATTTTGCGCCAATGCAAGCGCAGATCGAAAGCACCCGGCTGCCTGTTCATGGTCGCCCAAATCGGAATAGATATACCCCAATCGAAGGAGTATTTGACTTCGGAACCCATTGCCCTTTGCGCTATCCGCCAGGTTTTTTACCCTGTAAATTACCGTGCTATCCTGATGGTTTGCCGCCAGCTGCGGTATCTTGTCAATCAGCCAGGTTTCGGCTGTTTGTTGATTCGAATGCGAGCGCTTAAAGACCTCATTCAGGTACGCCCATTGCGCGGTAGACGGCAGAGCCGATAACTGCGCATTTGCTTTTGTTGAGTCGAATACGACGCCGGCGAGCGCGCCTGACTGGTCGTGCTCATTCCCCACCCCGCCGCAAGTAGATAGAAAGCAGGTAAGCGCTGCCAGTATCACCGGCGTGATCATTTTGTTAAGCATTATTTTCGGTATTTTCCAACTATGATAACAAAAGTTGCACTCGCTTCGAAAAGCAGATTGTTTGCAAAGGTAAAATTTGTACCCTGTTCGCTGTTCATCCAATACCGAAAAACACACAAGCAAGCACCGTCAAATGCGCTTAATTTCATACCGGAATACCGGCAGCAAAGGCAGCAAGGTGTATTGTACCGCTTTGCCTTCGATACCGCTGCCGGCGTCTATAAATATAAAAAACGGGTTGGGACGATTGTAGGCATTGTAAGCGCCCAATTGAATACTGTGCTGCAGTCGGCCGGACTGAAAGGTAGCCTGCAGGCTGAAATCCAGGCGGTGCACTGCCGGCAGCCGGTAGCCGTTTACCGAAGTGTACACATACACATCGCGTGAAATATCGCTGTTCGGCGTATGGTGGGTGTAGCGCAGCCCCGCCAGGGTAATGGGGTTGCCGGTTGCGTAGGACCAAGCGACATCGGCGGATAACCATGAGGTAATGCGCTGACGCAGGTTAATCTTCAGGTCGTGCAGCCGGTCGAAGCGAAACGGGAAGGTTCGGCCGGAATTCAAGTCCGGAAAATTGCGCTCGGCTCTAGACAAGGTGTAGCCCGCCGAAAAGCTGGTGACGGGAAAATCCAATCCGAAAGACCACTCGATCCCGCGCGCAAGTCCGGTTCCGACCGCAATGCGATCCTCCCAGCCGCTGGCGTCCTCGGCGCCGCCGGTGTACAGGGCGTCGTTCGCAGAAAGGAAGGCCAACACGCGGTCAAAGCGTTTGTAATACCCTTCGACTTGAAGTCGCCAGTGTTTTCGCTGATAGCCCATGCCCAGCGAAGACTGCCACACCCGCTCCGGAGGCACTTTGGCGGTGGAGGGAACCCACAGTTCAAACGGCAGGCTAATGTTGAAGGAACCGATTTGATGCAGATTTTGCGCCATTCGGCTGTAGCCGGCCCAAGCGCTCACCCCCCGCTTCCCAGCGTGCGCGAGGCGCAAACGGGGCAGGAGGTTGGGGTAATTGGTATTTCGAATTTGAAAAATCGAAGCGTTCAGGCCGGCGTCGAATTGCCAACGCGGCGCAAATCGCCACTCAAAGTCGAGATACGCCTCGTTCTCATTCGCGCTCAGGCGTTCGTTGTTGAGCAGGAGCGCCGCAAGGGAATCAATCGAAGCGGCCGATTGGCCGGGTAACAGGAAGTTCACGGACAAAGCCCCAGGCTGAAAATCATGCCGCGTCAACGCCACCCCCCAGCGGACGGTGAGGGCATTGGAGGGGAAAAAAGTGAAGTCGGTTTTTACGGATAGATCCCGGATCAACGTCTGATACAACTGCCCGTAGTCCGCCAGCACGTTTTCTTTGCCGTTCGGATACAAAAAACGGGAGTCGAACGACAACTGGCTTTGATAAAAGAATCTACTGAACCGCAAGGTGGTATTCGAGAACAACCGGTTGCTCAGCAGGTGATTCCAACGCACAGCGGCAATAGTATTGCCCCAAGAGGAACCCAGGGTGTAGCGATCGGTCAGCAAGCCCTGGGTGGACGCGTAGCGCTGGACAAACTGATCCCGAAAGGCATCGCCGCCGCTGTAAAAGGTACAGTACAGGCGATTTTTTTCAGAAAAAGTATAGTTCCACTTCAAATTCAGATCGTGAAAGCGATACACCACCCGGTCGCCGGAAAAAGTCAGTAAATTATCCCGGCGACTAAAAAATTGAACCCAGGGCTGAAAATAGGTAAACCGCCCGCTCGCCAAAAACGAACTTTTGTCGCGCACAACCGGCCCTTCGGCGGAAAGCGACGCGGCGAACAGTCCGACCGAAGCATCCGCCTTGTACTCCCGAAAATTGCCGTCGCGCGTACGAATATCCAGCACGGAGGCCGCCCGACCGCCGTATCGGGCAGGAAAATCGCCTTTCCAAAAGCGCACATTGTTGAGCGTAGCCGGATTAAAAACAGAAAACAAGCCCAGCGCGTGACTGGGATTATAGACCGGCACATCGTCCAGTAAAATCAAATTTTGATCGGAATTTCCGCCGCGGACGTGCAGGCCGCCCAAGCCGTCCACGCCGGTTTGCACGCCTGGCTGCATCGCGACCAGGCGCAATAAATCCGCCTCGCCCCCGGGCATCGGCAGGCCGGACAAATTGCCCAAGGCCGGGATATTGGGGTCGGGGCCGATCCGCTGCGCAGGGGTGTCCGGAACCTGCCCGGATACCACAACCTCCGGCAAGGCCAGATCGGCGCGCAAGGCCACCGTCAATTTCCGATTTTCGTCCAAACTGACCGGAAGAAACCGCGACTGGTATCCGAGGGCGTTAACCGCCAGGGTGTAGGCGCCCTCCTCCAGCGTCAGGCTGAAAAAACCGAATTCGTTGCTGATCGCTCCGGCGTTTTTGCCTGTGCCGGCTCTAACCGAAGCGCCGATGATCCGCTCGCCGGTTTCCGCATCCTGCACAAAGCCGCTGATTGAAAAACGCCGGTTTTTTCGGTAAAACACGATGGATCCTTCTAACACACGGTAACTCACCCGACCGCATTCGGAAAAACGATCCAATATCTCGCTCAGTCGCATCGGCTCGCCGGAAAAATACACGGGCGGGCAATCCTGAAAAAATCGGTCGTTGAACACGATATTGATTCCACTCTGGCGGCTGAGGGCAACCAACGCCTCCGAGGGCACGCAGCGATCGCACTGAAAACGCAATAGCTGGTCGAGCGGCTGTTGGGCTGCCAGGATCGAGGTAAGATGAAACCCGACGAGAAACAATACGCAGCGGTAAAACGAAGGCATAGGATTTGGGCGGAATCGCGCCGCAAGTTAAGACCGCGCCGGGGATTATTTGTAAAAAGCAAAAGGGAAGACGCTATTTGTCTGTTTTTGCCTTTTGAAGATACCAGCGAGCCGCCCACAGCACGCTTTCCCCCGTCCTCAGCGGCACGTTCCACCAACCAGCACATACCGGCCTTTTTCCGGCTGTTCAACCTGAAAATGGTAGATTAGGCGCAGGCTTTGCAGCACTTTTTCCAGGGACTGATTGGTGCGCGGCGCGGTGTACAGACAGTCGGCCAGTGCAGGTTGTTGCAAGGAAAGTTGCACGCCGTAGTGCCGGGAAATATCCTCCACGACTTCTTTCAAAGGCGTTGAGACAAACTCTAAGCCGCCGTTTTTCCAGGATAGCTCGTTGAAACGCGCGCGCTTCGATACCCGCAGTTGTCTTGAAGCGCTTTTAAATTCGGCGCGCATGCCCACGGTGAGACGCACGCCCTCCGCGCCTTTTTCAGGCAAAAAACGAACGGTCCCATGCTGAACCAAGACGCTTCTCGATTCGGCGCCGGTACGCGCATTAAAGGACGTACCCAGCACTTCAATCAGGCCGCCGCCGGCCATGCCGACGCGGAACGGACGCCCCGCTTCCGGCACCACTTCAAAAAACGCCTCGCCGTTTAAGTAAATCTGCCGTTCCCCGGCATCAAACCGGTCAGGAAATTCAATCGTACTGCCGCTGCGCAACCATGCTTTGGAACCATCAGGCAGTTCGACGGACCGAAAAGGCTGGTCGGCGGCGGCCGTCTCCCGGCGCAAGTCCGCAGTCGGCCAAGAGATGGTACGAAATACCCAGACGGCGCTCAAAAGAAACAAGAAGGCGGCGGCAACCGCGATCCAGCGGCGACTTTCAAAGGAGAACACGCTGCGCCTGTCCGCTTCCGGTTGCGCTTGTTTTATTTTTGACAGCAATTGCTCAAAATCTCCCGCTACATCCAAGGACAATTCCGGCGTGTAAGCGCCGGAACGCTCCCATATCAAAGCGTATGCACGTGCTGCCTGCTCGTTTTCCGGCGCAGCCTGCCGCCAGCGCGCCAGCGCCAGCGCTTCGTCCGGCGTAATCGAGCCGTTCTGGGCGCGCTGCAACAGCGCAAGGTATTGTTCGTCAGAAGCTTTCATGATAATATTATCAGATAATTCCCCTTTTTTGTAACATTTTGGTAAATATGGAAAAAGGATATGCGCAAAAAATAAACCCCTGCGCCGTTCGATTCTAAGACAAGCGGGCGCAGCAAATCCCCTACCCTGTCAGGTAATAAAATAACCAAAAAATGACAATGGGCGACAAATGCGCGTTCTTTAACAGCGCCTCCCGCAACAGCCGCATGGCGCGGGTAATTTGGTTTTCGATCGTTTTGGTAGATATGCCCAATTGCGCTGAAATTTCCTTGTGCGACATGCGTTCGAAACGGCTCATGCAAAAAACAAGGCGCGTTTTTTCCGGCAGCGCCTCAATGGCCTGATGCAATTGCGCCTCCCGGATATCCTGTTCGGCCAAGGAAAAGCCCTCGTCGTCGCGCGCGCTTGCTGAATGATCGCCCATTTCATCGTCGTCGTAAACAAATCGCCGTTGCTGTTTGAGGTGATTCAGCGCGCGATTGATCGCAGCCCGACGCAGATAGGCCCGGAAAGCGCCCTGAATGTGGAGCTGCGCCCTTTTCGTCCATAGTTCAATAAATACCTCCTGCGCCAAATCCCGACAAGTGTCCAAGTCCGGAATCAGGCGGTAAATATCCGCCACCAATAAAGGGTAATGCCGCTCAAATAAATCCTTGAGCAGCGCCGGGTTATCCGCTTCCAGCGCAACGCGCCAGGCGCGGTCGGAATCTTCGGGCAGAATCGTCATTAAAATAAAAAAAAATATTATTTTTTTTGAACCAAAAAATAAAACAAAATTTGAAATAAAGTTTTATTTTTTTTACTAATTTGAAATTTTAACCTATTTTGATATACTATTAGGATTTGTAATGGCTTTGTTTTAACCTAAATTTCCAAAAAAAAATATGCCCGTGGGTAGGGGAAATACGCGCTTATATTGTCTTGATAACGAAAAGGCAAACACATCTAACACTACTTATCTGCTCAAGACTATGCAAGCGATCAACTATAACTGGGACAACAACCCGATTTTCACCGTGCTGACGGAAGAGGAAAAATGCATGCTGGGGCAAAGCGCCGTCCGGCAAATGTACGGTAAGCACCAGATTATTTACAATCCGGGGCAGCCGTCCGACAAGGTTTTCCTCCTGGTTCGGGGCGTCGTGAAGGTAACGCTTCATGCCGAGAAAAAAGATATCATCAAGTACGTCGTGCGCCCGGGCGGTCTGTTCGGAGAGTCTTTTCTGACCGGAGATACGGAACGCCGGGACTTTGCGTATGTGATGGATGACGCCGCTGAAATCCTCGAACTGGATGCGCGGCTGCTGCTCAACCTGATGCGGCGCAATTTTGCTTTCGCGCAATCCCTGTTGCACTTTCTGGGCGAACGGCTGCGCTACACGGAACTCCAACTTGAAAAGGTCGTTCTGAAAGATTCTAAAAGCCGGATCGTGGAATTTCTGCACCAAATGGGCTTGGAACAAGGTAAACAAGTGGGCTTCGAAACGCTCGTCAAACACAATATGACACACCAGGATATCGCCGACCTGACGGGTACGAGCCGCCAAATGGTCACCGCCGTACTAAATCAACTCAAACGATCCAATATCCTGTATTTCAACCGGAAAAAGATTCTTTTCCGCGATCTGAACGCACTGCCGGTGGCCGTGTAACACGTAGGAATTAGTCTAATTTGCTTCATACGATAGAATGGGTTATAAAAGCGGCGCGCAAAGGCGAGCCGCTTTTTCTTTTTTCCGTAACTACTTTTTTCCTAAAAAAAAACGAACGGCATCCGATCATATTTTCAGACCAACCCCCTATCTTTGAAGGCCTTATTCGTGACTACTTAGCCGATCTGGGCTAAGTGGTCACTCTTATTCAACCACCCCTGCTGTACTGTCACCATGGCAAATTTCACCCGCTTTTTACCCATCCTGGCGAGCCTGCTGCTCGCCACCGCCGCCAACGCGCAACAAGAACTCCCCCGCGGCCTCAGCCTGTCTGAAATACCCCTGCTGCGCCAATATGCGCCGCCGATCGCCGACGGCCCTGCCCCCGACGCGCTCACGCTCAACGCACGCGCGATGGCCGAATGGGAAGAACTCGACGCCCTGCTCATCGCCTGGAACGCAAGCAGCAACGGCCGCAGGGACATCCTCACGGAAATCGTCCGCGCCGCCCGCGAAGAATGTCGGGTAATTATCTGCTGCCGCGACCAAAACGTGCTCAACGCCGCACGGAGCTACCTCCTGAGCAAAGGCGTCAACCTCGACGCCAATGTGGAGTTTATTATCGCCAAAAACGATACGATCTGGATTCGGGATTACGGCCCGAATTGCGTCTATGCGCATGATGTAGACTCGCTCTATCTCGTTGACTGGATTTACAACCGACCCAGACCGCTGGACGACACGCTGTCCAGAACCGTCGCGCAATACCTCAATACGCCCCTTTTCAGCACGCTGACCGCCCCCGATGACTTGGTGCATACGGGCGGTAATTTTATGTCGGACGGCGCAGGCACGGGTTTCTCCTCTAAATTGGTGCTGGAGGAAAACGGCCCAACCAATTCCTACGGCCAAAGCAACCACAGCGAAGCGGCCGTGGATGACATCGTGTTCAATTACATGGGTATCCATCGGTACCCTAAAATGAACAACCTCCCCTACGACGGCATCCACCACATTGATATGCACATGAAACTCCTGGATGAGGAAACGCTGCTCGTCGGCGAATACCCAACCGGCATTTCCGACGGCCCGCAAATTGAAGCAAATATCCAGTATATCCTGAGCAATTACCTGTCGGTTTTCGGTACGCCGTACAAACTGGTGCGCATCCCCATGCCGCCGGTCGGTACGCTGTATCCAAGCAACGGCGGCGATTATCGCACGTACGCCAACGCCGTTTTTGTCAATAAAACGGTCATCGTCCCGTTTTACGAACTCCGCTACGACACCACAGCGCAACGAATCTGGGAAGAAGCGCTGCCCGGATACAAAATCGTGGGCGTCAACTGCAATAATATCATCCCCAGCAGCGGCGCCATTCACTGTATTACGAAGGAAATCGGTGTGGCCGATCCGCTCCGCATCGTCCACCAACGCCGGGAAGACGTGATCCAAAATCAGCAAACGCCCCAAAACTATCCGGTGTTCGCCCTGATCCAGCACCGAACCGGCATCGCGGAAGCAAAAATCTGGTTCACCACCGATACCGCCGCTGGCTGGCAGTCCGCCCCCATGATCCCCTACAACCCATCCGATACCGCCGACGTCTGGGTGGGCTATATCCCCAGACAAGACGCCGGACAGGACGTCTTCTACTACCTCGAAGCCACCGCCAACAACGGCAAAACCATCGCCCGCCCAATGCCGGCGCCGCAGGGATGGTGGAAATTTCATATTGACTTCGACGTGAGCGCCACGCAAACTCCGTCCGCCCCAACACTGCAACCCGCATACCCGAATCCGGCAAGCGCAATTACCTGCGTGCCTGTACAGGCCGCGCAAAGCACACAAGCCCGGCTGTCTCTGCTCAACACACTCGGACAAACCGTAGAGGTCCTCTTCGAAGGCCGCATTCCCAGCGGCACAACCAATTTCTTCTTCCACGCAAATCAATACCCGCCCGGCGTTTATCTACTGCACCTGGAAAGCGAACAGGGACAGACTGCACAGCGGATCTATATCCGATAAAATAAAGAAAATGACTAACCCACGGCTTCAGCCGGGGGACGATGAAGCGTAGGAAACGCCACCCACACGCGGATGACTACCCCCCGGCTGAAGCCGGGGGGTAGTCATCCGCGTGTGGGTGCTGCGACCTCGAGCGGGTCTGTGGATTAGGCATCTAAACAAGCGCTAAACAAAACCCCATTTCTGGTGTTTGAAGCACACATTTAAGCATTTACACCGGAAAATACCGCTTTATTATTTTTACCCTTGACAACAGCACAAGGATTATCGTACCTTTGTAGCTAAAATTTAACAGTCGGATCGCATGAGGCAACTAAAAATTACAAAGTCCATCACCAACCGCGAAAGCCAGTCGCTGGAAAAATACCTCCAGGAAATCGGTAAAGTGGACTTGCTCACCCCGGAAGAAGAAGTAGATCTCGCCAAAAGAATTAAACAAGGCGACCAGCAGGCACTCGAAAAACTAACTAAAGCCAACCTGCGCTTTGTCGTATCCGTCGCCAAACAATACCAAAACCAAGGACTCAGCCTCTCCGACCTCATCAACGAAGGGAATTTGGGCCTCATCAAAGCCGCTCAGCGTTTCGACGAAACCCGGGGCTTCAAATTCATCTCGTACGCCGTTTGGTGGATTCGCCAATCTATCCTGCAGGCACTCGCCGAACAATCCAGGATCGTCCGCCTGCCGCTCAACAAAGTGGGCTCCCTGAATAAAATCAATAAGGCGTTTTCTGAACTCGAACAAAACTTCGAACGCGAACCCAGTCCGGAAGAACTGGCCGAACTGCTGGAAATCACCACGGAAGAGGTGGAAACCACGCTTGGCGTGGCCGCCCGCCACGTCTCGATGGACGCGCCCTTCGTCGAAGGCGAAGATAACTCGCTGCTCGACGTGCTCGAAAATAACTCTATGCCGGGCACCGATTCGCACCTCGAATATGCAGATTCGCTGCGCCGCGAAATCGAACGCTCGCTGGGTACGCTGACTGACCGCCAGTGTGACGTTATTAAGTTGTACTTCGGAATCGGCGTGGAACACCCGATGTCGCTGGAAGATATCGGCGAAAAATTCGGACTTACCCGCGAACGGGTGCGACAAATAAAAGATAAAGCAATTAATAAACTCCGGGCAACTTCCCGCAGTAAATTACTGAAATCATACCTCGGCGCTTGAAAAAACCGGGATTTTCGGCTAAGGCCGAAAATCCCGGTTTTTTTATATCCCCTAAAACTTCGCAGTCACCCCGCCGAGGATATTCAACCCAAACATCGGATAATCGTGCCAGCGCTCCCGACGGTTATTCAATACATTATTGATATCGAGAAAAACGCCGATCTGGTCGGTGATATGAAAGGTTCCGCCAAGGCTCAAATCAACCAACGCATTGGTGCGCTGCGGCAAATCATCGGTGTCCCGGTAATTAATTTGATCCGCAAAATAAAGGTTGGCTTTTACCTGCGCCTTGCCTTCCAGGAGCGCGTATTGCCCAAACAGGTTGCCCTCGATATTCGGCAGTCCCCACGCTTTTTCTTCCGTTCTCAGGTCGAATACGGACGAACTGATGGCGCCGCCCACAGTTAAAGCCTCCATCGGCTTCAAATTGAAGGAACCCCGCAAATTGAAGATATTGACCGTATCGTACAACACGGTAAAGCGGGTAATCCCCGTATTGGTAAAGAAGGTCTGATACAACGCCAGATCGGTCGCGTTGGAGTAGGCAAACCGCGCAGTGTACTCCAGCCAGCCGAGATTGCCCTTGACGCCGCCGAAATAATCGCGGAACTGGGTGTTTTTTAGATCAACGCCCCGAATTTGAATAAAGGGATTGTACTCGGCAATCGTTCGGTAGGTGTTTTTGCGCAAATCGCCACCTGCGCCGGCAAATATCTGCAGCCCGTCTCCAATCAGGCTGAGATTGAGTTCCACATCCGGAAAAATGTAAAAGATGTCCCGGTTGTTGGTAAAATTCCCGCCGATTTTTGCCCTAAACGCCTTGGTGTGAAATGCAAAAGAAGGTTGGAGATAGATATTGTTCAGGCGCTGTACCACGGTGTCTTCGAAATTTGTGAAATCGGCCCGAACCGCTACGGTCAGCGGATGCTTTTTGCTGAACCACTTGGTAGCGCCCATGTTCACGTTGAAACCCGTTTCCCGGTTGGAAAAGAAGTCGTTAAACGCATAGAACTTAGGCGTCACAAAGTAATTGATATCCAAATCATTGCGCTCCAGGTTAAATAATTTGGCGCCCAAGTCGAGCGCTTTGTAATCCTGTCGGATCGCCTCGGCATCAAAGCGGAGGGAATCGTGGTCGTAACCGTAGTAGTGCACCCGATCGAGGCTATACGCTGCCTGCGCCTCTACCGCCATCTTGTCGTTGATCGCCAGCCGGGAGGAAGCGGAGATATCGTTGTTGAAAAATTTTTGATTTTCCAGGATCCGATCGGCATTCGCACTATGGTGGCGAAGCCAGAGCCGCGCATCAAATCGATCGTTGGGCTGCAGATAGTATCCGGCTTCGCCATAAAGCGAGGTAGGCAGCCCGCCGCCGGCCTTGGCGTACCCGTTGTACACTTTTTCCACGCCGGCAGATTTCATGCCGATGGGCCGCAGGGTGGGCGTTTCATAATTCACCACCGCCTGCTTGGGCGGCACAAGGTAGTCCATGCGCTTAGTCGCCGTATCCAAGGGCGGCAGCGTGGGCGTGACCGGTATTTTGACGGTTTCGAGCAGCCGCGCGTTGAAGGATTTAACGATATCCACCTTTTCGTCAGGCAGATTGTTTTGCGCAGAAAGCGTGTTCAGCAGGAAAAAACCGAAGAGGCAGAGTGGGACGGATTTATGATTCAGACGCATGGGTTTTCAATTTTTGTGTAGATGCAAACAGAAAATAGCAGAAAAAAGGCGCGTTGGCCGCACACAGGTCAATTGCCTTTATCGTCGAGGATCAAAAAATTATCCACGCCTTTCGAGCCGGGCGGACGCGGGTTGCCGCCTCGGATCTGATTGTATTTTTGCCGCGCGATTGTGAGGATTTCCGGGTCGTTACCGCGGTAGTTTTCGATTACTGCCTCTAAAGCGGCAGAGGCGCTGTTTTTGTCTCCCACCGCGAGGAAGACGTCCGACAACAAAATCAGGTTCCGGGCAATCCAATCATTGTAGCCGGCACTGGCTTTGTTTGCCTCGGAAATCAAAGATTCCGCCTCTGCATAGCGCCGCTGTCTGAATAAAATCTGGCCCAGCAGGTGATAAGATTCCGCCATGATTTCGGCGGTGGACAATTGGGTGACGGTCCGAAACGCGGTAGAAGCCGCCGGATCGTTGCCTTGATCAAAGGCTGTTTTACCGATGTAGTAGTGCGCCCGAGCGAGCTGCTCGTTGGAAGCCAATCGGGAGTTCAGAATCCGACGGGCGTAATCATTGACGATGGGCGCGTTCTTTAACGCGTATGCGGTTTCCATCGCCATGATTTGGGCGGCCAGCCTGGAATTGTCCGAGCCTGCGGATTCCTCCCAACGGCGCGCCATCTCCTGCGCCAGGTTATAGTCCTTGAGGTTGTAGGCTATATAAGCCGCTTTTTCAGCAGATTTTGCATAAAATTTCCCTGGGCCGCGATTAACCACCGCCGCATAGTCTTTTACGGCGAGGTCGTAGCGATTAACCGCTTCGTTGGAATAGCTTTCTGCGCGATAATAATACGCGGGGACGACATACCGGCCGTTTGAATACTTGCCGAGATACGCGGTGAACCCATCAACCGCCTGCGCAAAACGGCCGTTGTTATACTGAATTTCAGCCGAGGTATAGGTTAGGCTGTCGCGGGAATCCCCGGAGAGTTTCTGACCTGGGATCGTCTCCAAGAAACTAAAATACTCATCCGGACGACTCAGGTTTTTTACATATATTTCTTCCAGAGCGTCCTGGGCGTCTTTGGATTCCTGATTTTCCGGATTGTTGAAAAACACCTGCTTGTAGTAGTCTGCCGCCTCTTTCAAATTGCCTTTGTTGTACGCGATCAGACCCAATCGAAGCAAGGCTTGATTCACCAAGGCGGAACGACCCTTGAAATCGGTTGCAAGGCGTCTCAGAGGTGGCACGGCCTGGTCCAGTCTTTCAATCTCCTGGTAGGTGATCCCGATCTGGAACAAGGCTTCATCAGCATATTGACCTTGCGGAAACCTGGAAACGAGCTCCTCCATCCCCAGAATTTTGTCCACCGGCGCGCCCTGCAAACCTCGGATAATCGCCTTTTGATACATGGCGTACTCGAATCCCTCAAAACGTTGGTTGATGGCATTGTTGTAATACTCCAGCGCTTCCCGGTACTGATTGCGTTTAAAGTGGCAGTCGCCGGCGCGCAGCGTGGCGTCACCGAGCACGCTGCGACTGATTTGCTCGGATTTGATCATCGCGCGGTTGCGCGTCAGGCCGTCCGCAGCGCCCTTAAAATTCGTCAGGGCGCCAGCGTAATCATCCAGTTTAATAAAATTATATCCTTGTACATATTGTCCCATCATCACGCTGCTTTCTTCGGGCAAATCGCGGTAAGCGGAGGCGTGGCTCAGGAATGCGGAAATATGGCCTTTGCTGATCGCGTACTCCTTGTTTTCGTGGGCGATGACGCCCAGCCAATAGGAGCACAGCGCCGCCGTGCGCTTGTCCAGCGGAAAATCGAGCGCGCGGTTAAACAATTGGCGAGCCTGGTCTTTAGCGTTATTCTGGTACAACTGCAGGCCGCGGAGATAACATACCTGCTGGAGCGTAGCATCGAGTTTGGTATTTCGGTTTTTGACGCTTTCCAGGGTCGCGATGGCTCGATCGTAGTCGCGGGTATTCAGGAAAATATCGCTCATCAAGCTTTGCGCCTCCGCATAATTGGGCGAATTAGGCTGAATGCGCTGGAGCGCGTTCAGCGCATCGCGGTCGTATTTGAGCTCGTAGCTCAGTTTGGCGTAATTGAACAGCGCGTCATCCCGTACCGAAAGATCGAGGTTGAGATCTGCTGCCTGGCCAAAGGCCGTTCGCGCGGCGAATTTGTTGTTTGTCCGCAAGTAACAATCGCCGAGGTGGTACAGCCCGTTTTGTCCCAACAAGCTGTCCTGCTTGGTCAGTTGTTCAAAATTATCAATCGCTTGTTTATAATACCCGTTCTGGTATTGCGCATAGCCGAGTTGGTAGTAGTCGCCCGGCGTAAGCGGCGCGCCGTTTTTTGCAGCGAACTCCAAGTACGGCAGGGCCGATTTAAAGTCTTTTTTTTCAAAATAGGCCTTTCCGACCAACTGGTTAATTTTTTCCCGGTCTTTCAGCACATTCTCTTTCGCCTTGGGCGCGCCGTAACTGATCACGAGATCATACTGCTTTCGGGCAAAATAAATTTGACAGAGGTAGTACGGAATCAGTTTGCCGTATTGATTAGAGGATTCGCAGCGTGAAAATGCGGCAGCAGCGTCATCGTAGCGCTTTTCGGCGAACATGCAGCAGCCGTAGTAGTAGTTGGCCGGGAAATACCATACCCCCCGGGCATTGTCCTTGATGGAGCCGAACCACTGTCGGGCGACCCGGAAATTTTGGGTGTAAAAATGGCTGTACCCTTTTTTAAAGGCGAGTTCGTCGCGCGCCGCCCCCGTGGCGTTGGGCGCCATGTCGTAATAGGTCAGCGCGGTTTTGTAATCCTTTTTACTGTAATAATAATCGCCTATTTCTAACGCGGCCTGTCCGGCGATCGGCGCGGGCGCCTCCTGCCGAAGGAGATCCACTACCAGGACCTCCGCTTCCGGCTGCTCGAGCCGGACGGCACATTTTGCGTAGTATAGTGCGGATTGCAATTTGAGTTCTTTCCATTCCGGCTCATTGACCGGCCGCATCAACTCGTTTGCGGTTTTAAACTCTTTTTGGGCCAGCCCAAAAACTCCTTGGTCGTAGAACTCCAAGCCGCGTTTGTACGCCAGGTTGGCTTCGGTGAAAACGGTCGTCTCCTGCGCATAAACCGCAGGCAGGGTCAGAAAACAGATCGCGATGAGAAGAAGGCCTCGATTTGTCATGCGGACAGCGTTTGATGAAAATGGTCGTTCGTTCGGCTGCATATTTGTGCGACTTATAACGGTTCTAATTCCGGAATTTGTTTCGCGCAGCCCTTTTTTCAGATTTTCTTAACAGTCGGTTTAGCCGCGCCGGCGCGCAAATGCGCAGCAAGCAGGCGGTTTTCCCGGCGCCGGACCGTTTAATTGCCGGGCGAAAATAGAGAATATACGGTTGGCATCCTATATTCTTTTCGTCATCCGGGTTTATCCATCGAAAAAATCTAATTTTTTTTCGTCTGAGTAAAAAATAACTATTTTTTTGTTTTAAAAAACGTGGCATTTTTTAAAACTATTTATTTTTGCAGTTGAAAAAAACAACACGAGGCGCATTTTTATGAAAAAACAAGCCGGACACCGAATGTACAACGTACCGGATGCGGATTTGTACGTTCAATGCCAGGAAGCGATCCGCAACGCGCACCGCGACAGCGAATTTTTTACCCAATACGGCTACGGTTTGGAGCGGTTGAAAGGTTTTAAATCGCTGTGCGATCAGTTTCGCAATTTACCGGACGACGATGAGATGGTGGGCGAGCAAATGATCAGTACGGAGAAAAAAACCCTGGCAGCCGAAAAATTAAAGTCGGCGATCCGCTCCGTGATGACGCGCGTTGCCATGAAATACCACGATCGCACGGGGCGGTACCGCAAATTTGGAACTTCTAAAATGGGGGACATGACGGATCCGCAGCTGCTTTTTTGCGGCCGCCGGGTGGCGCGCGTTGCCCGGGCGCAGATAGATTTTCTGGCGGAAGTGGGCATGAACGAATCGCTTATCCAGCGGGTACTGGACGCCTCCGCCGAGTTTGAAACTGCCTTAAATATCCAGCAGGACAAACTGCACGACCGGGATATCGCCGTGGAGCGCCGCATCGAAGTCGGCAACAAACTCTACCAGGAACTGGTGGTGCTTTGCGATATCGGAAAAGACATCTGGGCGGATCGGGATCGAAAAAAATACGATCAGTACTGCCTTTATGAGAGTAATAATGAACAAAAAAAGACCCGGAAAGCCCGCGAAACGGGCGGGGAGTAAAAAGTCCATAAACGACCCCGTAAACAAAAAAATGTTTTATTTAATTGCCTGTTTTTTTAGAAAAAATCAAAAAACAGGCAATTAAACACTATTTTATTTCGCCGCCGAAGGCGGCGAAATAAAATAATCTTTACCTCCCTACTCCACAAACACCGACATCTCCTCCGTATCCCGAATCTGCACCCGAATATGATCCTGCAAGGTAGTAGCCAGGGATAACCCGACGTAATCTGCCTGAATCGGAAAAGCTTTGTGCTTGCGATCCACTAGCACGGCCACCTCGACCCGCTTGGGCATTTTGCGCAGCAAAGGGATAAAGGCGTAAAAGATCGTCCGACCGGTGTTGGCCACATCGTCCACGATGACGACCACTTTTCCCTGCACGGCGTCGAGCGAAAGTTCCAGAAAAGGATCATACTCCAGCGGATTCGCGGGGTTAAGCCGCAAGCGCGTCAGGGTCAATACCATATAAGACGGCGCGATTTGCTGCAATTCGCGGAGAATCAGCTCCGCAAAACCCAGTCCGTTGTTATTGAGCCCAGCCAGAATAATCTCTGGTTCGTCGTAGTGCTGCTCCAGAATCTGGATAGCCAGGCGCTTGATTTTTTGCCGTATCTGTCGGTCGGTTAGTAATTGCATGGCGGCGGATTGGCGGTCGGCGGGGTGGTTTGATTTGTAAAATTTATTTCAGGCTACAAAATTACGCATTAACTGCTTTATTTTCGCCCTGCGAAGTAAAAGCGCCTGATATGCTGCAATCCATTTTATTCTTTTTCGTCGCGGGCGCCGCCGGTTTCATTGCCTACCGGGGGTTTAGCCGCGTACTGCGCAACATCCTGCTGGGTAAACCGGAGGATATCGGCGGCGCGACCTCCGAACGCCGGCGCAATGTGCTGCTGGTGGCCTTTGGCCAAAAAAAGATGTTCAAAAACATCCTGCCCGCTACTTTTCACCTATTTATTTACCTGGCATTTCTGATTACGCAAATCGAATTGCTGGAAATCCTGATAGACGGACTGTTTGCACAACACCGATTTTTCGCGCCCTATCTCGGCGGATTCTATACGTTTATCATCAGTTCGATTGAAGTGCTGTCTGTGCTGGCTTTTGTAGCCACCATCATCTTCCTGGCGCGCCGAAACCTCCTGCGCATCGCCCGATTCCAAAAACCGGAGATGAAAGGCTGGCCGACCCTGGACGCCAATCTGATCCTGCTCGGCGAAATCGTGCTGCTCATCGGGGTGTTTAGCATGAACGGCGCGGATACGGTGCTGCAATCGCGCGGGTTGGAACACTATCCGGACACCGGCCGACTGGCCATCAGCAGCTGGCTCGGCCCCGCACTGTTCGGCAACCTGTCGGACGCCGTACTTATCGCCGTGGAGCGCTTCGGCTGGTGGCTGCATATCCTTACGGTCTTCGGATTTATGTGCTACCTCCCCTACTCCAAACACCTGCATATTATTTTTGCGTTTCCCAATACCTGGTATGCCAAACTCAGCCCGAAAGGCCGCATGAATGAAATGCCGGAAGTGCAAAAAGAAGTGCGGATTATGATGGGATTGGAACAACCCGACCCGAATGCGCCCGCCGAACTGCCGGAGTTCGGCGCGAATGACGTTTTTTCGCTGAGTTGGAAAAATCTGCTCGACGCCTATACCTGCACGGAATGCGGTAGGTGCACAGCTGCCTGCCCGGCAAATATTACCGGGAAAAAACTTTCGCCCCGAAAAATTATGATGGACGTGCGCGACCGCGCCGATGAAGTGGGCCGCCAAATAGCCGCCGGCGCGCAAAGCCGCGAGCAGTACAACGACGGCAAAACGCTGTTCGACGCAATCACACCGGAAGAACTGCACGCCTGCACCACCTGCAACGCCTGCGTGGAGGCCTGCCCGGTACTCATCAATCCGCTCGATATCATCCTCCAACTGCGCCGACACGAAATCCTGACGCAATCGGCCGGACCCGCCGAATGGCTGCCGCTCTTCAATGCAATAGAAAATGCCGGGGCCGCCTGGCAAATGAACGCCGAACGGGACGCCTGGAAACACACCGGAAACTAAAAATTAATCCGCGCTAACACAACGATGCTATGAACGTAAAAACAATGGCCGAATACGCCGCAGCAGGAACAGCGCCCGAAATCTTGTTCTGGGTAGGCTGCGCAGGCTCCTACGATGCGCGCGCCCAAAAAGTCACCCGGGCGCTCTGCGAAATCCTCGAGCATGCCGGCATTCAATACGCCATCCTCGGCAACGAAGAACGCTGTACGGGCGACCCCGCCCGACGAGCCGGGAATGAATTTCTCTTCCAAATGACAGCCATGATGAACATAGAAACCCTGAATATGTACGGGGTGCAAAAAATCGTCGCCGCCTGCCCGCACTGTTTTAATACCCTCAAAAATGAGTATCCTGCCCTGGGCGGCCATTACGAGGTAATCCACCACACGCAACTCCTGCAGGATCTGATCCAACAAGGCCGGCTAAAAATGCAGGGGGGCGGCGAGTTCAAAGGCAAACGCATCACCTACCACGATTCCTGCTATCTGGGTCGCGCCAACGGGGTGTACGAAGCGCCCCGCACCGTCCTCGAAACCCTGGACGCCGATCTCGTGGAAATGAAACGCTCCCGCGCCAACGGACTCTGCTGCGGCGCCGGCGGCGCGCAAATGTGGAAAGAAGACGAACCCGGCAATAAACGGATCAATATGGAACGTGTGGAAGAAGCCTTGGAAACGAATCCGAAAGCCATCGTCGCAAACTGCCCCTTCTGCATCACCATGCTGCAAGACGGCATAACGGCCAAAGAACGAACCGACGACGTGAAGGTGTATGACCTCTCCGAAATGATTCTCAATAATATAGTCCGCTCATGACCACTAGTATGGAAACCGCCAACCTGCTCCCGCAACTCGCCGGCGCAGGATCCTATCATCCCCAATCCCGACTCTGGATCTATATCGCCGACCGACCGCTGACGGAGACGGAAAGCCGTTTTGCCAAAGAGGCACTGGCTGAATTTATCAGACAATGGACTTCCCACAACCAACAGCTCAAAGCAGCGGCCGAATTATACCAACAACGGATCGTGATCCTCCTGGCCGATGAGCAACAGGTCGGCGCCGGCGGCTGCTCGATCGACAAGTCGGTGCACTTCCTGGAATCACTCGGAAAAGAACTCCGGATTGACTTTTTCAATCGAATGCAGTTCGCCTGGATTGACCATGCCGGCGCACTACAGGTGTCCGATCGCCAAGAATTTCAACGGCTGCTGCAGGAGGGAACCATCACCCCCGAGACCCCAGTGGTCAATACCCTGGCGCAAAACCGCGCTGAAATGGCGAGTGCCTGGCTACTGCCGTACAAGGGTTCGTGGGTAGAGCGGGTGGTGGGGTAACCGGCGCTTGCGCGAATGGTGATTTCCGGGCTGTACTCAAAACCGGCTTACAACCGCCACCGGCCGCTTGACCCGATACACCCGACCCGCCGGCTCGAAAAATTCTGCATAGACGACATACACACCCGGCCGAACCCGCTGCCCATCCTCCCCCTCGCCTTCCCAGCGCAGAATGCCCTCGGCCCCGGTCAGCGCCTGCCGTACGATCCGGCGCACCGGCGCCCCCGCCGCATCATACACCACGACGGTGGCCGCAAAACCCGACCCGGGCAAGCGGTACTGCATTTCCAAAAAATCCTCGTACCCGTCGCCGTCAGGCGATAAACGGTCGCGCAAAAGCGCCAGGAACTGCTCGTCAGGCGCCGAAATCCGCTGGCGCTGTGAATTGGGTCGGGTCGGGCTGCCGGCAGGGCCGCCGGCGAGACCCGCAGCAGACGTCCAGTTGCCGGATTCGTTGGTCGGCTCCTCCGGACGGATACGCTCCAACGACACGCCCTCCCGATCGGCACTCGAAAAAAAAGGATTGTGCCACTCGGCAAGGTAGTGTAGTGAATCGAGGGTGACAGTCCGGCTACCGTCCGACCAGTACAAGGTAACATTGCCTTCGCCGTCATCCAGGCTCGGCAGGTTCGCTTGCAACACCCAGTCGGCCCGAACATCCGAATAGCGACTCTGGATATCCGCCGGGTTTTCGGTCAGTACAATGTATTCACCGGGTAAAAACAAGCGCTGAAAACCGATCTGTTCAACATCGGCGCCCTCAAAAAAATTCGCGACAAAGAAATTCCGCCAGTCGAATATCCGATCGCTCCAATTGTAGCACTCAAGGTACCGCGCGCCGCCGGTGGCCGGATTAAATAACACTTCGTTGATCACAATATCCTGCGCAGCAGGCATTTCCGGCACGCCGATTAGTACCGTATCCTGTGCGCCTGCCGGATTTCCACCGCAATCAAGCAGCTGCGGTAGCGCAGAAACCCGATATACCTGCCCCCGCTGCATAGGTTCGCCCAGCGCCAGCAGCACGGCAGCCCGATTGCCCGGAACCGGCGCTGCGCTCAAAACCGCAAGAAACGGCTCGATCCGATACACCGTGGGATCGGCGGCGGCGGCAGCGTCCAACCCCTCCGAAAATTGCAGCGACAAGGTCTGCGTATCAAGTGGAAAAGCCGATAGTAGCCGGGGCGCATCTATGTCCGGCGCATCCAGGAACGCGGCATTTTGATTTCCGGGCGTTCCGCCGGGCAAGACCGGGCAAGAGACCCAATTGGAATTGCCAAGGCAAGGCGCGGAAGGATTGATACGCTCCAAAGACCAGCCTCCGAGCCGCTTGTTGGCCGTGGCATGCCAGTCCAAATCATAGGACACCCTGTCTATTTCCCGCCCATCCACCGTGTGTAGTACGAGCTGCTCGCCCTCGTTATTTAAACCCGGAAATGCATTCATGGCCGCAACGTTCGGCGCCGCAACGCCCAGCGCCGCCGCACCTGCCGGCGCACAGAGCACGATATAGTCGCCCGGATACAGCAATCCGACCGGCAAGGGCGCCGATGCACCGCCGTCCGACAGCAGGAGCTGGTTCATTTGGATAATCTTTCCGGAACGGTTGTACAGTTCCAACCATTCGACCTCCGGAAGGCCGGCAGAAGGCGCGGGATCGGCCATGATTTCGTTGATCAGGATATCAAACGCGTCGGGCGCTTCAATCCGCGTGTAAGAAAATGCCGCCGCCTGCAACCCGCCCGTATTTCCCAAGGTGTCGGCAATGCCGGCGCATTCCAGCAGGTAATCGCCTGTAGTGAGCGGCGATGCAAGCAACAGGAATACGGTACGCCCGTCGGCTTGCAGAACGGCCGAATCCGGCGCCCCAAGCCCCGAAAGATGGTAATTGGCGCGCAGTGTTGCCGTCCCGGGATCCAAGGCTTCATCGAAAAGAACGTGCAGCGCCTGCGCATCCGCTGCGACGACCTGTTGCAACGCAGGGGGCTGGAGATCGGGCAAATCAGGCAAGATCCTCAGGTTGTCGAAGAAAAATTTATCCGTCCGGGTAGCCGTGTAAAAACATTGCAGACCGAAAAACCGATCAGGCCCCGGCAAGTAGGCCGTATCACGCACCGAAAACTGCCCCTGAAACGGTTCCCCGGGCGCAGCAATCTCCGCCGTCCAATCGCCGGCGGCGCTGCGCCGGATGCGCAGGCGGAAATCCACCGGTTCGCCGGCGACCGCACCGGCAGACCCGACGGCCAAAAGGATCCGCACGCCAGCGTCCTGCCGAAAAAGACGCAAGGCGTCCAAACTGCCGTTTTCCCCGATTTCGAGCAGGTAACCGCCGGCGGTCGCCAGATCTGCCTGATCTGCCAAAAGAAAGATGCGCAGCAAATTAGCGGCAGAAGGTGCAAACGCCAGCCGAATGTCCAGCGTCCAAACCGCAGAATCAGGAATACCCCCCTGCACGGCCAGCTGCGAACTGCCGCCGGCCGGGGCTAATAATTGAAGTACACCGGCGGAATTGACGATAAAATTAGCAGTGTCGCCCAGCCACACCGGATTTTGGGTGAAATTTCCATCGGAAAAATCATCGCTGATCTGGGCGTGTAAAACGCCGGAAAAGAGCGAAAAACATAAAAAAAGCAGGTTTTTTAAAGCGTCCATGCGATAGGTATATTTGTTTGAAAGGCCGGGTACAAATGACGGTATAAGGCTTGAATTTGCGAACTTTGCCCCCATGTTCGGACGAATCCTTCTATATTTCTGCCTGATTTTAACGCTCGGCTGCTCCGATGGCAGCTTCAAACCGGATCTGGTCGTCACGCGCGCCCAAGCCGCGCTGCTGGAAAATCCGGGTACGGATGGAAAGGAAATATGCGCGCTGCCCGAAGGCGAAAAACTGCGGCAACTCAACGACGTGAGCAATTTTTTTACCCCGCTGGAATTGGAAGGCGCTTACCTGGAGGCGCCCTGGATCCGGGTGCAAATCCGCGACGGACGCCGAGGCTGGGTGTACGCGCTGTACGCAACACCCCGGAATGGCGATCAGCAAAACTGGCTCCTGCGACAACAACTGCAATCCGTGCTGGGCGCAGACTTCATGGCGCGCTATCTACCCTGGCGCGCCGCCTTTGAAAACCTGCCGCGCGCGCGGAATACAGCCCCGTGGTACCGCGAAACACTGCAGGTTCGGGCGGCGCTGGAAGCGGCAAAAAGAAATCGACCCGAACAGCACGAAGCCGATTACCGGCCCGGGCTCGATTGGCTGCCCGGATTATTTCCCGGCCTGGCTTTCGAATGGCCGCAAGCAGAATATCTGCCGATTTCAAGAATAAATTACGGATTTTTCGGCCGCCTGGCAAGCGAAAAACAGGACGCCCAAGCAATCCGCTATTTTGCTTTTTGTATTTCAATTTTTCCAAAAGATTCCATCGAGTCGGCTTTCCCCATCTGGAAAATGCCGCTTTCCGAACGTCGGCGCTGCAGCAGCCTCGGCGCCGGCGCGCACCTACAAATGCTGCAAACCATAGACCGTCTCCTGCCACAGACGCCGGATTTTAGGGCGGAACTGCTGCAGTGGAAGGATTTGATTATAGAGGATATTGTCGGGAAAGAGGCGGTTTTTTGGTATGCAGCCGATCCAATCCGACAAGAATTGGATCAAATTTGCACCGCAGCGCTCGAATGCCTCCGGGAACAGGATCGCATCGCCCTGCAAGAACGCAGGCGGCATTTTGAAGCGCCGGAGGCCAATGGCTTAAAGACTGATCTGCGCAGCGGCCGGTTTCCAATATTCGAAGAGGATGGAAACTAAACCCACCCTGAATTGTTTATATCGCATGTCTATGTCATCAAAATCGGTAAATCTCCCGCGGCTCATCGGCGCGGGACTCAACGGATTGGCTGAAATCGCCCCAACGGCAGCAGGCCGACTCGCTTTTGACTTATTCGGCAAACCGCGCCCGCGCAAGCCCAAATCGGAAGAAACACAGTTTTTGGCAACCGCAGATTTTCATTACGAAAACCTGAACGGAAGAAAAATTGCCCTGTACCACTGGGGCTTCCGTGGGCCGCTTGTGCTGCTGGCGCACGGGTGGGAAAGCCACGCCGGGCGCTGGCGGAAACTGGCTTCGCCGCTGGTGCAGGCAGGTTACCAGGTGCTCGCGCTGGACGCGCCGGCGCACGGCCGCTCCGACGGCCGCCAGTTCACCATGCTGCACTATGCCGAAATCTTGCAGACGCTTTTCCATCGCTTCGGTCCCGTGCACTCCCTGATCGCCCACTCTGTGGGCGGCTCCGCAGCGATCTGGGCGATGGCGCAGGTCGAACCCGCCCTGAGGCCGCAAAAGGCCGTCGTGCTGGCCGCATTCAGCGAACTGGAAATCGTGCTGCACAGTGCCCGACAAATGATCGGCGCCAGCCCAAAATTAGCGGCGGGGTTCGATCGTTACGTAATGCGTCGTTTTGGCCATCCGCCATCATATTTCTCGCCGGCGAGGGTCTCAGCCCAACTGGCGGAAGTCCAGGGATTGCTGATCCACGACCGGGGAGACCGCGTGACGCCTTTTGAAGAAAGCGTGCAATTGGAAAAAAACTGGCCGGGTGCGCAACTGATCCCGACAAACGGCTTTGGCCACGGCCTCACGGCGCCCCAGGTCTGGGAAATGATTTTGGATTTTGTGACGACAGAATCCTACATTTGCCTGTCCAAATAGGCAACTACTTACCCGAACCGCATTTATTCAAAAAATGGCTTTATCTCCGCTCGAAAGTCAGGACATTCGCCGCCTTGGCAGCAACCTGGAACTCCTCGCCCAGCAGGTCGTGGAAGGTTTTATCGTTGGCTTGCACCGCAGCCCCTTTCACGGGTTTTCGGTGGAATTTGCCGAACACAGATTATACAACCAAGGGGAAAGCACCCGGGATATAGATTGGAAGGTGTACGCCCGCACAGACAAACTGTTTGTGAAAAAATTTGAAGAAGAAACCAACCTGCGCTGCCAAATTGTGTTGGACGCCTCTTCCACCATGTACTTCCCCTGGGATGAAAAACAACCTGGAAAATACAGATACGAAAACAAACTGTGCTTCGCCGCACAATCGGCCGCCGTGCTCATGAACGCACTCAAACGCCAACGCGACGCCTTCGGACTGACGATCTTTGACCGCGATATCCGCATCAACACCGCCTGTAAGTCAACCTCCCAACACTACCGCCAACTGCTCAGCCACCTGACCGACTATATCGAAAATCCCAAACTCAACCAGTCCACCGAACTCGCAGCCTGCCTCCACCAGGTGGCAGACGCCGTCCACCGCCGCTCGCTGATCGTGATTTTCACAGACGTGATGGAGCGCGCCGAAGAGGCCGATCAGTTGTTCTCCGCACTACAGCACCTCCGCCACAACAAACACGAGGTGATTCTTTTCCACGTGACGGACAAACAGAAGGAGTTGGATTTTGAGTTTGAAAACCGACCTTATATCTTTATTGATATGGAAACGGCCGAGGAAGTCCGCCTGCAACCCAATCAAATCAAAGAGTTCTATACCAAACAGGTGCATACTTTCACGGAGAATCTGAAAATGCGCTGCCTTCAGTACAAAATTGATTTTGTCGAAGCGGATATCAATAAAGGCTTCTTCCCCGTGCTGCAGACCTGGATCGCTAAAAGGAAAAAAATGGGGTGACGCCCACTGTAATTCGCGTATGCCTATTCAACTATCCGCCATTCCCACCGCCGCGCCGAAAGGCTGGGATAAAGACGAGACCGAAAAGAAAACCAAGAAACTGGTGCAACGGATCGGACACTTGCAAGAACTGCTGTACGCCGAGAAAAAACACGCGCTGCTGGTCATCTTGCAGGGCATGGACGGCTCCGGAAAAGACGGCGCCGTACACCGCGTTTTTAATGATTGCCGTATCACAGGACTGCAAATTTCCGCCTTCAAAAAACCGACGGAAGAAGAATTTGCCCATGATTTTTTATGGCGGATCCATAAAAATGCCCCCGAAAAAGGCATGATCGGTATTTTTAACCGCAGCCATTATGAGGATATCCTTATTCAACGGGTGCACGGTTGGATTGATCTGCGCCGCGTAGAACAACGCATGAAGGCGATCAATGCCTTTGAATCGCTACTCCACACCGAAAATAACACCCACATCCTCAAGTTTTACCTGCATATCTCCAAAACAGAACAGGAAAAACAACTGCGCGAACGCATGGAGGAAAAAGATAAAATGTGGAAGCACAATCCGGGCGACTGGAAAGAGCGCGAACACTGGGACGCCTACATGGAGGCCTACGAATATGCCTTCAACAATAGCGCGATTCCATGGCATATCTGCCCGGTGGACGACCGCTGGTACCGCGATTATTTTATCGCACACCAGATCGTGGAAACCCTGGAAGGCCTGAATATGCAGTATCCGACTGCGCCGACTGAAGGGTAAAGTCGCGCGTTACAAATCAATTAATCGGAACCGTACATAAGCCAGCACGCCAATAGAGGTCATGCGGGATTCCCGACTCAACTGCGGCGTCAAGTCTAACTCGCCGTACGCGTCCACGCCGACGGTAATGCGCTGTGTATCCCCAAAAACTTTTCCAATACCCCCGCGAAGAATAAATAAATGCCCGCGCGGCCGTCCCAGCGGTTCTTTCGGATCAAAATACGTGGCGATCAACTCGCGGGCATCGCGGTTTCCGATACTATTCACCAACGTGGAAGATCCGAAACCAAAGTCCTGCACAAATTTATACCCACCCAAAAAAGTCGCGTAATAGACGCTGTCGTATGTGAAAAAAGTTTTCCCCACGCCGCCGCTCACGCCGATCATCATTTTTTGATAACTCGACGGCGAACTCATAAGCTCGCCCATCAAGAACAGCGGCAACTCGCCGTACGTGACCAAGGTGGAAAAACCGAAACGAGGTTGCGTATATTTGTCCCGAATCTCAAAATCATCCGCAAAATCATCCCAAGTGTAGTCGTCATCATGCGTTAACTCCACCGTCTTGTACAGATTATACAGGGTGGTGGTCTCAAACCGGGTATTGTGGTACAGCCGGGACATACCAACGTTCATGCCCAGATCCACTTTAAGACCATCCTGCGCGCACACAGGAAGTGAAAACAAAATTACCAGGATGAAAAAGAAGAGTCGTTGTTGATACATAAATCGTAGTTTAATAAACGATATTTGCCTGGCTCGCGGCCAGACAAGCAGGTTAAAGGAGTAGGTTAAGAGCATGTTTGGAATTTTCGCGCCGGGTCAAAAACGGTTCATTTTTCGCCATTTCCCACCTTTTTTCAGTCACGTAGCCCCGACTATGCTCCTTCAAAAAGGCAAAAACTGACAAAAAATGCCCCTATTTTTGCCTTCGGCAGAAAATTCCAAACATGCTCTAAAACGAAGATATTGCACGTATTATCATGCCAAGATACAACTTTTTTTATGTAATCACGAAAATTGGCAAAAAAACGTTTCATCTCGATCCAAATATGCGTTTAACCCCTGCGATCTCGATGGGTTTAAGTTTCGGAAAACTCTAATGCCGCCCGGATTGTTCTAAATGTCGCTATGGAAAAAGTTCGAATTGACAAATGGCTGTGGTCTGTGCGAATCTTCAAAAGCCGCACGATCGCGACGGATGCCTGCAAGGCCGGCCGTGTTAAAATAGCCGGCGAAGCGGTCAAGCCCTCCTATTTGCTCAGCCGGGGCGAGGTCGTTTCTGTAAAAAAGGAGGGCTTTAATTTTCAGTTTCAGGCGCTTGACCTGATCGAAAAACGAGTGGGCGCCCCACTCGCCGTCGCCTGCTACTTGGATATCACGCCGGAAGAGGAACGCAACAAGTACAATGCCTGGTTTTTGAATGGCATGCCGGCCGCTGAAAAAAGAGAACGAGGAACAGGACGTCCTACGAAGAAAGAACGTCGGGAGTTGGACGAATTCAAGGACGTTATCTGATTACAGCAATCCGAAAATTTTAGCGTATTTCAGCATCTCGCCCGGATTGGAGATCCGGAGCTGCCCCATCATCATGGCCATCATGGGGTTCATATCCTTGGCGATCAACTTACTGAACGATTCCGAACTAGTCGTTACCCGGCACACCGCTTCTCCGTGCAGCCCTTCCAGGACGCTGAGGTCGCCGTCCTCCACCTGCACGGTATAGTGACCCGACCCGTCCACTTCAAAATGGAACACGGTGAAATGTCCTTCCAAAACAACTCGGTCGGTTTTTTCGGGCAGAGAAAACAAGTATTCGCGTGGATCAATCATTTTATAAAAAATTAACCTGCAGTGAATCCGGTAATCCGTGTACGGGCTTACCTTCGCTCAAAGGTAAAAACTATTCGTTAATCACGGTGAAAAATAGTATGAACACTTTCCCCACCGCCGGCATTTTTGCCGCTTTCATCCTGCTGTTCAATATATTACACTGGCGCTGTGGCGGCGGTCCGGGACAGGGGCAATCGGTTGCCGCGCCCGCCGATTTCGACTGGCAGGGGCATCGCGGTTGCCGGGGATTAATGCCGGAAAACAGTATCCCGGGTTTCCTGAAAGCGCTGGAATTCGCTCCGGTGCGCACACTGGAACTCGACCTCGCCGTATCCAAAGACGGCCAACTGATCGTCAGCCATGAGCCGTGGTTTAATGCGGATATCTGCCGCCTCGCAAACGGCGAAACGATTCGGGATGGCGAAGATCTGCTGATCTACGAACTGACCGCAGCCCAACTGCGTGCGTTCGATTGCGGCGGAAATGGAAATACCAAATACCCGGAACAACAAAAAATGCAAGTCTGGAAACCGACGCTGGAAGAGACCGTCGCAGCCGTCCGCGAAAAATATCCCGATAAATCCGTCCGGTGGAACCTGGAAATTAAAAGCAAGCCAGATTGGGACGGCGTGCGCACACCGCCGATTGATTCATTTGCGCAGCTGGTCGTCCGCGAAATTGAACGCCTGGG
>JAUMBL010000156.1:0-8337 GCA_032115775.1 Saprospiraceae bacterium | reverse complement strand
GGCGCTGGCGCAAATCCGGGACAAAGGATACGCCGACAAATTCCGGCTCGAAAACAAACCGATTATCGGCGTGGGGATCAGCTTTGATACGCAGAAGAAAGCGGTACGCGACTGGGTGTCGGCGGAAGTGTAACACGGCTTCAACCGGGGCGGCTCCGCAGTCCCCGGGCTGAAGCCCGGAGTTATTAGAGGCTTACCCCTTAATCGAATCTACTTTTCCGTACGCATCAATTCATAAGCGATCACGCAGACTGGAGAAGATTTTGATGTGTCTGCCCTGTGTCCACAAGAGGTCACGAAGAACCAAAACTCCAAGACGCCCTAAATCATGCTGCCGTTAGCCATTCGTAGTAGTTTTCGCGGTGGATCACTTGTAATTCATGCGCCGGCTAAGTAGTTGCGAAAAGCAGACAGCATGAAACATCCGTTCAAACCCATCACGCGCCTTTTTTTATCTGGTTGATCAGCTCCCGGACGGCAGCCGCGTTGGCGGTCGGCGTGTAGTTAAAAAAGTTATTGAACTTCGCGCTGTCGAAATAGTAATCCCGGTCGTACTGGTAATTCATTTCAGCCAATTCTTTCATAATGGGGACGAAAACCCCGATCGTCCGTACGAGCCAGTCGGGCAGAACGGTGTACTTGTTTTTTGCGCCCATTTCAGAAGCGAAGAGGGTGATCCACTCCTCGCCGGTTATTTTCTGCGGGTCGGTAGGCAAATTCCAGATCTGATTGTAGGCTTCCGGGGTGTTGCCCAGCATGGCGGTACCTTTGGCCAGGTCGGGAACGTATCCGATGGAGTGCACGACTTTCGCATTACAGAACCATTGCGCTTTTTTCCCTTTAATAAAATTGTCATAAACAAGGTTCATGATCATACTATTCTGCCGTGACGTGCCTCCAAAGAAATCCGGCGCCCGGGCTATGACGGCCTGTAAGTTATTTTTTTCAATAGCATCCAACAAGAGCCCGTCAACCGCTGCGCGAATTTCGCCTTTTTTACTCGTCGGACTGATGGGAGAACTTTCGGTAATATGCTTGACATTGTCTCCGCCGATCGCATAGACGTTGTCAAAAAACACCAGCCGGGAATTGTATTCGAGGCATGCCGCAATGGTGTTCTGCATGAACGGCGCCCAGTACTGCTTCCATACACCGGTATCGTACGCAAATCCAATGGTGACGTAGGTTACGCTCGAACCCTCAATCGCCTTGAATAATTCCTCTTTGCGGGTGAGATCAGCCGAAAACACCGTGTCCGTCGGGTTCACCGGCCGCGGATTTCTGCTTGCCAATCGGATGTCGGATGTGTAATTCTTCAGGTATTTGGCAAGTTCCACCGCGATGGAGCCACCGGCTCCCAAAATTGTTTGCTTCATAATTATTGCACTTAGAGCATGTTTGGAATTTTCTCGCCGGGTCAAAAACGGTTCATTTTGCGCCATTTCCCACCTTTTTTCAGTCACGTAGCCCCGACTATGCTCCTTCAAAAAGGCAAAAACTGACAAAAAATGCCCCTATTTTTGCCTTCGGCAAAAATTCCAAACATGCTCTTAAAAAACAAGTTAGCGTGTTACCGGCATTTTTCCGGCGGGCCGATTTCACGAAACGACGGGGAATCGGGGACAAAGATATGCGTTTTTTCTGTGAGCGGGCGGGTGAAATTTTGGGGCGGAGGCGTTTTTGTTCGGGTTGAAGGGTGCGTGCGGGAGGAGGCTTGCCGCAGTCCCCGAGGCGGAAACCCGCAGTTCGTCAAATCACCCCCCCCTCACTGCCGCTCATTCTCCACATTCTGCATCCGCGCCCGAATCTCCTCCATCTTCCGCTTTTGCGCGCCCATATTCACAATCTGCACCTCCTGCTCTTTGGTGTTTTTCAAAATATCTTCTTCTGCCTTTTTGATTTTCGCCTTGTAATCCTCGATGGATTTATACAACGCGTCGTTGTCGCGTTCAAATTTTTTGAGCTGGGATTCCATGGTTTTCAGCTGGTTTTCCGCCGCTTTGAGCTCCTCCGCGATGGCGTTTCGGCGCGTGTCGTAGTAAAACTGCCGCAAGACGTCGGCCGCTTCCCGGGCGCCATCGGGGTTTTCTCGGCTGCTGAGAAAATAGTTTCCCATGTCGAACCACGCGTGCAAGGCCGTCGTCGCCCCGATTTTTTCAACTTGCGCATAAATCGTGAAGCGCTCGAGCGTGATATAATCCGCCCGGGCGTCCGACGCAACGTACTCGTCGCCCTTGCGGTCTTTTTTCACCCGGGCATCAAAGGTCTTGCGGACAAACTCTTTCCAGGTGTCAACCACAACCCCTGGTTCGATGTTGGAAAATTCTACGCGGAAACACGGCCGGTTGCCGGCAGACATGCTGCGCTCGGTCTCGCGAACAATGCCCCATTGGGCGGACAAATGGGCGGCCATGAAAAAAAATAAAACGCCACAGAAGGTAATTTTAGATGCCATGTGCATTATTTTTTGGTTAAAAATATTTTTAACTGCATGATAATCAAAAAAATAAAGTATTTTAAACCTTAAAATTACTTTAATCCGAACACAAAAATTTTTTAAAATATCTCAAAGTTGGCGAAAGCGCATTTTCTTTGCTATCCGTTTTTACAAAAATTAATAATAATCACGCGGCCGGAGATAAGGTATCCGCAGATCCCGCCCGCACAATATTCCAAAATTCACCGATTTAAAAGTCCAAAAATAGCGCATTATGGCCAAAATTCTGGTAGTTGATGATGAAATGCCGATTCGCCGCACCCTGCGCGAAATCCTCGAATTCGAACAATACGACGTGGAAGAAGCGGAGGACGGGTTCGAATGCCTCGCAAAAGTGCAAAAAGAAAAATACGATGTGGTGATCATGGATATCAAGATGCCTAAAATGGATGGCATCGAAACGCTCGAACGCCTGCAAATCCTGAGCCCGGAAACGCCGGTGGTCATGGTCAGCGGCCACGGAAATATCGAAACGGCCGTGGACGCCGTGAAAAAGGGCGCCTTCGATTATATTTCCAAACCGCCCGACCTCAACCGCATGCTCATCACAATCCGAAATGCCATGGAAAAATCTGAACTGGTCACCACCACCAAGGTGCTCCAGAAAAAAGTAATGGCGGGCAAAGGGGTCAATATTATCGGCGAAAGCGCGCCGATCATGCAAATCAAAAAATTGCTGGAAAAGGTCGCGCCATCCGATAGCCGGGTGCTCATCACCGGCGAAAATGGCACCGGAAAAGAACTCGTCGCCCGATGGATTCATGAAAAAAGCCACCGCGCCGACGGCCCGATGGTGGAAGTGAATTGCGCCGCAATACCTTCCGAACTCATCGAAAGCGAACTGTTCGGCCACAAAAAAGGCTCGTTTACCGGCGCCATCGCCGACCGCCCGGGTAAGTTCGAACAGGCGAACGGCGGCACGCTCTTCCTAGACGAAATCGGCGATATGAGCCTCGACGCCCAAGCCAAAGTGCTCCGCGCCCTCCAAGAAAGCCGCATCACCCGCGTGGGCGATTCAAAGGAAATCAAGGTGGACGTGCGCGTGCTCGCCGCTACCAATAAAGACCTCCGAAAGGAAATCGCCGAGGGCCGATTCCGCGAAGATCTCTACCACCGCCTCGCGGTCATCGTGGTGCAGGTACCCGCACTCAACGCCCGACGCGAAGATATCCCGCTGCTGATCGAACACTTTAACCGCCGCATCAGCGACGACTACGGGCACCCGCCCAAAAATTTCGCGCCGGAAGCCATCAAAGCGCTGCAAGAACATAACTGGACCGGAAATATCCGCGAACTCGCCAATGTGGTGGAACGCCTGCTGATCCTGTGCGATAATACGGTAACCGCCGAAGACGTAAAAACGTACGTCTGGGTAAAATAATCGGGGTTGTGTAAATTTTATTTCGCCGCCTTCGGCGGCGAAATAAAATTTAAAATAGTTGTCTTTTTTTTAATTCGAAAAGAATCAAAGGGCTTTTACACAACCTGAAATAAACACCGCCTCCACCGCTCTATGCAGGATATGCCTACGCCGCCGGCCAGGCCCGCCAGTCGCTTGCGCGCAGGGGTCCAACTGATCCGCCAATCGCTGATCGGTACGGAACAAGACTATACGACGGGCAGCATTGACCGGGCCATCGTGCTGCTGTCTATTCCTATGATCCTCGAAATGGCCATGGAATCGCTGTTCGCCGTGGTGGACGCGTTTTTCGTCGCCAAAATAGGGATCGAAGCAGTAGCCACCGTGGGTCTGACGGAATCTGTCCTGACGCTGGTATATTCCGTGGCCATCGGACTCAGCTCGGCCGCCACAGCCATGGTGTCGCGCCGCATCGGCGAAGGCAACCGAGAAGCAGCGGCTGAAGCCGGCGCGCAAACCATCCTGGTCGCCCTGGCGCTTTCCGCACTGATCGCCCTGCCCGGCTTCTTTTTTGCCAAGGATATCCTGCGCATCCTGGCCCATGACGAGGCGGTCGCGGAAGCCGGCTATCGCTTTTCCCAATTGCTGTTCACCGCCAACCTGCCGATCCTGCTGCTGTGGATGCTGAACGGTATTTTCCGGGGCGCCGGCGATGCCGCTACGGCCATGCGCGCACTCTGGATCGCCAATGCGGTCAATATCGTACTCGATCCCGTTTTTATCTTCGGCTGGGGACCCGTGCCGGAAATGGGCCTGCTAGGCGCCGCCGTGGCCACCACCATCGGCCGCTCGGCCGGCGTGGCGTATCAGCTGTACCAATTGTTTAAAGGCAGTAAAATCATCCGCCTCCAAGGCCGGCATTTCCGACCGAAAGCGGCGGTGATCGCCCGCCTGCTGGGAATCGGCGCCGGCGGCGCCGGACAATACCTGATCTCTTCGGCCAGCTGGATTGTGCTAATCGGTATCCTCGGGCGACTGGGCCCGGCGATCGTCGCCGGATATACCATCGCTATCCGAATTATTATCTTCAGTATCCTCCCGGCCTGGGGCATGGCCAACGCCGCCGCTACCCTGGTCGGCCAAAATCTCGGCGCCGGCCACCCGGAACGCGCAGAAAAATCGGTGTGGCGCAGCGCGCAATTCACCGTCGCTTTCCTGGCCGTTATCAGCGTGGCGTACCTGATCGGAGCGCCCTGGCTCGTCCGGATTTTTACCGCCGACCCCGCCGTGGTGCAGGCAGGCGCTCTGGCCATGCGCATTATCTCCTGTGGCTATGTGTTTTTTGGTTTCGGCATGATCGTCACGCAAGCCATCAACGGCGCCGGCGATACCCGCACGCCGACGATCCTCAATTTCGTCTGCTTCTGGCTCATGGAAATTCCCCTGGCCTGGCTCCTGGCGCTGTATTTTAACTGGGGACAAACGGGGGTGTACTGGAGTATTGTGCTCTCCGAAAGCGCAATGGCGCTGGCGGCGATTTGGGTGTTCCGCCAAGGGCGCTGGAAATCTACCGCAGTATAGAATAATGGGGGTGTGCAAAAAGTATTTCGCCGCCTCCGGCGGCGAAATACTATAATGTTTTGGCGCCTGTTTTTTGATTTTTTCTAAAAAAAAATCAAAAAACAGGCGCCAAAACCCCGAAGGGGTGACATTATTCTAGTGACATTATTCTAATCCCGCGCTATTATTTTATCCCCCCGTTGCAATCCTTACAACTTCACAAAAGGCGCCGCATAATTTCCTGCCCGCAGGTAATACAAGCCGGGCGGAAGTTGCGCGACGGGCGCCGGAATATCGTGCCGACCGGCTTGGAGAAGCAGGGCGGGCGACTGCCACTGCAGCCGGCCATCAGCGCTGAATAGGCGGCAGGTTATGTATTCCGACTGTTCGAGGCGGAGTTGCAGCCGAGCCTCTTCGCCGGCGGGATTGGGCAGCACACGCAGGCGGTCGGTTGCTACAACGGGCGTTTGCGTGGAGGAGGAAGTCTGGAGCAGGCCGCTGCGCGGCCCGTTCAGCACATTGCGAATATGGTTTGCCTGGCCTTGCGAGAACATATTCATGCAGCTCTCGCTGGAGTAATCCATGTAGTTTTCTACCAAATCGGGCATATCCAAGCCGTAAAAAGGTTCGATTTGGGTGCAGGTATTGCGGGTTTTATTGCAATCGAAGGCCGACTGCGCATTGGCGAAAGGCGTATCCTCGATCCCGTCGCTTTCCATGCAGTTGTTAGGAAGCCCAAACAATCCGCCGTCGCCCCAAATATGCCGCAATCCGAGATAGTGACCGACTTCGTGGGTACCGGTGCGACCACGGATCGCCAAATTTCCCGTACCGCCCGGCACGGGAAGCGGATAAGGATTATTGCGGCCCACGGTGCGATAATCGAGCACCACGCCGTCCTGTCCCGGACTCGGCGCGCCGCTGTTGGCGGGCCAGTTGCCCAAATTGTTGGGCGGAAAAGCAAATCCGAGCACCTGACCCAGCGTGATACCGCCGAAAGCGATGGGCTGAATCTTGCAAATCCAGATATTGAGGTACGACTCGGTGTCCCAAGCGTCGCTGCCGCCGGAGGCCGTACTTTTTAGATTGGAGAGTATCTCGTTGCCGAGCAGGTTGAGTTGAAAATTCTGGGTGGTTTGCACGCGCACGATGTCGGCGAGTTCGAATTGCACCTGCGGGTTCCCGGCCACCGGCTGGAAGGCGGGTCGCAGATCGGCGGTATCCGGATTTTGGCGGTTGAAGTCTTCGTTCAAAACGGCAAGCTGGCTCAGCACAATGCTGTCGTGTAGGTTTTCCTCCGGACTTTTCCAGACTACATGCACCACGACCCGGATTTTGAGCGGCGTCCGGTTCGCCGCAACGGGCGCTGTGGCCGTTTGGGCAAATGTTTCGAGGAAGGATTCCCGGAGTTCCGGGTAGTGCGCATCCAACATTTGATCGAATACCTCGTTGCCGCACAAAATGGGCAGCGCTTGGGTTTGCGCGCCGGCAAACAGCGGCAGAAGCAGGAGCAGAAGTACGAAACGGTTCATACGGTTGGCTTTAATTTGCAGTCTTCGGCCGGCCACCCGAAACGCCGGTCGTTTTTTATACGACGCGCCGGCGGAAGGCCGATTATTGTGTTGTTAGAAAGTACAGTCAAAGCACAAAAATATATAATTCCCGAAAATCCGCATTCAGAAAATTTTTCTCACCAAATCCAATCCATACACACCCGCCAAATGAATATTTTTGGCCCGATCCCGTCCAAAAACATGCTTCACCGCCGTGACGCCGCCGCTACGGCGATCGGCCACCGCCATCCACACCGTGCCGACAGGCTTGTCGGGCGTGCCGCCTTCGGGGCCGGCAATGCCGGAAATGGACAGCGCGACGTCCACGCCCAGGGCGTCCAAAGCGCCGACGGCCATGGCGCGCACGGTGGCTTCGCTGACGGCGCCCTGCTCGAGGAGTGTTTGTTCGGGCACGCCCAACAAACGCATTTTCAACGCATTGGAATAAGCCACCACGGCGCCCTGGAAGTATGCGGAAGACCCAGGCACGCTGGTCATCAGGTGGGCGACGTAGCCGCCGGTACAACTCTCGGCTGTGCCGAATCGCAGGCCGCGCGCTTGCAGGAGGCGCCCGACGATTTGCTCGAGGGTGTCGCTTTCGCGACCAAATAGGATTTCGGGTAGCAAGCCGGTTAAAACCGCCGCCTGCGCTTCTACTTCCTGCTCCAGTGCCGCCAGGCTTTCCGCCGTGCGCGTACCCTCCCCCCAGCCGGTGAGCCGCAGCCGCACCTGACCGAGCGCGGGTAAATAGGCCAGCCGAATGTGCGGCGGCAACGCCGATTCGAAGACCTCAAGGCGCTGCGCAATCGCGCTCTCGCCCGCGCCGACCGTCAGCAGGGTGCGGTGTACGATAGGCCGACCCGGAAAACGCGCCTGTAAACGCGGCAACACCTCCGCCGTCATCAGGTATTCCATTTCAAAGGGCACGCCCGGCAGGGAGATATATATTTTAACCGCCGACTCAAACCACATACCGGAAGCCGTCCCCACTTTGTTGGGCAAAATCACCGCTCGCTCCGGCAGCATCGCCTGCTCGCCCACGGATGCCTGCATCGGACGACCAATTTTTTCAAAATACGCAGCGATGCGGTCGTACACCTCCTGGTGAAAAATTAACCCGGAATCAAAAAGCGTGCACAAGGTTTTTTTGGTCACATCGTCTTTGGTCGGACCTAATCCGCCCGTCATAATCACCACGTCGGCCTGGGACGCTGCGTGCCGAATGCCCTCGGAGATGGCCTCCCGGGTGTCCGAGACCGAACTTTTGCCCACCACCCGAAATCCCCGGAGGTTGAGTTCGCGGCTCATCCAGGCCGAATTAGTATCCGTGATTTGTCCGATGAGAATTTCATCGCCGATTGTAAGAA
>JAUMBL010000155.1:0-5999 GCA_032115775.1 Saprospiraceae bacterium | reverse complement strand
CAAGTTTCGGCTCGAAAACAAACCGATTATCGGCGTGGGAATCTGTTTCGATTCGCAGAAGAAAGCGGTGCGCGACTGGGTGTCGGCGGAAGTGTAGCCTTGTCTTAAAGCGACCGCGCCGCTTAGCGCGTTTTCGTTCCTGGGGGGCGCCATACCCACTCCTTGTCATCCCGTAGAGCCTCGTCCACGCTACGAGCGCGTTGGATAGTGCATTCCAAGGCGCGTTTCCCCCCACAACTGCCCGGCAACAACTCCCCCCGCCACCGCACCAAAAAAATCGTAACTTTGTCTCCAAGTACCCGCTTTTATGAAAAAATTACCGATCGGCATACAAACGTTCAGCGAAATAAGGGAGAATGACTATCTGTATGTGGACAAAACAGCGCAGATTCACCGACTGGTATCTTCCGGTAAGTACTACTTCCTCTCCCGCCCACGCCGCTTCGGCAAATCGTTGACGCTCTCCACGATCCGGGAACTCTTCGAGGGAAACCGGACGCTGTTTGCCGGACTGTGGATCGAAGACCAGTGGGACTGGAGCCGGACGCGCCCGGTGGTGCATATTCAGTTTAATGAAATAGGATACAATACGGGCGGACTGGAATCCGCGCTCCACAAAACGCTCGGCGAACAGGCAGCGCTGCACGGCATCACCCTGACGGAACGCGAATACGATCAAAAATTTCGGGAATTGATCCGGGAATTGTCCGTCCAAAAAGGCAAGGTCGTGCTGCTGATTGACGAGTACGACAAACCGCTGATTGATTATCTGGAAAAAGAGCAACTGCCGACGGCTTTCGAACACCAGCGCATCCTCAAAAATTTTTACAGCATCCTCAAAAGCGCCGATCCGTACCTGGAATTTTTGCTGATCACCGGGGTGTCGAAATTCAGTAAGGTGAGCGTGTTCAGTGATTTGAACAACCTGAATGATATTACGCTGGATTCCAATTACAGCGACTTGACAGGCTATACGCAGGCGGAACTGGAACAGTATTTTTCGCCCTGGATAGACCGCTATCTTGCAAAACACAAGACCCAAACCCGGGAGGCGCTGCTCGCCGAGATTAAACGCTGGTACGATGGATATACCTGGGACGGCGAGGTGTATGTGTATAATCCATTTTCCATCCTCAATTTTTTTTCAAAAGGCGTCTTTCAGGATTTTTGGTTCAAAACCGGCACGCCGTCTTTCCTGATACACAAAATCAAAGCGGCCGGCTATTTCAACCTGAACCAACTCAAAGTCAGCGAACAATTATTCGAAAGCTACACGCTCGACAACCTGGAGATCCGCTCGCTGCTGTTTCAGACCGGCTACCTGACGATCAAAAAAATAGACTGGCAGGTTGGGCTTTTCGAACTGGATTACCCCAACCGCGAAGTGGAGCAAGCCATGACCAGCCACCTGATCGGGGCACTGCTCGACCAGCCGCCGGTGGACAGCCTGCAACCCGTGTTGCAACTCCGGGAGGCATTTCAACGCAATGACCTCGCCCGGGTAGTCGAAATCATCCATTCGATGCTCAAAGACGTCCCCAACCACCTGCTCGACGGCAAGGGGGAGCATTTTTACCATGCACTGGTGCACCTGCATTTCCGATATCTGGGGCTGTTTATGGACAGCGAAGTGCACACCTCGAATGGTCGAATGGACGCGGTGGTGCGTACGCCCGCGCACATTTATCTGCTGGAATTCAAAATTGACCAGCCCGCCGAGGCGGCGCTGGCGCAAATCCGGGAAAAAGGATACGCCGATAAGTTCCGGCTCGAAAACAAACCGATTATCGGCGTGGGAATCAGCTTTGATACGCAGAAGAAATCGGTGCGCGACTGGGTGTCGGGGGAGGTGTAGCCCGGCTTCAGCCGGGGCGGCTTCGCAGTCCCCGGGCTGAAGCCCGGAGTTCGGCATCGCACTCCCGCGCGAGCATGACTAAGAGGGTGTATCACAAGTATTTCGCCGCCTCCGGCGGCGAAATAAAATAATGTTTGGTTGCCTGTTTTTTTGATTTTTCTAAAAAAAATCAAAAAAACAGGCAACCAAACAAAATATTTTTTGCTTAACGGGGCTTTCACGGACTTATGATACACCCTCCACGAGCCGAGGCAGTCCCGCAGTCCCCGGGCTGAAGCCCGGAGTTCGGCATCGCACTCCCTGCCGATCTCCCCCCACCGGTGCGCTGCCACTCCACTCCGCCGGCGGGGGCTTTAATGGCCCCCCGCCTTGCTCCGTTCCGCCGCAGCGCACCGGACGCCTGCCGCGGGCTTCCAGATCAATAGATGGCCGGAAAGGTCATCCACTACCTGGAAGGGGACGCCGCGAGGCGGAAGCCGAGAAAGTCGCCACGGTTGCCCGGCGAGTTGAAGCTGCGGAACGACACGCGACAAGCCCAGGCGCCGCCGCTCCAGCCGCCGCCGCGATACACGCGGTCATCGCCCTGATCCGGCCCTTTCGGATCGTTTTGCACTTCCGCCGAATAATTCCCATACCAATCCCAGCACCACTCCCACACATTCCCGCTCATATCGTACAAACCGAAAGGATTCGGGTTTTTACGACCGACGCCGCGGGTTCGGTTCTCGCTGTTTGCATCGTACCAGGCGTAATCGCCGAGTTCTTCGTACGTATTACAGCCGGCGTACTCCCAGTCGGTTCCGGCGCGGGCGGCGTACTCCCACTCCGCCTCGGTCGGCAGGCGGTAAGTAGAGCCGGTTTTTTCGGATAACCAGGTACAGAAGGCTGCCGCATCGTCCCAACCGACATTCACCACCGGATTGTCCCCTATCCGCCCCCAAGAAGGCGCCTCCGGCAGCTCCCTATTCTCGGAGCGACAATACAGCGCATACTGCCACCAGGTGACTTCCGTGCGCGCCAGTTGGAAGGCGTCAAGGGATACCTTGTGCACGGGTTTTTCATTATAATCTCCGGTTTCACTGCCCATATCGAAGGTTCCGCCGGGAATATCTGCCATCACCGGGTAATAACGTTGCTGCAAGAAACTGTCTTTGGCGGCATTCAGTGCGCGGATGGCCGCGCGCGGCCCGATAGAGCGGTCGGCCGACGGCCGGTCTGCGAGCAAATAGGCGGTATCGAGGATGCCCCAGACGGGTTCCTGCATGCCCGTTTCCGCATACCAAAAAGCAAGTTCCAGCAAAGCATCGCGCACCGCTGGCTTCGAGACGCCGAGGTTTTGGATCGTGCGGATTTTTTCATGCGCGGCGTCGTAATTCAGGTCGTAAATCAGGCGATCCACTTCGACCAAGGTAAGCCGGACGATGTCTTCCAGCGCAGCCTGCTGCTTTTTGTACGCCGCGCGGGCTTCCTCTGCATTTTTTTCAGCCTCCCGGGTTTTTTCCTGCGCCAATTCATAATTCGTTTGTGCGGCCTGCCGCTGCTCCTCCGTAGCCGCCTTTTCCTTTTCCACCTGCGCCAAGGCCGCCCGGGCCCGCGCCTCTTCGGCCTGGGCTTTTTTCAGATTAGCATCCGCCAGTTGCAGGTTTGATTCCGCTTCCCGGGTTTTTGTTTCGGCGATCCCGCGTTGCGCTTCGGCGATGCTGCGTTGCGCTTCCGTAGCCGCTTTTTCCTGTTCGACTTTTTTGAGCGCGGCGGCGGTTTCTTTTGTTTTGGTTTCCGCTAACTCTTTCTGTTGTTCCGCCTGCACATAACTCCACCCTGCAACCAGCGCCAGCGCCACGGCCACCACCAAGGCCAGCAGGGCGAGTCGGGTGCGGGTGCGGGCGCGGGCTGCATTTTCCTGCGCGATGGCGCGCTGTTTTTCCGATTCTGCCCGCAGCGCCCGTTCCTGTTCCGCTTGGCGCTGGGCTTCGGCGAGTTGTGCTTCTTTTTCTTGTTGGATCCGCAATTTTTCTTCCTCCCAATACGCCCGGCTGTGTTCCAGCCAGGCCTGTTCCTCGCCGGCGAGTTCTATTTTGGGCAGGTATGGCTCCATGAAGAGCAGTTGTTTTTCCGAAAACACCTCGCGTCGGTCGGTCTCCAGCAGCATCTGGGTTCGGAGCATTTGGGTGGCTTTTTGCAGGGCGATATCCTCGGCGTCCTGATAGGTAGCGATTTGGCGGGCGAGCGAGTCATGCGCGACTTCGTAGCGCTGTTCCTTTTCGTCGTAGCGCAGGATACGGCTGTTTTGGAAGGCCTGCAGGCTGCGGGTGATGAACGCGGATTCGAGTTCGGGCAGGCGCGCATGCAGTTGGTCGGCCGAGAGCGGTTCCTTGGTGCCGTCGAGGGTAACGAAGGGCGCCAGCAGTTTTTTAACCGTTTCGATCGGGACGTTGAGCGTGCGGGCGTTTTCCTGCACCTGGTCGTCGAGGAAATTGCGCAGCACGTCGCCGATATCGCCCATTTTCCGGAGTTCGTCCAAGGTAATTTCGGCAGTGGCCTGCCGAGAGCGATCGCCCGTAATCTGGAGATAGAGTTTATCGAGGAACACCTGCAGGTAAGGTAGTTCGATGGTGAGTACGTTTTCGCGCTCTTTGAGTTTTTCAAAAATTCCTTCTCCGATGGCGGCCTCCGCGCCTTTTTGCAGGTGCACGTTGCTGTACGGCAGGCGACTGATGCCCTGCACCACCGTCTGCACCTTTTCGATGTTCATTGGTTCGATGCGCAGTTTTTTGCGCAGTAGTTCGGGTACCTTGCGTTCGAACTCGTACAGGTAGCCGAGGTATTCCTCGCGGATGCTGAGCAGTACTTTCACCGGCTGTTCGATGCGCAGGATTTCGCGCACGGTATCCACAAAGCGGTTTTGTTCCGCTTTTGAACCGAGAATGTACAATTCCTCAAACTGGTCAAAAATGAGAAAAACGGGTTTAAAATGCCGCAAATAGAGATTTTTTAGTTGCCGTGCTGCGGGCGATATAGGCGCGGGCGCGGGCGCATCGCCGGTGTCCGTGAGCCAGTCGAGGCTGTCGCCTGCCGGCGGCAGCGTTTCGGGATCGTCGTAGGCGGCGAGGGCTTTTTCGAGGGATTCGTTGAGGTTGTCACCGCGGCGGATGCTGAGCGCCAGCCATTCGTAGGGCTGGAATTTAGCGGCTAAGCCGCACTGGATCAGGCTGGTTTTGCCGGTACCGGAAGCGCCGTACACGAGGATGAGGTCGGTTTGGAACACCATCTGGTAGAGGGCTTCCACCTCTTCGTCGCGACCGAAAAAGATATCGCGATCCTCGCGAGCGTACGCGTCGAGAAATTTGAACGGGTATTTTGTCTGCTCCGTCATGGCGAGGGTTTTCAGAGATTGTCGAAAAAGTCGTTTTGGTTGCCGGATATAGCCAGTCGGGCCTCGTGGAAGCCGTCCACCACACAGTCGAGGTTGAGGGCTTTCAGCAGATCAGGGTTCATCATGAGCTCGTCCAGTTTAGCCTGGGGCGTCTGTACGCCTTGTTTTTCGATGCGCAGGATACTGCTGTCGCCGAGGAAACGGTATTCCAGCGCGCCGGCGTCGCCCAGGTCGCGGGCGCTGTAAAAGCAGATTTTGGCGCCTTGCTCGAAGGTGAGGGCGTTGTAATCCACAACGAACGGGAACAGGTTAATCCCGTTTTGGTAATCCTCGCCCTGGTATAAGAGCACAGCGGGGGTTTGTTCGCCGAGTGTGACCCAGCGGCCTTTTTCGGCGTCTTCGCTGTATTTTATGTCTATCCCGAGCGCCACGTATCGGTGCAGGTATTCGGGTTGGCCGTTGCGGAGTTGGCGGTAGGAGATTTTCTTGAGCGACGCCATACGGTATTGCGTCAGGAAAGCGAAATGTTGCATGAGATCGGCCAGCCGGCGCTCTGCCGCTGCGGCATCGCGCTTTTGCACGGCTTGTTCGAGTTCGGCGCAGGCGCGCTGCAGCGCGCTGCCCGCAGTCAGTTCGGGCAGCAACCGCTCCAGCGCATTTCCGAAGGGGAAGGCGGGCTCGTAGCGCCGAAACAAACCGCAGAGGGTTTGCAAAAGCCGGAATTGAGCGTCGAGGCCTTGTTCCAGATGCGATTCAAAAAAAGCGCCGAGG
>JAUMBL010000154.1:0-38453 GCA_032115775.1 Saprospiraceae bacterium | reverse complement strand
GATTCCATCGTCATTACCACCACCGCGCTCTTACAACCAGACACTACGCAACTGGCGGCGACCAGCTGCGATCCGACCCAAACGGGCGTCAGCGTACAAACCCTGACCAACCAATTCGGTTGTGATTCCATCGTCATTACCACCACCGCGCTCCTGCAACCAGATACTACACAACTGGCGGCGACTAGCTGCGATCCGACCCAAACGGGCGTCAGCGTACAAACCCTGACCAACCAATTCGGCTGTGATTCTGTGATCGTCACCACGACCTTTTTTGATTCGACAAACTGCGTACAGCAGACAATCCTGAAGCCGGAGAACCCGGGGTGCGCGGATATCGCCAACGGCAGATTGTCCCTTGAGGTTTTGGCCGGTGCGCCACCCTTCGTCTTTCAGTGGTCGAACAATCTCGGAAATGCTGGTACAGGGGTAATATACAATCTGAACCAACAAATTGAGATCACCGGACTACCGGCGGGAGATTACGCCGTCACGATTACCGGAAGCGGCGGTGGGAATTCTGAAATTTTAACGGCGAATTTGACCGCCACTGCACCAATTGCACTTCAGGTACAGACCGATCGCCCAGCCTGTAGGACAGAACCTGCGACATTAATTTGGACAGGCAGCGGAGGAACTGCGCCTTATTTGCTAAAAATTGATGGATGGCCTGTAACCGGCAGCAATGTTCGATTACCGGAAGGCGACTATATCATATCATTGGAAGACTCCCAGGGTTGTCAAACGGATACGCTCCTTGTGGTAGAGCCCACATTCCTCCCTGCGATTGCACTGCCGCCCGACACCAGTATCGTGTTAGGATCCGTACTTCGCATTGAGGCCGTAACCAATCTGACACTATGGTCGGATATATCCTGGCAGCCCTTGTCTGATTCTATCTGCGCCACATGTCTGACGCAGGAATGGATCCCCTTGCGCTCCGGAAGCATTTCCGTAACGATCAGGGACACGGCCGGTTGCACAGCCTCTTCTACCATGTACATCTTTGTGAAGCGAACTATGGAACTATATATTCCAAATGTATTTAGTCCAAACAATGATGGAATTAACGATACCTGGCAGATTTACGCAGGAAATACAAATATTACCTTGCGAACAGCCGCCATTTACGACCGTTGGGGCGGACTTATATATGCATGGGAGGGCGCGGTTGCGCCGGATTCCTGGCCAGGTTGGGATGGGAATGCCGCGGACAGGCAGTCCGCCGGCGCCGGCGTGTACGCCTATCTGCTCCAAATTGAGTGGGTGGATGGAACGATAGAGCAGTTGGCAGGCGACGTGACTATCCTCCGGTGAAGCGCCGACGGCACGGGAAGCGAACAAATTTGAGTATATTGGGATTTCGGTTTTGAGGCTACGCTTCGCGCTCGTTTCAAAACCGAAACCCAATCATGCGCTTACTTCGGATGCCCGTTCTGAATCCAGCAATTGATACTGTCTATTTTTGCCTGCGGCATGACGAAGCCCTGCGGCATCGTTTTTTTAATCACGACGGTCTCCAGTACATCCCCGTTGTGCAGGTCGGATTCAATACCTTCGTAGGTCGTGTAATTCCCCGGGCCGGGGCCGTTTCCGGAATGACAGGAAATGCAATACTCGTCAATGATTGCTTTCATGTTGGAGGTGTAGCGCAAAACCGCAGGATTCGGCACGGTACACGCAGGCGCATCGTCTTCTTTTTTACAGGACGACCAGGTTGCAAGACCCGCAAAGACAACCAGAATGAGTGAAAATTTCAATTTCATAGTTCAAGAAAAATGGCGTTAAAAAATTAATCCTAAAATTACTCAGCGTCCCACCATATCCTCCGGCCGAACCCAAGCATCGAATTCCGCCTCGGTGAGATACCCCAAGGCCAGCGCAGCGGCTTTGAGCGTCAACCCTTCTTTGTGGGCTTTTTGCGCAATTTCTGCGGATTTGTAATAACCGATTTTGGTATTGAGCGCCGTAACCAACATGAGCGAGTTGTTTACGTGCTTTTGAATGTTCTCGTGGAGCGGTTCGATGCCTGCGGCGCATTTATCGTTGAAAGAAACGCAGGCTTCGCCAATTAGTTGAGCGGAATGCAGGAAATTATAAATCATCAGGGGCTTGAAGACATTCAGTTCGAAATGTCCGTTCGCACCGCCGATATTGATGGCCACGTCATTCCCCAGCACTTGCGCGGCCACCATGGTGAGGGCTTCGCACTGGGTAGGATTCACTTTACCCGGCATGATCGAAGAACCGGGTTCATTATCCGGGATAAAAATTTCGCCGATACCGGCACGCGGTCCGGAGGAGAGCATACGAATATCATTGGCGATTTTCATCAGGCTGACCGCCACGGTTTTCAGGGCGCCGTGGCTTTCCACGATGCCGTCATGGGCTGCCAGCGCTTCAAATTTATTCGGCGCCGTAACGAAAGGCAGTCCGGTAAGCCGGGCGATATGCTGCGCGACTTGCTCCGAATATCCCGGAGGCGTATTGATTCCGGTACCCACCGCCGTGCCGCCCAGCGCCAGTTCGCTCAGGTGCGCCAGGCTATTCCGGATGACGCGTAAGCCGTGGTCCAGTTGCGCGACATAGCCGGAAAACTCCTGCCCCAAGGTCAGCGGGGTGGCGTCCATAAAGTGCGTGCGGCCGATTTTCACGACTTCCATAAAAGTTTCGGACTTCGCCTTCAGGGTGTCGCGCAGTTTTTCAATACCGGGAATTGTGACCTCCACTAGCATTTTATACGCGGCGATGTGCATGGCCGTTGGGAAGGTGTCATTGGACGACTGGCTTTTGTTCACATCGTCATTCGGGTGGACGGATTTTTGCTCGTCGGTTAGTTGTCCGCCGTGCAGCACGTGCGCGCGATACGCTACGACTTCGTTTACATTCATATTGCTTTGCGTACCGGAGCCGGTCTGCCAAACCACCAGCGGAAACTGATCGTCCAACTTTCCTTCCAAAATTTCATCGCATACCCGGCAGATCAGGTCGCATTTTTCTTTGGCCAGCACCCCGGCGTCAAAATTGGTGAGGGCAGCGCCTTTTTTAAGAAAAGCAAATGCGCGGATAATTTCTATCGGCATTTTGTTGGTACTGCGGGCGATTTTAAAATTTTCAATCGAGCGCTGTGTTTGCGCGCCCCAGTACACATTGGCGGGCACCTGTACTTTGCCCATGGTGTCTTTTTCGATACGGTATTCCATTCTTGTGTGTTGTGTGTGGTACTTGATTGATTGGCAAAGGTACTATTCGGGACACAGTCGGGTTAATTCCGGAAGTGATATTCCTGTCGCAAAAAGTCACTATTGCTTGTTACCGCCAGATCAGTTTACTAGTCCTGCGCCCTGCGCTATTTTCCACGGTAATAAAATACATACCCGCGGGGAGCTGCCGGCGTTCCAGCACGACCGACTGGTCTTTTACACCGTCGAATTGCCGGCAAACGCGGCCCATGGCATCCTGCAGGTAGATACGCATCGGCTCATTGTGCGGATTGGGAAAATACAAGGTACAATTTTCCAGCGCCGGGTTGGGGACGACAATCAACGGGGAGGCCGCGGATTCGGGCGGATTCGTAGTAGAGGTAATGCCCGTACTGACGCAGGGTATGTTGGAAATCTGTGCATTGCATCGCTGATACGATTCATTAACGATTGCCGTGATTTGGCTAATACAGACCTCCGGCGCCGTCAGTTCGCTGTATCGGATACGCAGCAGGGCGCTCGGCAGTAAGTTTTTAGCAACCGGCGATTCCGAGGGTGAGAGGGCAAGTATTTCGCCGGTTACCGGATTGAAATGCCAGTCGGCGGCAAACTCCGGCCGGCGGTTTTCCACGCTGGAGATCGTCAGTCCGCTGACGCTGAATTCAAAACCGAGGACGGAGCAGGCGGGATTGAGTATCCGTACCTCGAAGGTCTTTGCAACCGTATCCAGCGTGCCCGGCAAAATTTGGGCGACGGCCGGATTTTCAACGCCGCCTGGAAACTGGCAGGGGAAACGCGTGCCCCAGTACTGAATATCGTCGGCGTACAGGACGCATTCCTGCAACAGCGCGGCGTCATAGACATCAATCACGCCGTTTTCATGCAGGTCGGTACAAGCGCCGGAAGCGGGCGTATCGGCATTGGCCGCCAACAGGTACCCGGAGACGTCGGCGGTATTCCGCAGGGTGTCTAGGTTCCAGTCGCCTTGCACAGCGGCGCCGTTGCAGACCCCGTTGCAATCCGGCTGCGCGGCGCCGAAAACCTCCCCTGCGCAATCGGTGAATTGCGGACATTCGGCGAGCGTTTCGACATTCGGCGTTCCCTGAGCGTCGTAGCTCAGTTCGAAGCAGGCCTGCGCCCAGTTGTTGAGATAATCGAGTTCCACCCTGCCCGTTTTATCCGGGGATTTATCCCAGTTTACGCGTACAACCAGCGTGTATTGGCCTGCGGCGATACCCGTCAAGTCCACCCATTGGCAGGGCAAACTGGCATCATAGATATCGCCGCAGCCCGCGCTGATGCCCATATTGGAACAATTGAATTTAGGCGAGCCGCCATCCTGACACTCCAGATCAAAAACGCAAAAACCGTTTTTCGAACCGATCGGAATCATCACGCCCTCCTGGTCGAATAAAACATACTCTGCATACCCCCGGTAATGCCAGTGTTGGTGGCAGGGGTCGTACACAAACTGATCAGAGGGGGTATTGGGATCCGTCGGCGTTTCTCCGATAAAATAATCGGCGATCCCCTTGTTTTTGATATGCGAGGTAAAACGGAGGATAAACCGGTTGCCGAAGCCCCGCAGGCAGCCCTCCTCTACCGCGCAAGCGTCGGCGTTGAGCAGTAAATCGGGTTCCAAGCTGTTACGCAGCACATCCTCCAGCACGATCAGATCGGGCAAATCCAGACATTCGGGATCACCCGGATAGATACAGGTATCGCCGACCGTCGCCAGGGGTTGGTAATTGCAGGCGTTGACATCCGTGCAGCCGACCACCGGGCCGACATACTGCAGGCTAAACGGGATCGGAATGGGCACGATCGTATCCAGGCAAATCACCTGCTTATCGTATCCGATGCGAAGAAAATACTCCTTGCCGCCGGCCAGAAACAGCGTGGCCTGCGCGCCCGCCGGATCGGCGTCGCAACCGCCGTCGGCATAAAAGATCGCCCCGAGGTAATTGTCGCTGACGAGGAGGTTCTGGCAGCGGTCGTACACCCACAATTTAGTCTGACACGCCAGTCCAAGCCCGCAGGTGGACAACTGGTACGTACCCGTATCCGCCGGCGTAAAGAGATACCAGGCGTCTTCGATGCCGGGCGTGACGTGGTAGCCGGTATCCACCGGCAGCGGATTGCTGCAATAGGCGCCGGGCGGGCAATTGAAGGTCACGGACTCGCTGAAACCGTAGTTGTAGCCGTCGTACGACTGTATCAGTACGCTGTCCACGAACAGCCGGTAGCTGCCGTCCGGCGCCATGGCGTCGCCGTATTCGTCCAGTATGGTAAAGCGCGTACAGGCGCCGAGCGGTACGCAGTATTGAAAAACCTGCGGCGCACTGCCGGCGGGCTCGCCCTCGGCGTATAACAGCGTGCCGTCCAAGTTTGTAAGCCGCCAGCTGACCTCATACCAGTAAAAATCCGGGTCAATTTCCAGTCGGACGACCGATTCGTTCCCGCCGCACTGTGCCCGGAGGGCTGCGGAATATAGGAGCAGCAAGATAAATGCGGATAGCAGTTGTCGCATGACGTATTATTTTAAAAATGGGATTGGTTATTTTGCGTGATTTTCCAGCGCTTCCTCCACCAGCAGGGCAAAAAACGCGCCTAATTCCCAGCCGTGCGCCTGCGCTTGTTGCGGTACGATACTTGCCGGCGAGATCCCCGGGATGGTATTGGCCTCCAAAAAGTAAAAGCAGTCCTCCACGAGGATATAATCGAAGCGCACCACCCCTTGGCAGCGCAACAGTTCGTACAATTGGCGGGAGCGCGTCTGGCACTGGATCGCGAGCAATTCCGGCAAATCGGCCGGTGTGACTTCCCGCGATTTGCCCTCATATTTGGCGGCGAAATCGAAAAATTCAGTCTCGGGAATGATCTCCGTAACCGGTAGCGCCACCGTTTGTCCGTGTACGCGCAGGACGCCGTTGGAGAACTCCCTGCCGTCCAAAAACCCTTCCACCACCGCCTCGTCGTCGTATTGCCATACCCTTTCGATAGCGGCCGGGAGTTCGTCGGGTGTTTTCACCTTCGTGACGCCGAAGCTGGATCCCTGCGTATTGGGTTTGACGAAAAGCGGCAAGCCCATTTCCAGCAGTTTGGCATAATTGGGGGTATCGCCTTTGCGAAGCAGTGCGGACGGCGCCATTGGGATGCCTTCCGGCGCAAGGAAAGCCTTTGTGTGGTGCTTGTCCATGGTCAGCGCGCTGACGAAGCCATTGCAGCAGGTGTAGGGGATGCCGAGCATATCGAAATAACCTTGCATCCGGCCGTTTTCGAGCGGACTGCCGTGGATGGCTGCGAAAACGCAGTCGAATCGAATTTTTTCCTCCCCGATGCGCAGGCTAAAGTCGTTTTTATCCACCTCCCGGCCTGTTTCCGGATCACGCCAGGAGGCGCCTTCCACGTCAATGAGAAAGGCCCGGTAGCCGTCGGCCGGCAGATAATCTTTGACTACGCGCGCGCTTTTCAGCGAAATGACGCGTTCGGCGGAATCTCCGCCGGTGAGGATTGCGATATTTTTCATATAAAGGTTGCGGCGATCGGGTACGCGTTTTTTCATCGGAATATCCCTTGCGTCTGCGCGTAAATCCGAGCGAAAGGTACGCTTTACCGGGTATTTGCGACGCGGCGGCGGGTAATATTTTTGGCTATTATTTTGCGGATTAGGTTCCGGGCAAAAACTACAGGCGGCAAAAAATGGATCCTTTTTTGTCTCAGACGCGACGGCTAAGTAGTTACGAAAAAAATAATTAAATTTACCCGTTTTTATAAACTATTCGCCATGCCCACCCTATCCCGACGTCAGTTTCTTCATCAAGTCAAATTCCTGCTGCCCGCCCCCAACGGATCGGCCGTACCCTTGGACGCGCGCGATTCGGACGCCGATTGGACGCTCAGCGGCGATTTGACGCCCTACACCGGCTCTTGGACGCGCGCGCAGGCTGCGCATCTGCTCCGGCGCACGACCTTCGGCGCGCGCAAAGATCAGGTGGATACGTTGTTGGGCGCGGGTAGTGCGGATGCAGCGGTGGATTGGGTACTAAATCTTCCCGCGAACCTACCACCGCCGCCGGTGAACAACTATAATACAGCAGACTATACCGATCCGCAGGTTCCGGCCGGGTTGCCGTGGGTCAATGCCGCGCCCAATTTCGACAACGGCACGGAAGGCTTCCGTATCGAAAGTTGGCGAGGCTGGTGGCTCGACCGCATGATCAACACGGAGGCCAATATTCAGGAGAAAATGACGCTTTTTTGGCATAATCATTTTGCCACGCAGGCATCTGCCGTGTTTGTCGGCCGACCCAACTACCTCTACAACCAGCGCCTGCGGGAATACGCCCTCGGCAATTTCAAAGATTTAGTTCGAGCGGTCACCCTCGAACCGATGATGCTCTATTACCTCAACGGTTTTCTGAATGACAAAACCGCGCCGGACGAAAACTATGCGCGGGAGCTACAGGAGCTTTTCACGATTGGGAAAGACAATCCCGACCATTATACCGAGGACGACGTGGTGGCGGCTGCCCGGGTGCTGACCGGCTGGCGGGTGAATTTTTTCAACAGCGCCGTCTATTTTGATCCCAACGCGCATGATACCGGCGACAAGCAGTTCTCCGCGTTTTACAACCAGACAATTATTCAGGGCAGCACGAACGGCGAAGCGGAGCTGGACGCCCTACTCGATATGATTTTTGACAAGGAAGAAGTCGCGCTGTTTATTTGCCGCAAACTGTACCGGTTTTTTGTATATTATAAAATTGACGCCGCGATCGAGCAAAATATCATTGCTCCGCTGGCGCAAATACTCCGGGACGAACAGTATGAAATTCGCCCCGTCGTGGAAACTTTGCTCAAAAGCGAGCATTTTTTCCACGCCGTCAACAAAGGCTGTTACATCAAAAATCCGCTGGAACTGGTAGTGGGCGCCCTGCGCAATTTCAATCTCCCTATTCCGGCCTCCACGCTACTGGATCAATGGCAAATGCTTTTATACCTGAATTACACAGCCAACGTAATGCAGATGCTACCTGGCGAACCGCCCAATGTGGCGGGCTGGGCCGCTTACCGGCATGCGCCGGGGTATTACCGCAACTGGATTAGCGGCGACACCATCCGAAACCGCAACATTTATACCGACGTGCTGTCGTTTTATTATTATGAAACAGACAACGACCGTATGGCGATTGACCACGTGGCCTTCGCCGCACAGTTCGACCATCCGGAGGATCCGAACCTGCTGCTCGACGATATGCTCGCGTTGCTCCTGCCGGTAGCGATATCGCCCTTGAAAAAATTGCTGCTCAAAACCGGCATCCTGCTTTCCGGCCAGGCAAATGATTACTACTGGACGAGCGCATGGAATACCTATATTAATAATCCATTCGACCAGATGGCCTACGAAACGGTGCGCAGCCGCTTGGCGCTGTTGCATAAATATATCATGAGCCTGGCAGAGTACCAACTCGCCTAACTACTATGAAAAGAAGAAATTTTTTACAGTATGCCGGGATTGCTGCCGGCGCTGCCGCTTTCCCTTTGAACGGCTTTGCCGTCAATCCAACCGCCCGGCTGCCTTTCTTGCGCGCACTGGCAGCGGGCGGCGTTCCCAACGGTCGCGTGTTGGTGCTGATCCAACTCATTGGCGGCAACGACGGCCTGAATACCTTCATTCCATTAGACCAGTACGACCGACTGGCCAATGTGCGCGGAAGCATCCTGATCCCGCAAAGCCAAACGCTCAGCCTGAGCGGTACGGCGCATAACGCGCTCCACCCGGCCATGCCGGAAATGCGCAGCCTGTACGACGGCGGGTATCTGTCCGTCGTGCAAAATGTAGGGTATCCCAACCAGGATTACTCCCACTTTCGGTCCACAGACATCTGGATGTCGGCTTCAGACGCCGACGAATTCCTGGGAACCGGTTGGGTCGGCCGCTACCTGCAGGCCGAATACCCCGGTTATCCTACCGGCTATCCCAGCCCGGACATGCCGGATCCGCTGGCTATTCAGATTGGCGCGCTGACCTCCCTGACCTTCATGGGCGATCCGGTACCGATGGGATTTGCCATTTCCGACCCGCAGTCGTTTTACCAGTTTGTGAACGATTTAGTGGAACCGGCGCCCAATTCGCCATACGGCGACGAATTGTCCTACATCCGGCTGGTCATTCAGCAGGCGCAGGTGTATTACGCAGCCGTCAAAGAGGCTGCCGACGTGGGTCAAAACCTCTCGGGGCTGTACCCTGCGCAGGGGCAAAATCCGCTGGCAGATCAGTTGAAAATTGTGGCGCAGCTCATTAGCGGTGGACTCAAAACGCCCGTTTACCTGGTGACCTTGGACGGGTTCGACACCCACAGCGAGCAAGTGGACGATGCGTCCAACCCGACTGTCGGCGCGCACGCCGTACTACTTCGGCGGGTTTCTGAAGCCATTGGCGCTTTTCAGGACGATCTCAACCTGTTGGGTGTGGCGGATCGGGTAGCCGGCATGACGTTTTCCGAGTTTGGGCGCACCATTGCCGCCAATGCCAGCCTAGGCACCGATCACGGCGCAGCGGCGCCGATGTTTGCTTTTGGCAAGAACGTCATTCCTGGTATTATCGGCGACAACCCGCAGATACCGGCAAGCGTACAAGGTTCGCAGGATTTGCCAATGCAGCACGATTTCCGGTCGGTGTATGCCAGTGCGTTACAGGATTGGTTTGGGATCGTCAACCCGGAGAGCATATTGCAACACGATTTTCCGATCCTTCCGATTTTCAAGGCGACGTCCACGAACACCCACCCGTTGGCGTCCGAAAACGACATACAGGTTTCGAACTTTCCCAATCCTTTCCGGGATACGACCACTATACAGTTTCGTCTGCCCGCCGCCGGTCGCATTACCCTCCTGCTGATGGATCTCAACGGAAGGATCTTGCGAACGGTGGCGGATCAGACGTATTTTCCGGCAGGCGACAACCAAGTGCCCTTGGAGCGCGGCGGATTGCCCTCGGGCGCGTATTTATATCAGATTCGCGCGCGATACGGGGCGGTAACGAAGCGGCTGTTAATTATTTAGCGGCGCTTTGGGCGCATTTCCATATCGGCGACGGTTTCGGCGTTTAGCGGATTTGGAAGGCCCCGATTCCGAAGCCGACTGTTGGCGCTGCGGGCGTGGTTGTTCCTGGCGGCGTTCGGGCTGCTGTTGCGGCCGGGCGTTGCGCTGGGGTTGAGCCGACATCACCACGGGTTCTGCGCCGGCCGATTCATACGGATGCCCGTGTACCACCGGCACTTGGCGGCCGATCAGTTTTTGGATATCGCGCAGATACGGGCGTTCTTCCATTTCGCAGAAAGAGATCGCCATACCCGAGGCGCCGGCGCGGCCGGTTCGGCCGATTCGGTGCACATACGTTTCGGGCACGTTGGGCAGTTCGTAATTCACCACGTGCGTCAGTTCGTCAATATCAATCCCGCGCGCGGCGATATCGGTAGCGACGAGCACCCGCAATTTGCGTTCTTTAAAGAGTTGCAGCGCGTTTTGGCGGGCGTTTTGCGATTTATTGCCGTGGATTGCTTCGGCGCGGATACCCGATTTTTCCAGATCTTTAGCAAGGCGGTTTGCGCCGTGTTTCGTCCGGGTGAACACCAGTACCGTGGGGATATTTTTATCTTCCAGCAAGTGGGTAAGCAGCTGTTTTTTGTCTCCTTTTTCTACAAAATACACGGCTTGTTGCACCGTTTCGGCCGTAGAGGACACGGGTGTGACGGCCACGTGCTCCGGGTTTGTCAGGATCGTTGAGGCGAGTTTCACGATTTCCGGCGCCATGGTAGCGGAGAAAAAGAGCGATTGGCGCCGAGTCGGCAGTTTGGCAATCACGCGTTTAACATCGTGCACAAATCCCATATCGAGCATGCGATCGGCTTCATCAAGCACGAAGATTTCGACCTGTTGGAGCGAGACAAAGCCCTGCTGCATGAGATCGAGCAATCGGCCGGGGGTGGCCACCAGGATATCCGTGCCGCGATGCAGCGCGTCCGTTTGGGGTTTTTGTCCGACACCGCCGAAAATCACCAGGCTTTTCTGGCGGGTATGGCGGCCGTACGCTGTGAAGCTTTCTCCGATTTGGAGCGCCAGTTCGCGGGTGGGCGTGAGTACCAGCGCGCGGATTGGACGCGCGCCCGGGCCTTTAACCGGCGCCGGTTGTTCCTCGAGCAACTGAAGGATGGGCAAACCAAAGGCTGCGGTTTTACCCGTGCCTGTTTGGGCGCAGCCCAAAATATCCTTTTTCTTTAAAATGTGCGGAATGGTTTGTACCTGAATAGGCGTAGGGGTGTCGTATCCTTCCTCGCTGACCGCGCGGAGGAGTGGGGCCGATAGCCCCAAATTGTCAAATTTCATGAATAAATTTTACGTACAAGAAAGAGAAGGGTCTTGCACGTCGTAAAATATTCTGTGCAAAAGCATCTTCATTTGAAAACAGGGACAAAGATAAGCATATTTTAAACAAAATGCAATAGGTCGAGGGTGAGAAAGCCCAAACGGACAGTCAGGGCGCAGTCCAGATCTGAAAATTGCCTATCTTTGCCTGTATATGGCTAAAAAATTCAACATCACCGGCGCGTGTTTTCCCGCGCAACACTATATGGCGGACACCTCCCGGAAGTTCGACCGTATCCTGGCGATGGTGGAGGCCGGCGATTACTTCGTCATCAATCGCCCTCGGCAGTACGGCAAAACTACCCTGCTGTTCCAACTGAGCAAGGCGCTCAACTGCTCCGAAGACTGGATGGCGTTTAATCTGAGCTTCGAAGGGATCGGCGATGTCGTGTTTCAGGAAGAAAGCCAATTCTGCCAAGTCTTTCTAAACCTGATGTCGCAGGAAATGGCAGACTGCGGGCTCGTCCGGCAGGCGGAAATGTTGTTGGAAGCCTCTCAAAAAACAAATTCCCTGGCGCAACTTTCCCAGGAAATTACCCGATTCGCCCGGGCAAATCCACAAAAATTGGTGCTGCTGATTGACGAAGTGGATAAAAGCAGCAATAACCAACTCTTTATCAGTTTTCTCGGGATGCTCCGAAATAAATACCTGAGACGGTATTTTCCTTCCGACCAAACCTTCCACGCCGTCGTGCTCGCGGGCGTGCACGACGTCAAAACCCTCAAATCGAAAATCCGACCCGAGGCCGACCAAAAATATAACTCGCCTTGGAATATCGCCGCCGATTTCAAGGTGGATATGAACCTCCAGCCCAATGAAATCCAGCCCATGCTCGAGGAGTATGCCGCCGACCGGCAGGTGGAGACCGACGCCCCGGCTGTCGCCGCGCGGTTGTTCCACTACACCGCTGGTTACCCCTTCCTCGTCAGCAAACTCTGCAAAATGTTCGACGAAGAAATACTGCCGGAAAAAACCGTCCGCGCCTGGACGACTGAAGACGTGGACGCAGCCGCCGGCGTGCTCATCACCGAAACCAATACCAACTTCGATTCCCTGATCAAAAATCTGGAAAACTATCCGGAACTCTATAATCTGACTTGGCGCATCGTCGTGGAGGCGGAAGCAATCCCGTTCGTCCAATCCAATCCAACGATCAGCCTGGGCGTCATGCACGGCATTTTCAAGGAAGCAGACGGCCTCGCCATTCACAACCGCATATACGGAGCGTTCATCTCGTCTTACATGTCGTCCAAGCTCCTTACCGGCGCCGATTCGCACAATATTATGCTCCACGCAGGCCCCTGGATCGCCCCCGGTAATCGCCTTGACCTGGAAAAAGCGCTCCTCCGCTTTCAATCCTTTATGAAAGCCGAGTACAGCAAGCACGACCGCGATTTCCTCGAGCGCCAGGGTCGCCTGCTCTTTCTCGCCTTTTTAAAACCTATCCTGAACGGACACGGGCACAGCTTCAAGGAACCGCAAATTTCCGAAGAACGCCGGCTCGATCTGGTCATCACTTTTTACCAGCACCGATACGTCGCCGAACTCAAGGTCTGGCGCGGCGAGGCCGCCCACGCGCGCGGACTCGCGCAACTGGCCGCTTATCTCGACCTCCTGGGCCTCGACACCGGCTTCCTCGTGATCTTTGACCACAGCGCCGCCAAATCCTGGCGGCAGGAATGGATCGAAACGGCGGGAAAGCGCGTGTTTGCCGTTTGGGTGTGATACCTGAAAGGCTGCTCGGGATTTCAGAAACTTTTACACTTTATTTCAAAGTTTTAAAGTAAAAAACCAGATCCGTTTTGAAAAATTTAACTTTTTAGAAACAAAATAAAAAGCCCAATCAGCGTTTATTAGGGTCAACATCTTAATTAGAAAACAACTTATGAGAAAACTGCTGTTTTTGTTCCTGTTTCTTCCGTTTAGTGCGTTTAGCTACCAAGGCAATCCGAGTCTGGAGGCTATTTCCAAGGCACTAAGCGCCGGGGACGTGGAAACTTTGTCGAAATATTTTGGCGACAATGTAGAAATTGCCGTCAATGACAATGAACAACTCGTTCCGAAAGCCAAAGCCGCCGAGATTGTGCGCGCTTTTTTTAATCAACACAAGCCCAAATCGTTTCAGCAGGTGCACCAGGGCGCCAGCCGGGAGAGCAGCGATCAGTATTGCATCGGCAATCTTGCTGCGGGAAGCGGGAATTACCGGGTGTACATTTACCTAAAGACCGTCGGAACCAGCGTAACGATTCGGGAACTTCGATTTGACGAAGAGTAGCGAGCCGCAGGCGCGCGGACAGATACAAAAACGCCGGAATTCATCGCGAAGATGAATTCCGGCGTTTTTATTTCCCGCCCGGCGCTGCAAAAAATTGCTTCGTCCGACGAAAACGGCGTCCTTGGCGCTCAGATGCAATCGGTTAAGTACGCACGTTTTAAAAACGCCAAATGATGCGCCTGATGGCCGATGATAATGAAGAATAAGGCCCGCGGCGTGACCGTCCAGCCGGCCGCCTTACCGGGGAATCTGGATTGTTCTTCGGTGCATTGTTGCAGCAGAAACAAGGTATTATCGCGCACGGCTTTCCATTCTTTGAGCAGGTCTTTGATCGCGCGGTCGACGGGATGCGCTTCCTCCATCCAGAAATCCTGATTAAAACCGGGCAGTTGGATCCGGTCGGCTCGGATAAACGACAGGATTCGGAAGGACATGACCCGTTCGAAATCAATCAAGTGCACTAAGACCTGCTTGATCGTCCATTTGCCTTGCGCATACGTTTCGTTGCCGCGCGCTTCGGGGATGGCGCCGAATATCCCCTGCGCCACTTTAAATCCATCGCGTAAAAGTTTGGCCGCGCCGGTACGCGGCGGCACGAGTTGGAGATAGTATTCGTGTGCGGGGGCGTATTCGCCTTTTTTCGGGCGGGCGATGTGGGCCATAAAAACGCGCTATGATTTCGCCATTTTTTGCAAAAACCACACCTCGTAGGCCGTGTACACGGCATAGCTCAGCAAAAAAATGCCCACGAACCACTTTCCTTCCGGGTGTTCGAGGCGTTTATAGATCAGCAGGAATACGGGCGCTACGAGCATTTTTATAAAAACAGAGGAAAGCACAAGTCCGGTAAAAGCATGCGGACTCGGTCGGCGCAGGGCGATGCGGCCACCAGCGTACAGGCCGGAGCAGATCACCATAAACAGCAGCGTAGCGGCGGGCGAAATAGAAAAACGCGGGTCTGCTGCCGGAAAAACGCGGCTTAATATCCAAAGAAACCCAATCCAGCAGCCGGATAGGATTAGTAATTTTATGAAAAACGTCTTTGTTTTCATGAGTTGCGCAATATCTGCCGGAATATGGATACCAGCGAAGCGACCATAAACAGGATCGTTAGGGAGACCGCCCAGATGGGGCGCTCCAGGTGCATGATGGCATCCAGCCAACGGCCCAGGAATACGCCGAGCAAGCAGGCGGCAAGCATTTGAAATGCCATGCCGCTATACAGGGCAACGGCTCGCAGGGCGTCCTTACGTTTTTCCTCCGGGGATTTTATTTGCATCCTGACCGGCTGTTTTAAGATCGGGCGTTTTGGCGGCGCCGGTTTCCATGGCACAGGAAACGTTGAAGCGCGCGCCGTTTTGTACGGTGAGTTTATTGGTAGAGATATCGCCTTCCAGGTCGGCGGTTTCGCGCACATGGAGCAGTTCCGCTACTTTCAGGATGCCCTTAAATCGTCCTTCCACCACCGCGTTTTGGCATTGTACCTCCCCTTCGATGACGCCGGTAGGTCCGATAATCAGTTTTGCCTTACAGAACAATTTGCCTTTCATCGTGCCGTCCACGCGCAGGTCACTTTCACAGCGCATCGTACCTTCCGCCTCCGTGCCTTTTGCGAGGGCGTTGAGGGCGTTCCCCGAAGCGAGGGGGGTGGTTTTGGATTCCTCGGTGCTTTTGTTGCTGCCAAACATAGCTTGTCGGTTTAGGATAAACAATACATAAAAAGAGGCTGTCGAACAAGTCAAAATAACAAATTCGCATCCGATTTTTTGGTATTGCTTTGCAATAGCAAAAAATCGGATGCGAATTCAAAATATTTTTTGGCGACGTCAGCCGCCAAAAAATATAGAGACGGCTTCTTTTTTTAGCCTTGGGGAAGAATTTTTTAGAAATTCGGGCAATAGACCCCGCGTTTTTCCGGACCGCAGATTTTATACACCAGCGAAAATTCGAAGGCGCCGTTGCCGTTTGTTGCGCGGTTCAGATTCGAGGTATTGACGTCGTAGCTGAAGCCGATATTGAACGTTTCATAGTCGAAACGCGTGCTCAGGATAAAGGCGTCCATCAGTTTGCCGGAATCCAGGCGATTGGAGACACGCGCCCATGCGCCCAGTTGAAAGGCCTGGTTGTAGCGGCGGCTGTTGCCGAGCAGGAACTTGAAGGAGTTCCCCACATTGACTTGGAAAGAAGGCCCCTGGAAGAAAGTCACCACGCCCGGTAGTACGCCCACGCGCTGTGCTACTTCAAATTCACCGCCCGCGTGGAACGTAAATTTGCTGTACAGCGGGATGTTTTGCGTCTCGCGGTCGAAGGACACGTTTGCGCGATTCAAGTGGCTGAAAGCGCCGCCGAAGTAGAAATTATTGTGTTGATCAAAGACGCTGAACCACAACAAGCCGGCGGAGAGATCCATAAACAAGAAGTTCGGATCATTCACGATTTCCCCCGGCAGGTTGCCGTTGAATTGGCCGTTGTCATTCTGGCTGGGCCACTGCAATGCGGCGCTGTTGATACTGCGCTGGCTCACGCCGGCGTCAGCGCCTACCACCAGGTAGTGCGCTTTGCGACGGTAGCCGCCCATTTTTTTAGCGTACGAGCCGGAGAGGCGGGCTTGCAGGGTTGCAAACTCGGATGCGCCGGCCTTATCGCCCCACAACGTGCCGCCTACACCGAAATAATCATAGCGGCCTACCGGCACCTTCTGGTCGTAAGAAACAGAGTATGTGTTAAAGGCATTCTGCTTCAGGATAGAAGCCCACTGGTTGCGATAGTTGGCCACCAGGCGGTGGTTGCAGTTCATCACGCCGGTCAAAGCCGGGTTCAGGTTGAGCGGGCTCATGTAGAACTGCGAAAAGTGGATGTCCTGCGCTTGCGCTGCCACAACCGACAACACAGACAGTGCAACAATAAGTAGGCGTTGTGTAAATTTTTTCATAGACAGGCCAGGAAAGTTATAAGATTCAAAAACAGCGTACAAAATTAGGCGTATCTTTCGAAGCGCCGGAACTTTTTTTGTTGGGTGGGCAAAAGTAAGTGTTCTCTTCTTTTCTTTGAGCTGTCCGCGCATTTTCCGGGTTAAATTTTTCAACTTTAACAAAAAAGATTGAATTCGACGCGTCTGGAAGGCTCATACTGGAAGAAGATACCGGGGTTTTTTCTTTCGCTGCTTTGGGAATAGCTAATATAGCACCTTTTAAAACGCGCGTGCAAGCCTTTTGCTAAATAATTTTTTCCGGCCGACCGCGGCGCGTTCATATTGCGGTGTTTTCTACTGCTTGCCGCAGTGCGGCGCCTTTGAGCATACATTCGGCGTATTCTTCTTCGCCGACGGAATCGAACACGATGGCGCCGCCGACCTGGTAGGACAGGTACTGATTGGTCTGGTGGTAGAGCAGGCTGCGGATCGCCACGTTGAAATCGAAATCGCCCTCGGGCGTCCAATACCCGACGGCGCCGGCGTATAATCCGCGGCGACTGCGTTCGTAGGTTTCAATCAATTCCATGGCCCGCACTTTTGGCGCGCCGGTCATGCTTCCCATCGGAAAGGCGTCGCGAAGCGCTTGCACGGGATGGGCGTCGGGTCGCAATACGCCTTGTATAGAGGAGATCATGTGGTGCACGGTGGGGAAAGTGTGTATTCCAAAGAGTTCGGTGACGCGGACGGAACCCGGCCGGCAATTGCGGGCCAGGTCGTTGCGCACGAGATCTACGATCATTACATTTTCTGCGCGGTCTTTCTCGCTGTCGGCGAGTGCGGCGCGGATCGCGGCGTCCTCTTCCGGCGTGGCGCCGCGGCGGCGGGTGCCTTTAATCGGCTGCGACAGGAGGGTATCCTGCTTTTTTCGAAGGAAGCGCTCCGGACTGCCCGAGAGCAGGTAGCGGTCGCCCCAGCGCATAAAAGCGGCAAAGGGCGCCCGGCTCAGGGCGTTCAGGCGTTCGAATAAGCGCAGGGGATCGGTCGTAGCCGCCGTGCTGAAAAATTCCTGGCAATAATTCATCTCATACAGATCGCCTTCGACGATCTGTCGGCGGATGGCCTCTACTGCATCCAGGTATTCCTGTTTGGAAATCCGAGCTTGCAGATGGAGCGCGGGGGCGTCCCGTTCAGTGGCGGGCAGCGGCATTTCCGCGATCTGCCGGAGGATTTGAGCCGGATTATCCTCCAGGGTGTGTACTTCCAGGCGGTTGTTCCGGATGCCGATCACGGTAACTGGTTGGAAAAAGCCCATATCCGGCAGGCCGATGCCATCCGGATGCGCAGAGGTCAGGTTTTCTACCTCATTTTTTAAATCGTACCCCAGGAAGCCGAATTTCCAATCCTGCTCGGTATCCACCCATTGCCGGAGTGCCGGGAACGCGGCGCTGGCGGCGCATTCGAGCAAGCGGGCGGCGCCGGCCGCCGCGAGGCATTCCCAGCCGTCCGAATCCGGCCTGCCATTGCTGTCCAGGTACGATCCGTGCGAATGTCCGGCCGTCCAATGCAGCAGGCGGCGTTTGAATTCGGCAGGATGGTTGATGGGGAGAATATGTGTGCGGCGCATACAGGGAATGGGGATTTCGGATTAGTAGCTTATTTCGAGGGTGGCGGGCCATTCGAGCGTTTGGGCGTCCTGGGGGCGCACTTTCCAGAGCAGGGCTTTGAGTTGGAGGAGCGTTGCGGCCGTTTCATTTTTACGGATGGCGATTTCAATTCGGCCGCGCGCATCGAAATCCTGGCGGAGGATTTCCAGTCCGAGTTGCTTGACGGCGTGTACGAGATCCGGCATAATCGCATAGTCGAACTGCAGCATAACGGGCGTAAACAGGATTTTTTCCTCGATCACCGCCGTTTGCAGGGCTGCTGCCGCTGCTTCCCGGTAGGCGTGTATCAAACCGGAAGCACCCAGCAACACGCCGCCAAAATACCGGACGACCACGACGACCACGTCAGTCAGACCGGCAGCGTCAATTTGTCCCAATATAGGCCGACCGGCTGTACCGCTCGGCTCCCCATCGTCATTTGCCCGAAACCGGGTACCCTCCAGGCCGAAACGCCAGGCATAGCAATGATGTCGCGCCTTGAAATGCGCTTTGCGCAGCGCCTCCAAGTGGGCCAGCGCCGCTTCCTCGTCGCGCGCGGGCCAGGCGAAAGCCAGAAATTTACTACCCCGGTCTTTGAATTCGCCGGTCGCAGGCGCGCCAAGGGTGCGGTATGAATCGGGTGACATATAAGTAGCAAATGTAGGGGATGTTCCGGAATATCGCGTATTGTTTGACCTAACTACTTAGCATATAACCACCGAATTAGAACACTTTTTGTTTCTTGTAACTACTTAGCCGGCTCGCTGTCCGACCCAAAAAGTCCCATTTTCCGCCATACTTCGCAATTTTTTTTGACCGTAGCGCTGCTACGGCCTGCAAAAAATCGCTTCGTCTGGCAAAAAATGGATCCTTTTTTGTCTCAGACGCGACCGGCTAAGTAGTTACAGTTTCTTTAAATATGTTTAACGCGCTCTTAACGATTGCGGCAAGGCGCAAACTTAGCGGCCAAAATGGCAAGAAACTGTTTTACCCATGCGCGAAGATTTTTTGCACTACCTGTGGCGCCACCGGCGTTTCGATCTCCGGGATTTGCGCACCACCGACAACCGGCCGCTGGAGATTCTCCATCCGGGCGAACCAAACAGCCATGCAGGGCCAGATTTTTTCAACGCCCGCATCCGCATCGGCGATACGCTTTGGGCGGGCAATATTGAGCTGCACGTGCGCGCCTCGGACTGGCGCGCGCACGCGCACAGCAACGATCCCGCTTACGACAACGTGATCCTGCACGTAGTGTACGAGCCGGATATGGACATTCCGGGGCGCGACGGCCGGCCGCTGCCCTGTCTGTCGCTGCAGCGGCGCATCCCGCCGAAACTGCTGGAGTCGTACCAGCGCCTGCTCCGCGAGATACTATGGATTCCCTGCCAGTCGTCTATTCAGAACGTACCGAGGCTGCTGCGCGACAATTGGCTCGATCGGATGTACGTCGAGCGACTAGAAGCACAGGTGCGGGATGTACAGGCCTTGCTGCTTCAGGCGGAGCAGCATTGGGAGGAGGCATTTTACCGTCGGTTGGCCTGGAGTTTTGGGCTTACGGTCAATTCCGAGCCTTTTTTGGCGCTTGCCTGCGGATTGCCGTTGCGGATACTGGCCCGGCGCCGGTCTGAAATGCTGCAGGTGGAAGCCCTGGTATTTGGCCAGGCCGGTTTTTTAGAAGGATCGTTTCAGGATGCTTACCCGGCGGCGCTGGCCCGGGAGTATCAATTTTTGAGGCAAAAATACCAGCTAGCGCCGCTGTCGGAGGCGCAGTGGAAGTTTTTGCGGTTGCGCCCGGCCAATTTTCCGACGGTACGTCTGGCGCAATTCGCCGCCCTCCTGCACCACTCTACCCAGTGGTTTGCCGCCGTGCTAGACGAGCCGGATCTTCGGCGCCTCGAGCAGTTGTTTTCCGTACCGGTGAGCGCATACTGGCATACGCATTATCGCTTCGACCGTCCCTCCGTCGCGCGGGCGAAACTTCCCGGCCGCGATCTGTTGCACGCGGTGTTTATCAATGCCGTCGCGCCAATTTTGTTTTTATACGGCCGCCAAAAACAAGTACCCGCGCTGCAGCACCGGGCCGTCCGCCTCCTCGAAGCGCTTCCGCCGGAGACAAACGCCGTGCTCCAGACCTGGGAAGCGCTGGGCGTCCCGGCGATGCATGCAGCGCACGGGCAGGCTTTGTTGCACCTCAAACGGCACTACTGCGACAAGCGGCGCTGCCTGGAGTGCGCGATCGGCAACGCCGTTTTGCGCGCGGAAGATTCGTAGATATTCGGTTTACACCGAAGAAACGGGCGCCACACGACTATCTTTTTTTCTTATAAAAATGTACCCCGGCGCCAAAAACCCAGCCTTCTTTTCCGCTTTCCGTTTTAATTTTCACCCAGTGATCCGTCACTTTTTCCGTGCCCAGATTGATTTCCTGCGTCCAGGATGTTTTTTCATCGAGAAAAATCACCGGTTCGTACAGGCGGAGTTTAGCAACCAGTTCGCCGCGAAGCCCCGGCTCGCTGCGCATACGCAAGCCCTCGATGGTGACGTACAGAAAGCCGGTGCCCGCTGCCTGGGGCTTTTCAGTTTCCGGCTTGGTCTCCACGGGTCGGATCTCGTTTGTGAGTTCGGGTCGTTTTCCGGGCTTGGGTCGGGTTTTTACAGGCTCGGGGGCGGGTTCCGGCGTTGGGAGAGGCGGGGCGGGTTCCGTTTGCGTTTCCGCCGCCGCTTTGTCCGGTTCGGGCAGTGTTTGCGGCGCGTCTGTTTCGGCGGTTTCCTCAAATGTTTGAGTCATTTGGGTGCGTTCCGCGCTGCACTGGTTGATTCCCCAAAGGCCGACGCTCAGGAAAAACACGGCAATGATCAGGGTTTCGATGCGGGGGATACGAATATCGGTCATCGTTTTGGTACATTGATGATGAAATATGGGTCTGCTCCGGCGGGTAATCCGCTGCAAAAATACAGTTTCCCGAGGCGATGCCTTGGAAGTGCACTAAAATATTCGGTTAGCGGCAAAATGTGTGTGATCACAATCACTAAGTGTGCGATCGTAATCACTAACCCGGCGATTTATCGCCGGGAACATGACACGCTAAATTTTCCGGGGTTTCAACCCCCACACTTTTCCGGACGAACGGCAGGGGTTAAAATCCCCAAAAGCCGTGTTGTCAGCCCGGCGATTTATCGCCGGGTTAGTCCAAAACGCGCATCGCTACTAAAAATTAGACACTGCCCATATTCGATATGAACGACCAACGACTCTATCAGATCGCCCTTTGTTTTGTTCCGCAAGTTGGGGCTGTCACGGCCAAGACGCTCCTCAGTTATTGCGGCAGCGCGGAAGAGGTATTTCGCGCCGGTCGAAAATCGGTATTGAAAATACCCGGCATCGGCCCGGTGGTCGCTGATGCGCTGCACCGACCGGAGGTGTTTGACCTGGCGGAGCGGGAGCTGCGGCTCGCGACGCAACACGGACTGGAGATCCTGTTGTACACCGACGAGCGGTATCCGGCAAGGTTGCGACAGAATGTGGACTGCCCGTACCTGCTCTTTTTCAAGGGCTCCGATGCACATTTGTTGAACGCGCGCAGAATGGCGGCCATCGTGGGAATGCGGCAACCGAGCGATTACGGCCGGATGATGTGCGAGGAATTGGTAGAGGGCTTGTCTGCATACGACGTGGCCATCGTCAGCGGCCTGGCCTATGGCATTGATGTGGTCGCGCATCGAAAAGCTGCCAGCCTCCGCATGCCGAATATTGCGGTGCTCGGCCATGGATTGGGCAGCATCTACCCGGGGGAACACCGCCCCGTCGCCATGCGGATGCTCGAACAGGGCGGCTTGTTGTCGGAATACCCCTTTCACACGCCCCCCGACCGCGAGCATTTTCCGATGCGCAACCGCATTATTGCCGGGATGTGCGATTTTTTGCTGGTGGTGGAAACGGCAGAAACCGGCGGTTCGATGATCAGCGCCGAATTGGCCTACCAGTACGAACGCGACGTATTCGCCGTGCCCGGTCGCGCAAAAGACGGCAAAAGCGCGGGCTGCAATTTGCTGATCAAAAACGAAAAAGCCCGGATGGCGGAATCCGTCGCCGATATTGCACAAGCGCTTCGTTGGGACGAGATAGACCGCCGACCGGGTATTCAAACGCAATTATTCGCCGAACTCAGCCCCGAACAGGCGCAGTTGGTGGAACTGGTGCGAAAATTTCCGGAGATTCAGGTGGACGCGCTCGCAGAGGCCGCCGGCAAATCGCCCGGACTGCTGGCCGCCCTGATCCTGGAACTGGAATTTAAAGGCGTGCTGCGAACGTTGCCCGGAAAAAGATTCGTACTCAACGGGTAGCAGACTGGGTACAAAACAAATCCCCCTTGAATTCACCAAAAAAGTGAAAATTTGCACATCCGATCAAAAATAGTCAAACGATGCTGCATTCCTGTGTATGAAACAAATTTTTATTCTTTTTTTACTGGCGCTCTGCTGCGCGCACCGCCCCGCGCCGCACCCGGCCGCAGCGTTTCCCCAAAATGTGATCCTACTGATCGGCGACGGCATGGGTCTGAGCCAGGTGTCGCTGGCCGTTTATGAAGGCGGAAAACCGCTGCGCATACAGGAATTCCCGGTCACCGGCCTTGCCAAAACCCATTCCGCCAAACAACGCGTGACGGATTCCGCCGCCGCCGCGACGGCGATGGCCTGCGGCTGCAAAACCTACAACGGCGCGATCGGCGTGGACGCGCACAAAAAACCCTGCAAAACCCTGCTCGAACAGGCAAAATCAGCCGGACTGGCCACCGGACTGGTCACTACCTCCAGCATCACACACGCCACCCCGGCCGCCTTCGTCGCGCATGTACCCCGCCGGGCCGCGTATGAAGACATCGCCGCCTTTTTTACCCATCAGACGCTGGATTTGATGATCGGCGGCGGATTAAAGTATTTCACTGAAAGACAGGATAAAAAAAATCTATGTCAAGACTTAATCGCACAGGGCTGGCGGCTGTCGGACTATCAACAGCAGCCTGCGCTGCCGGCGGATATCCCCGCCGATCAGCCGTTTGCCTGGTTTTCGGCCTGGGAAGAACCGCCGTTTGCTTCCCTGGGCCGCGCCTACCTAGAGCCGGCCGCCGCGCTGTCGCCCGAATTTCTGGCCGCACGAAGCGCAAAAGGCTTTTTCCTGATGATCGAAGGCGCGCAAATTGACTGGGCCGGTCACCAAAACCAGGCCGACGATGTCCTCCGCGAAGTGCTGGATTTCGACGCGGCGGTGGGCGCCGCCCTCGATTTTGCCAAAAAAGACGGAAAAACCCTGGTGATCGTGACCGCCGACCATGAAACGGGCGGCCTTGCCCTCGCGCAAGGCGATGATCCGCAAAAACTGCAGGTCAAATTCACCACCACGCAACATACCGCAACCCTGGCGCCCGTATTCGCTTTCGGCCCAGGCGCTGAAAATTTCAGCGGCGTGTACGATAATACAGATATCTACCGCAAAATGCAAGCCGCACTCCGCCTGCCGCCCATGCAGTAGGAAACGGCCGCATCGGCAGCAGGTTATCCGGGATTCCGACAATTTGTCATATCAGATTGTCATGGCACAGGCTTTGAAGCAGCGGGTAAAGCGTATATCTATTCATTCACCAATTTGTAAAGCACAATATGGCCAAGGGTACTATTTCAGTTCAGACGGAAAACATCTTTCCGATCATCAAAAAATTTCTTTATTCCGACCACGAAATTTTTCTCCGGGAATTGGTTTCAAATGCCGTGGACGCCACCACCAAACTACACATCCTGGCGCAGCGCGGAGAAGTAAAAGGGGAAATCGGCGATACGACGATTGAAATACTGCTCGATGCAGATGCAAAAACGCTGACGATCCGCGACCGCGGCGTGGGCATGACGGAAGAAGAAGTGCTGAAATACCTCAACCAAATCGCTTTCAGCAGCGCGGCCGATTTTTTGGATAAATACAAAGACAGCGCGATCATCGGCAATTTCGGCCTCGGTTTCTATTCCGCTTTTATGGTGGCGGATCAGGTGGAGGTGCGCACGCGCTCGTGGCAGGAGAGCGCCCAAGCCGTCAGCTGGATTTGCGACGGCAATCCGGAGTTTTCGATGGAAAACATAGACAAAACGGAGCGCGGCACCGACGTTATCCTGCATATCAACGAAGAGAATGCCGAGTTTCTAGAAAAATTCCGCGTCGAAAACCTGCTGGATAAATACTGCAAATTCCTCCCCGTACCCATTCAATTCGGCACGCGCGCAGAATATGAAACCGTTGGCGAAGGCGACGACGCCAAGGAGGAAAAACGCGAAGTCCCCAATATCATCAATGACCCCCACCCGCTGTGGAAAAAAATGCCGACGGAACTGAAAGAGGAGGATTACCTCCGGTTCTATCGCCAAATGTATCCTATGGCGCCGGAACCCATGTTCTGGATCCACCTGAATATTGACTACCCGTTCAACCTGACCGGCGTGCTGTATTTCCCCAAACTCGGCAACGCCGTGGAAAATACCCGCAACAAAATCCACCTCTACTGCAATCAGGTGTATGTGACCGACGATGTGCGCAATATCGTCCCGGAATGGCTCCAACTGCTGCACGGGGTCATTGATTCGCCGGATATCCCGCTCAATGTCTCGCGCTCGTACCTGCAGAGCGACGCCAATGTAAAAAAAATCAATACCTATATCACTAAAAAAATAGGCGACAAACTGTACGAACTCTTCAAGCAGGATCGCCCGGCTTTTGAACAAAAATGGCGCGACCTCGGCGTTTTTGTGAAATATGGTATGGTGTCCGACGACGATTTTCAAAAGCGCGCGATGCATTTCGCCCTGCTCGAAAACACGAACGGCGAATTTTACCTGATCGAAGACTACAAGGAAAAAATTAAGCCGAACCAGCAGGACAAGCACGGCAAAAACGTCTGCATCTACACGCACGACCCCGAGCTGCATAACGCGCTGATCAAATCCGCCAACAACCGCGGCTACGATGTGCTCCTGCTCAACAGCGTGCTCGACAACCACTGGATGCAACACCTGGAGTACCGCGCCGGCACGGAACTGCTCTTCGTGCGCCTCGATTCCGATGCGCTCGATAAACTCGTGCAAAAAGACGAGGCGCGCCCCTCCGCACTCACGGAGTCTGAACAAGATACGCTGAAAGGGCTGTTTGAAAAAACCGTCTCGGAAACGCCGGGCGCGCGCGTAGAACTGCACGCCGGCACGCCCGACGAAGGGCCGGTGCACATCACCAAACCGGAATTCATGCGCCGGATGCAGGAAATGCAAACGCTGCACGGCATGGGACTGGACGGCCTGCCTGAAACCTACAACGTGGTGGTAAACACCAACCATCCGGCGATGGCAGGTAAATTGCTCAAACTAGAAGATGAAACCGCCCGACAGGATATGGCCGCTTACCTCTATGAAATTGCGCTGCTCCGCCAAGGCATGCTGCGCGGCGCGGCACTGACGGATTTCGTGGAGCGCACGCTGGAAAAACTGTAGGCGCTAATTTAGAGCGATTCCAAAATAAGAACCTTCTCAACGCTTTTGCGAAAGCGGTGTTCATGGTGCAAAAAATATCTGCACATGCACCGCTTTCGCGATCGATTGCTTTGGGGGTACGCCGCGCTAACCCTGTTGAGCGCCTTCCTGCTGACCCGGCTGACCTTTTCTTTTGAATTTGAGCAGTTTTTTCCGCAGGGCGATCCGGAGTATCAATTTTTCAAGGAGTATATCAAGGAATTTGAGAACGACGACAACTTTTTGTTGGTGGCGCTCAGCAGGGAAGCGGGCGTTTTTGAACAAGATTTCCTGAGGAAAGTCGAGGATTTTACGGTGAAAGCCGCGGATCTGCCGCACGTGACCTCCGTCACGTCGCTCACCCAAATGCAATATCCCCTCCGCACACCTTTTGGAATCACGGCCGTACCGGCCATTCATATCGAAGACAGCAGTTACTACGCGACCGACCGCGAGAAGGCCTTGCAGGATCGGCGGATCGTGCACAATCTGTTGTCGGAAGACGCCACCGCGCTGACGGTTGTCCTGAAAACGAAGAACCGAAGCACCCTGGAGGAGGCCCGGGCGCTCATGCAGGCGCTCGAGTCCTTGCTCGAAAACTACCATTTTGAATCGCATCGGATACTGGGGCGGGCGGCGTTTCAGCGCGATTTGGTGTGGATGCAGCAGCGCGAAGTACTGGTGTCCACGCTGATTGCTGCGCTCCTGACGATGGCGGTGCTGTTTTTCATTTTTCGGCGCTGGGCGACGGTATTCATCGCGCTCGGGGGGATTGGGCTGGCGCTACTTTTTTTCATGGGCGTGCTGAGCGCGCTGGGACGAGAACTGAACGCGCTTTCTGCCCTGTACCCTATCCTGATGTGCATTGTGGGCGTGGCGGATACCATCCACATCACCACCAAGTATTTGGACGAATTGGAGAAAGGCAAGCTGCCGGGCGAAGCCATCCGAATCACCATCCGAGAGGTCGGGTTGGCCACGTTCATTACCTGCGTCACCACGGCGATTGGTTTTGCCTCCTTACTGACCAACCGGACGGCGCCCATCCAGGGTTTCGGGATCAATGCGGCGATCGGGGTGGTAGTCGCTTTCTTCACTATATACGGTTGGCTTTGGGCGATCCTCCCGCGTTTTCGACGGGAAGATCTTATTTTACCCACCCGGGAGTACGCATTTTGGGGCAGGCTTATGGCTTGGACGTATGATTTTACCTTGCGGCGCGGGCGGCGGATTGTTTGGGCGGCACTGGGCCTGTTGGCATTTTGTCTGGTCGGCATTTCGATGATCCACACGAATTATCGGATCAAGAACAACCTGCCCCGCGGGCAGAAGATCACCGAGGATTTTTTATACTTTGAAGAGAAATTTTCCGGATTCCGGCCGGTGGAAGTTGCAGTTTTTGCACGAGGCGGTCGGCAAGCCGATGATTTCGAGGTATTGCAGCAAATAGACAAAGTTGAGCAGCATCTGCGCAGTTATGCCCCGATCAAAACCACCGCATCCATCGCCGACGTCTATCGCAGTTTGCATGCGATGCACCACGGCAACCGGGCGGATGCCTATCGCTTGCCCGACAGCCTGGCCGAATACAACCGATACCGGCGGCTGGCCGACAAGGCGCCGACGGCAGCCACAGCGGTGCTCATCAACAAAGACAAATCCAAAGCCCGGATTGCGGCGCGCATGCAAGACGTTGGGCGCGACACCGTGCAAATGATCCAGCAGCAGATTGAGAAGTGGTGGCAGGCCAATACCGACCCGGCGATCGCGGGCTTCCGGATTACCGGCACCGGCGTTATTCTGGACAAAAATTCCACTTATATCCGCGACAACATGCTCCAGGGGCTTATACCTTCCGTGCTGATCGTGGCCTTGCTGATGGCTTTTTTGTTCAAAGATTGGCGGATCGTGCTCGTATTTATAGTGCCCAACGTATTTCCCCTGTTCCTGGCCGGCGCCATGATCGGATACTTTGGCATTCCGTTAGAGGCCGGCATTGCGACCGTTTTCAGCATTGTATTTGGTATTGCCACCGATGATACCATCCACTTTTTGAGTGCGTTTAAGTTGTGTCGGGAGCGCAAAATGTCTGTGGAGGAATCCCTGCGCACAACCCTGCTGGAAACCGGAAAAGCCATGACCTTGGGGAGCATCATCCTGTTTTTCAGCTTTTTGGTCATGCTGTTTTCCATACACCCTCCTTCGGTGATTGTGGGTTTGCTGGTCAGCGTGACCCTTGCCGGTGCGTTGTTTTGCGACCTGTTCTTGGCGCCCGTGTTGATTCGGGCGTTGATGAAGTAAGCGCATGGATGGAATTTTCTAGCAGAGCCAAAAATGGTTCGATTTGTGGGGTAGTGTCTGATTTTGGTGACTATGAACTTCTTTGATTGGCAACACCGCTTTGGAGAGTTTTAACCCCTGCCGTCCGTCCGAAAAAGCGTAGGGGTTGAAACCCCGGAAAATTTAGCGCGTCGTGTTCCCGGCGATAAATCGCCGGGTTAGTGATTGTCATCAGGTACATCTTGACAATACCAAATATTTTAAATAAAGCGCCTGTTTTTCGAAAAAAATCGAAAAACAGGCGCTTTATCATTACTTCAATCCCTACTTCGTAGCAGGCGGAACCCTATTGATGGTGCAGCCGATGGCGCGGGTAAAATCCACCTCCGGTTTTTGACCGCGGAGGAGGGCATTGACGGCGCTTTCCACATATTTAGCGCTTGCTTTAGCGGGCGATTCCGGGTTGTCGTCGATTGCGCCGATGTAGCGCACGTAGCGGTCGCTGTCCAGTACGAATACCTGGGGCGTGCGGGTGGCGCCGAATTCCCGGCAGACCGTCTGGTTGCTATCAGATAGATACTGAAAGGGATAGCGTTTATCTGCAGCGCGTTGTTTCATGGCCTCGAAGCTGTCTTCGGGCACAATTTCCGGGCTGTTCGGATTAATGGCCACGACCGGGAATCCCTTAGCGGCAAATTTTTTGTGCAGGTTGATAATCCGTTGTTCGTAGAGTTGGGCGTAGGGGCAGTGGTTGCTGGTAAACACCACGATATACCCTTTCGTGTCGCCCAGATCGGACAGGGAGATCATGCGGCCGTCCACGCTGGGGAGGGAAAAATTGAGCGCCTGATCGCCGACTACATATTTAGCGGGTTTGAAGGCCGTGACAACCAGCGTAAGTGCTGCGAGGCAGATGAAGAAGAAGGCGGTTTTTTTCATAGCAGGATGAATTAAGCGCATGTCCAAGATTTTTTCGCGGGTCAAACATGCGCATTTTGTTACCCTCGGCAGAAAATCCTAACCATGCTTAAAAAGAACTCGGTGATTATAAACGCAGAAAGGCGACGGTATTATTTTCCGGTCTGCGGGAATCCTGCAATTTTTCGCCCCGGATTCCGAGGGGCTTCTTTATTTAGGTCGAAATTTGGATTAAAAAAGAGTTAATATTCACATTGTGAACACCTTACTCTAAAAAAACAATTTTTAATTCAATATTTGAATTCAAAATCCCACGCAAGAAACAGCAAAACTTGGATTCATGTCAAAATTTTAACATAAAATAAGACGAAAGAAAATGTACGCGTAGAAAGGCGGAATAAAAAAGCCCTCCGGCGGCGAAGCGCGGAGGGCTTTTTTTATCATGATACCGAGTTAGCCGGCAGGCTAAGCTTCCACCGTTCCGGCGTCCACATGCGAAATCGAATGATCTACCAGAATTCGGCCGCAGTGTTCGCAGGCGATGATTTTTTTATGTAGGCCCACTTCCAGTTGCACTTGCGGGGGCACGTAGTTGAAGCAGCCGCCGCAGGAATTGCGCATGACCGGTGCGACGGCGAGACCGTTGCGGTATGTCGATCGAATTTTGCTATACGCTTTCAGCAGGCGTTCTTCGATACCGCGGCGCGCGCGCGCGCTTTCTTCGCGCAGGGAGGTTTCTTCCTTCTCCGTTTTTTCGATAATGCCTTGAAGTTCGACCTTCTTCGTTTCCAGGTCTTTCTTTTTGGCTTCCATCTTTGCTTCCGCGATATCCAGGGAGCCTTTCATCCCTTCGATCTTCAGTTTGACCTCTTTGATCCGCTTTTCGTAGAGTTTGATATCGAGGTTTGCCAGTTCAATTTCTTTTTGCAGCGCCTCGTATTCGCGATTATTCTTCACTTCGTCCAGTTGCTTGTGGTATCTTTTGATATTCGCTTCTGCTTCTTTGGACGAGCCTTGCATGGCGCTGATTTCGCCGTCGGCTTCCTTGATCGTCTGTTTGATTTTTTTCAATCGGGTATCCAAGCCGGCCACCTCGTCTTCGAGGTCGGCTACTTCCATGGGAAGTTCTCCTTTGAGAATTTGAATTTCATCCAGTTGGGAGTCAACTTGTTGCAAGCGCCAAAGCAATTGCAATTTTTCGGTTACGGACGTTTCTACGGCCATGATTTATTAAATGCTTTTAATGTTGGTGAGGAATCAAACGCTTTTCAGCGCTTATAACAGATAATTTACGGGGTTGGTGTTTACCTCCGTGCAATGGAGCGCAAAATTAGGGAATTTTTCCCAAATTATTTCATATAAAAGTTCAATTGTAAACTGTTCGCTTTCAAAATGGCCGACATCGGCGATAATCAGATCGCCTTCGGCGTCGAAAAACTCGTGGTATTTGAAGTCGGCCGTCACGAATGCATCGGCGCCGGCTCGGCGCGCGGCGGGCAGCAAAAAGCTGCCGGCGCCACCGCAGACGGCCACTTTCTGCACCGGTTGGCCGCGCAGCGGGGTGTATCGCACGCAGCCGGCCTGCAGTTTGTTTTTCACCAGCTGGAGGAAATCGGCTTCGGGCAGGGCTTCGGGCAGGATGCCGATCATCCCGGCGCCGACATCCGGATTGTCCGGCCGGGGCGTTAGAATTTGGGTATCCTGCAGCCCCAGGCGCGCTGCAATCCGGGCGTTCACGCCGCGTCGGCGCACATTGTCCAGATTCGTGTGGATGGCATACAGGGCTACGTCCTCCCGGATCGCTCGGATAACAGTTCGCTCCACATAATTGGCGCCGTTGAGGCGCTTAAGTCCGCGAAAAACGATCGGATGGTGTGCCACGACGAGGTTACAGCCCTTACGGACGGCCTCTTCCACCACCGCCTCCGTGGAGTCCAGGCAAAACAATACGCCGGTCAGGGCGGAATCCGGCCGACCGACAATCAGCCCGGCATTGTCATAAGCTTCCTGGAGTTCCGGCGGGGCAATCGCCTCCAGCACGCGCGTGATGTCCTGAATTTGCATGATACACGATATTTGTTTGAATCAGGTAAAATTAAGCGTTCCCGCAGGTTTCTCCGCCAAATTCCTGTAACTTTGTCCGCAGTTTTTTGTCAAATAAGACTTTTAGAGCCTGTCAGGCAGATTTTAGCCGGTGGCAAAAATACTTCCGCGGTATTTTTAAACACTTCGCAAAGCGGTATTTCGACGCATAAATGCCTGATAATTAAATTTCAATGCTATGTCAGCCACACTTTTATTTCTTGGCAACCTGAGCGGCGGCGAATTGACCGTCATTTTCCTCATTGTACTCCTGCTGTTCGGCGGCAATAAAATTCCCGAACTGATGCGCGGCTTAGGTCGCGGTATCCGCGAATTTAACAACGCGAAAAACTCGGTGGAAGATGAACTCCGCCAGGGCATGCGGGATGCGGAGAAGAAGACGATCGAGAAATAAGTATTCCGCTGCACACGCTTTTTAGCGCATGTTTTGGGCTTGTTGCCCGGCGGCCGGGTTCCAAACATGCGCTAAAACGGCGTATCCGTATCGGTGTTCATGCGCGAGGAAATCGTAAGTCCGCCGCCGCCGCCGCCGCCGGACGTAAACGAGCCGCCAAACGGCTCTTCCAGCCCGCCGAACATGGGATCGTCGATGTTTCCGAACTTGGCAAATTGTTCGGTAAATTTGACGCGGATGGTATCCAAGGCGCCATGGCGGTGCTTTGCAATGATAATTTCCGCGATTCCTTTCAGGCTTTGGCCGTTCTCATCTTCCATAATCTGATAATATTCCGGCCGGTAAATAAAGGACACGATATCGGCGTCCTGCTCGATAGCGCCGGAATTGTGGCTCACGATGCCGTTGGCGATCCAACTGTGGGGGCCTGGCACTGTAAGGTCGTACACGGGCGCTTCGCCGAGGGGGCGTATTTCCAGCACGGCCGCCCAAGCGAGCGTATTTTCGGGCATTTCGGTTGCGTCCGGCGCCAGGGCCAGTCGTTCGCCCGGACGGAGCGTTTCGACTGTTTGCCAACCTTGTGTGCCCAGGAAGCGGTGGCCGGCGGTGGCTTTGACGCTGCGGCCGTCTGCGAGGCATACTTCAAAGATCTGTTTGATGCCGGTTTCCCACACGATTTCTGCCGCAGCGGTGCAGAATACACCGCGGGCTGTATCGTACGCCTGCACGTCCGGTTGGCTGCCGACGAGATCGCGGACGGGTACCGTTCGGCCGTCGGCCAGCGTGGCGAGGGTGTCGCCGGTGACGCATTCCCGCAAGTCGGACAGTTGCGGGCGTTTCGTGCCGCCGCGTGATTCCACGGCGCGGCTGAGCTGCGACAGCGCGATAACGGGCACGCTGAGTTCCTTGGCCATATTTTTCAAGGCGCGCGAGATACCGGCAATTTCTTGTTCGCGGTTGCCGCCGCGGTTATTGTCCGTGATGCCGGTCATAAGTTGCAGGTAATCAATAATCACCAGTTGGATATCGTGCTGCATTTTCAGTCGGCGGCATTTGGCGCGCAGTTCGAAAATATTAATCCCGGGGGTATCGTCAATAAAGATTGGGACATTGCTGAGGCGCTCTACGGTCGTCTGGAGTTGCTGCCATTCGTAGTCTTCCAGTTTGCCGTTGCGCATTTTGGAACCGGGGATTTCCGATTCCATAGAAATAAGGCGTTGGACGAGTTGGGTGTTGGCCATTTCGAGCGAAAACAGCGCCACCGGTTTTTGGAAATCTTTCGCGGCGTTGAGGGCCATAGCGAGGACGAACGCGGTGTTGTGCGTCACGGTCATATCTTCGAGCAGGAAGCGGCCGTTGCCGTCAATTTCGAAGCCGTAATAGTCGTCCACGCCATCGTATTCGAGTTGGATAGCCGTTTGGCGCCAATCCTGGTCGGGGGCGATTTCAGGTTTAGGGTGTATTTTGAGGGGCATTTCGCGCAGATCGCCTGCCAGTCCGAGCGTCCAGCCGAACACGCCGGGCAGGAGGCGGGTACGGAACCCGAGGCTGTCGCACAGCAGTTTGATTTCCCGGGCCGTTGTTTCGGGCAGATCGACGATTTCGAAGCCGCCGGAGGGTTCCGATCTCCGGCCGCAGGCGTCCAGCAATCCGGCCAGCAGCTCGAGTCGCCGCGCCCGGGAATTGACCAGATAGGCTTGTGGCAGGCGTTCGGCGGCGCAATCCGCTGCTTCCGGCAGCGAGTCTGACAGTCCGGCCGGCGATTCGACCCATCCGGCATAGACGATGCCGGCGGCAGCTTGGGGGACGGCCTTGGGTGCGGCGGGTCGGTATGCGGCGCCGAGTTGCAGGCCGAAGAAATAGGGCGGCAGGGGCGTTGGTTGTTCCGGGAATTCCACGGCGACCTTATAGCCCTTGCAGTCTGCGCGGAACGCCGGGGTTTGGGCGTTCAGTTTCCGCACCGTTATTTCCAGTATTCCCTCGGTTTGCTGCAGATTTTCCGGGCGGTTTTGTTTCAGGCAGAGAATATGGCTTTCATTGACACGGTAGTCAGTGCCTGTTTCCTGGCGCACCCAGAACATTTTTTCGCGGCCGCGGGCGAGCGAAAGCACCTTCCGGGGTTGGGAGTCATCGCCCATCAGCAGGTCGCCGATTCGAATCTCCTCCACCGCTTTCAGTCGGCCGTCGAACAGCAGCACCCGGGTGCCGCGGCCGAGGCATTTACCCATACCGGGTCGCGCGGCGAGGATCACCAGATCGGAGGGTTGCCAGCCGGAGGTCAGCCGATCCAAGTCGGTAAAACCCGTAGGCACCCCCGTGAGGCCGTCTGCTTTGCGGGAGAGTTCCTCGATTTGTTTGAGCACCCGGCTGGAGAGATTGCCCATACTTTCGAAGCTGCGGCTGAGGTTGTTTTGCGTGATGGCGAACAAGCCCTTTTCGGCTTCGTCGAGGAGGTTGAATACATCGGTGGTATCCTCGTATGCATCGCGGATGATCAGCGTGCTCACGCGGATCAGTTCGCGTTGAATATGTTTTTGCGCGATGATGCGCGCGTGGTACTCGATATTGGCGGCGGAGGCGATGCGGTTGGAGAGTTCGACCAGGTAATAAGCGCCGCCCGCTTTTTCCAGATCGCCGCTTTTCCGCAATTCTTCCGTGACGGTAAGGAGATCCACCGGATTCGAGCGTTCGAAGAGTTTCATCGCCGCCCGATAAATCGCCTGGTGCGATTCCAGGTAAAAGCTATCCGGGCGGAGGATATCCATGACGATCGGCAGCGCTTCGCGGTCGAGCATCAGTGCACCCAGCACCGCCTCCTCCAGCGGAATTGCCTGCGGTTGCACCTTGCCGAACACATAGTTGGAGAGGTTATCTGCATTTTTGCCGCTTTGGGCACGGGGTTTGTTACCAGGACGCCCGGGGGCGTCGAAATCCTTATTTTCCGCCATAGTTCGCTCAGTACTTCTGTGCCTCAAATTTAAGGCGCGCACGGTGTTTTTGCTAATTTTAAACATTCCGTATAACGCCAAAATATGTGGATAACTGCTTTTTCAATGTGGATAACTCAATTTTTTTTTCACTTTATCCACATTGCCCCCCTGTTTTCCACAAAAAACAGGCTGTCGCCATCGCCGTCGCCACGCGGCATTTCAAGTGTTAAAATCGTGAATGGTAGGCGCTTGCATCTAACACTCCTTTTACTAAACCCTTTGAAATGGTAAATTTACTGTAAAGCCCATGTTAAGTTCAAGATGTTAGAAAAAAAAGATTTAGGGTTTTTGGAGAATAAAAAAAACACATTGTGTTTTAAACTGAAGCGCCCTGCGCCGGGCGCGCGCTAAAACGATTTTGTGTTTAATTAATTGATTACTAGTTTATTAAATAAAACAATAAAAACGACGCTCCAGAAAATTCGGATCAAAAACCCCGGAAAATCCGGTAATATTTTCGCAAGGGCGCTCAATGCGCGGATAATTTCTGAACTTTGCATTTTATTCAGCTTGTTTTGCCTTTCCATGAACTTTCTTACGCTCGAAAATATCACCAAATCCTATGGCGAAAAAGTCTTGTTCAGGGGACTGAACCTGCACATTGACAAGGGGCAAAAAATCGGGCTGATCGCCAAAAACGGCACGGGCAAGAGCACCCTGCTGCGGGTGATCGCCGGAAAGGAGGGGTCGGAAGGCGAGAATGCCGAGATTGTTTTGCGCAAAGATATCCGCATCGGCTGGCTCGATCAGGAGCCGGATTTTTACCCGGAATTGGGCGTATTGGAGGCTGCCCTGGACGATTCGAGCCCCATGGTGCGCGTCCTGCGCCGGTACGAACACGCACTGGCGCACCCGGACAACGCCGCCGAATTGCAGGCGGCAATGGCGGCGATGGACGACCAGAAGGCTTGGTCTTTCGATTCGAAAGTAAAGGAAATGCTGTTCCGCTTCGGCCTGTTCAACCTCGAACAAAAGATCAAAACGCTGTCTGGCGGACAGAAAAAACGGGTCGCGCTCGTCAAAATCCTCCTCGAAGAACCGGATTTTCTGATCCTCGACGAGCCGACCAACCACCTCGACGTGGAAATGATCGAGTGGCTGGAAGAATATCTCCAGCAACCGGGCGTCACGCTGTTTATGGTCACCCACGACCGCTATTTTCTCGAAAATATCTGCGACAGCATCGTGGAACTCGAAGGCGGACAACTACACCGCTATAAAGGCAGTTACGCAGATTACCTGGAAAAAAAAGCGCTCCGCGAAGAGGTGCAGGCGACCACCTACGAGCGACAAAAAAAACTGCTCAAACACGAACTCGACTGGGTGCGCCGCTCGCCGGCCGCCCGGACGTCCAAGGCAAAGGCGCGGGTAGATAACTACTTCGATCGCAAGGAAACCAACGATTCGCTGCGGGTGCAAAAAGAGGAAATGAGCATCCAAATCAAAGAAAGCTGGCTGGGCGGCAAAATCGTGGAGTGCCATAATATGAGCAAATCGTACGACGGCCGCACGGTAGTGGGCAGTTTTACCTATAAATTCAAACGCAAAGAACGCGTTGGCATCGTCGGAGCGAATGGCGCCGGAAAATCCACTTTTCTCCAACTCATTACCCAGGCACTCCCCTCCGATACCGGCAAAGTGATTGTAGGCGATACCGTCGTGTTTGGCTATTACCGCCAGGACGGCCTGCAACTCAAGGAGGACAAGCGGGTGATAGACGTCGTGCGCGATATCGCCGAAGTCATCCCCCTGGAAAAAGGCAAGGAACTCAGCGCCGCGCAATTACTGGAGCGATTTCTTTTCAGCCGACAACAGCAACAGGTCTATGCCAGCCAATTGTCCGGCGGCGAAAAACGCCGCCTCTACCTGGTCACCGTGCTCATGCGGAATCCCAATTTTCTGATCCTCGACGAACCGACCAATGACCTGGACGTGATGACGCTGCAAGTCCTGGAGGATTTCCTCGAGGATTTCCCCGGCTGCCTCCTGGTGGTGACCCACGACCGCTATTTCATGGACCGGCTGGTGGAACACCTCTTCGTGTTTGAAGGCCAAGGCAAAATCAAAGACTTCAACGGTACCTACATAGAGTACCGCATGATGAAAAAAGAGGAAGACAGCCGCAAGCGCGCCGAAGAACGCCAGGCCGCACCAACCGGCTCCGCCGCAAAACCCGGCCTCAGCAACGCCGAACGCAATGAAATGAAAAAACTGGAAAAGGACATCGCAAAAATGGAAAGCCGGAAAGCGGAAATCCTGACCCGATTCAACGCAGGCGACCTGGGCGCCGAAGAGGCCGCCAAACTCTCGGCCGAACTGGGTAAACTGCAGGAAGAACTCGAGGTGCGCGAAATGCGCTGGCTGGAACTTTCCGAATTGTAGCGCGTTACCATCAATCACCAACTACGGAAAACATGGCGCTTATTCTATCTTGCAGAGATTTTACCCCGCAATTCGGCCACGACTGCTTTCTGGCTGAAAATGCCACGGTCATCGGCGACGTCATAATGGGCAACCAATGCTCGGTCTGGTTTCAGGCGGTCGTGCGCGGCGACGTGCATTTTATCCGCATCGGCAATAAAGTGAATATCCAGGACGGCGCCATTCTGCACGGCACTTTCCAAAAGTGCGGCACGACCATCGGCAACAACGTGAGCATCGGCCACCGCGCCCTGGTGCACGGCTGTACCCTCCACGACAACGTGCTCGTCGGCATGGGCGCCATCATCATGGATCAGGCCGTGGTGGAAGAAAACTGCCTCATCGCCGCCGGCGCCCTAATCCTCGAAAAAACCGTGTGCCATGCCGGGGGGGTGTATGCCGGCGTGCCGGCTCGAAGGGTCAAGGAACTCAGCCCGGAATTGTTCGAAGGCGAAATTCAGCGCATCGCGCAAAATTATACGATGTACGCCGGCTGGTTTAAGCAGAACCCGGACGCCCGCTGATAAGTAGGCGGTGTATCATAAGTCCGTGAACGATCCGTTAAACAAAAAAATATTTTGTTTGGTCGTCTTTTTTGATTTTTTTAGAAAAAATCAAAAAAGACGACCAAATATTATTTTATTTCGCCGCCGGAGGCGGCGAAATACTTGTGATACCCCCCTCACCGTTTTCCATAATTCGCCAAATACACACCCGCCAAAATCACCCCCGTACCCAGCAGATCGGTCAGGCCGACTGCCTCGCCGTCGAATTTACCGATCGCCAGCGCGCTGATGGGCAGCAGGTAGGTCACAGAAGTGGCAAAAATGGCGCTGGTGCGCTGCAACAGCCAGAAATAGAGGATCGAGCCGCCCACGGTGCCGAGCGCGGCGAGGTAAAAAATATAGCCGAGCGCCGTGTAGCCTTCCGGATGCGTCTGCGCGGCCGTCCAGCCGCCGGAGAAGATCAGTCCGGCGACGAACAGCGGGCCGGTGATCATAAACGCAGCGGAGGCGATTGATGCCGGGTGTTGGTCGCGCAGGTATTTATTGACGACATTGGCATTGATGGCGTAACAGACGGTCGCCAGCGCGCAGAGCGAGGCAAAAAATGCGCTGGACTCCGATTTCGGGCCGCCGTTGTAAAGAATCAGCAGCGCCGCGCCGCAAAGTCCGATCAGGATACCCAGCGTCTTGCTGCGCAAAAAAGGCATATTGAAAAAAGTCACGCCCAGCAGCAAGGTGAACAGGGGCGTCAGCGCGTTGAGCACGCCGGCCAGGCTGCTGTTGACGTGCTGTTGCGCTACGGCAAATAAAAAATTCGGAATGGCCGACCC
>JAUMBL010000153.1:0-6512 GCA_032115775.1 Saprospiraceae bacterium | reverse complement strand
CCTGCAGGCGTTTATTCGGATCGTATCCACAAATCAATAAGTAGTTACAATAAAAATACGCCAACAAAAAGCGCCTTTTGGCGTTCAAGTAGCCAGAAATACAAAATAACGTCTTCAACTAAACACGCGCAACGCGCGCAAAAAAGTTATACAGCACATGGCTATCATGATCACCGACGAATGCATTAATTGCGGCGCCTGCGAACCCGAGTGCCCCAATAACGCAATTTATGAGGGCGGCGTCGAGTGGGCGATCTCAGACGGCAGCACAGTCAAAGGTATTTACACCCTGGAAGATGGCAGCGAAGTGGACGCCGAAGCCAAAAACAGTCCCGTTTCGGACGACTATTACTACATTGTCCCGGATAAATGCACCGAGTGCGTCGGATTCCACGAAGAACCGCAGTGCGCCGCCGTCTGCCCCGTAGATTGCTGCGTGCCGGATCCCGACCATGTGGAAAGCCAGGAAATACTGCTGGAGCGCAAATCAAAGTTACATCTTTGAATGGTTCATTGCGATTTGAGGAATTTCGGGTTGTTTCCCAGAGTAGCAAGAAACAACCCGAAATCGAACAAATCCTCTTGCCGTCATAATCTGCCCGAGCGATCAATCATGGTCGAACTCGCTTGCTGGCTCCCATACATCCATACATCTTGTATATTGACATGCGGCGGGCGGGAAGCGATGAAATAGATCGTCTCTGCAACGTCGGAGGCTTTTAGGGGCTGGAACTGGTCGTAAATCCGGGCGCGTTCAGCGTCTCCGTCGAAGCGGGTGATCGCAAATTCCGTTTCCTCTACATGTCCCGGGCTTACTTGGCTCACCCGTACATTGTGGGTGTATAAATCCATCCGAATGGCCTTTGTGAGGGCATCCACCGCAAATTTTGTGGCGCAATAGACGTTTCCGTTTGGATAAGTTTCCTTGCCGGCACTGGAACCGATGTTAATGATATGGCCGTTTCGGCGTTCCACCATGCCCGGTGCAATCAGTCGGGTGATATACAGCAGCCCCTTGATATTGGTGTCAATCATGGCCTCCCAGTGCTCCAGGCTGCCTTCGTGGATTGGCGCCAGTCCTTTGGCCAGTCCGGCATTATTGATCAGGATATCCACCTGCTTCCAGTCGTCCGGTAGTTGCCGGATGGCTGCTTCAACGGCCTGCGGGTCGCGGATGTCGAAGGATAACGTCAATACCTCATTCTTGTACAGATCGTCAAAACGGTTTTTCAGCATTTCCAGCCGCTCCAGTCTCCTGCCTGTCAGGATCACGCGGTGGCCGTGTTGGGCGAAAATTTCTGCCGTAGCCATACCGATTCCGGAGCTCGCACCGGTAATCAGCACGGTTTTAATGTCCGCGTGTTTGGGCGCGGCCTTTTCCGGCACGGCAGCGGGTGCTTCCTGCGGGCGTGATTGTGGCTGATCGAGGAGGGTTTCCAGCACAGACAGCGGCTCCTGTATATCCGGCGGCGACTGCGGCGCTACGACCGTTTCTGCCGGTTGCGGCGGTGTGCTCAATTTTTCGAGCAGGCCTTTCGCCAGGCCGTGAAGCGGATCCAGTTCAAGGGTTTTTTCGAGATAAATTTTCGCTTCAGCGGGTTCCTGCAGTTGTGTCAGTAGATGTCCAAGTCGAAAATTGACTTCTATATCCTGCGGCTCTTGTGCGAGCGCGGCTTTCAGGTAGTGCGTGGCTGTTTCGCGGTAATCCGGCAGGTGCTCGCTGGTCATCAGGCCGAGTTTTCGATACAGGCCGGGGTAGTTCGGATTGATCTGCAGGGCGCGATCCCAAGCGTATTTTGCAAACAAATAGTCACCTTTTGTTTGCGCAATTTCACCCATTAAATCGTACGATTTCGCCTCCTCCAAGCCGTTGTCGTGCAAAATTTCCAACTGGCGTTCGGCCTCTTCCGGCGCGCGGGCGAATTTGGCCAAGGCCAGCAGGTACTCGCTGCGCAGTTGTTCAAACTGCGGATATTGTTCGAGGGCGAGTTGGAAGACCTCTAGTCCGCGCTCCAGGTACCCGTTCCGGATCCAAAGCCAGGCGTCGTCAATCGTGCGTTGAATTTCTGCTTCAGAGGGCGGCGGTGCGCTGAAGTCGGATACGGTTTCCAACATTTCTGCCGAGGAATCCTGTGTCACGGCGTCCGCGGCGGATCGGCCATAGTCTGCGGCCTCCGGTTCTACGGGTGTAAACCGTACAGGGCCGGCCGGCGGCAGCGGGACGTGCGCTATTTCCTGCGTGGCCGGTGGTGTTTCCTGTACGGCCGGCAGTTTAATCGGGGCATTCTGTTTGCGCTCCCGGTATTGTGCGGCGAGTTCCGGCAAATCAAGTTGCTGGAACAATATCTGATAATCGGCTGCGGTAATCTGTTGCCAGGAGAAATACAGGGTATCGCGCAGGGTAGTCAGAATGTTGCCGATCTGGCCGGTGAGCAATTGTGCCTCCTGGAGTTTCGGCTCCAGTTCGCTCCGGCGTTCCGCGGGCAATTGTTGTTGTTGGGATATCAGATTCAGGTAGGTATTCTGCCAGTAATTCAGGTAGTGCAGTAAGTCCGCCATTCGGTCTATACGCAGGGGACTGGTTTCTCCCGATTCGCCGGTTTCCGCCTTTCCCAGCACCGTGATCAGGCGGTTCCGGCGGATGTGTTCCTGTAAAACAGGCAGTACGTCGAGCAGACAGCCGACACTGGTCAGAAATCCGCTGGATACTAGGAGCAAAACAGGGCAATCTGCCGACTGGAGTTCGGGTGCGAGCGCGCCGGCTTGATCGGTACGAATATCCAGTTCGACGCCTACCGTCCCCAGGTCGCGTTGAAGTTGTTCGGCCAGGGCGCGGTCGTTTTGGCTGCAGGCAAAAATGATTTTATGCATAAAAAAATGAATCGGTTTTTGATCAGATTAAAAGCCTATTACTAACGCATTATTCTTGCGTGAGTTGTGTCATCAACTGCTCAAAATCTTTTGTAAAGCGCGCGTACCGGGAAGTCGCCGGCCCATCGAAGCCTGTGTGGATTTTTTGCACCCGGCCCTGTTTATCCAAAATAATCATGGTGGGAAAAGCCATCACGCGATTGAGCGCCGGAAACGCGGCTTGGGCGGCCTCTTTTTCTGCCTTACCGGCATAAACGACGTCAAACGGCAATTCCAATCGTTTCTTGTAGTTTCGCAAGTGTCCATTAATTTTTTCCGGATCGCTGCCTTTTTCAAAAGCAAAAGAAACGACGGCTATTTTTTCGGCCTGCTCGGGATGCTCTTGTAGGTAGCTGCGCAAAAAACGTTGTTCGTCCATGCAATTAGGGCACCAAGTGCCGGTAATCGCAAAAATTTTCACCTTCCCGTCAAAATCAGGGGAAGGGTAGCGCAGCGTTTTCCCTTCCACGTTGGCGTACTCCCAGCGAATGGCCTCGCTGTTTGGACGGAGGCTCGTCAGGGTATCTGGATCCCCGAGTTCAAACTTTGGATCTTTCCAAGCCGTCCAAAGCGTCCGATAGTGGGTTCCGGATCGAAATTCGCCTCGGAGCGTATCGTTTGAAACGCTGCCGCTGAACAAAAACGCGTGCGCGCCGTCGAAGCCCGAAAGCCAGAATTTTCGACCCTGGATCGTGCCCTCCAGGAAGCGGTAGTCGCCGGTCTCGGTTCGGAAAGTACCGGTCAGGCGGTTTCCCTGTTGTGAAAATTCCGCCACCGCCCGATCCGGCTTCACGCCCTCCACGCCGAACGAGGTGGCCCATCGACCGTTTAGATCCGCCTCCGGTTTTTTCTTGAAATTGGTGAAACGGTAATCCAACCCGGCTTTGGCATAAAACGGGATTTGGTAATTTTCGCGGGTCGTCAGCACCCACGCGCCCTGCATGACGCCGCCGCGCACATCGGCATGGATATACGACTGATATTCAGGAAAATAGATATTGACCGTATCGCGGGCCGTCGTCCGGTCGCGCCCAAATCGAATGCTATCGCACCGAATTTTTTCCGCGCCATTGGACAGGGTAACAAAAAAATCATCTTCTCCGGTGTAGGTTACCTCGAAGTTGAAGGGCAAGTCGCCGTCCTTAAATTGCTCGTTCAGCACGAAAATAGTATCCTTGTCGCGCACCGGGAAACGTGTCTTTTCCAGTTCTAGTACGCCGCGCCATACGCCGGGTGCAAGCCGAGAGTAGGTGTTTTCCGTGACAAGACAGCCACTGAACATGGATAAAAGCAGAAGGTATTGAATATATTTCATATAAAAAAACGTTAGCGATTTTGGAATTTGGATTTCGGATTGAGCAGAAAGATCGCCAAATTTTTCAATAGTTACCCACCGTCGAAAAATCCCCAATCCCTAATCATTTAGTTTGTTTATTTTCAAGTATCCATTGAATCATTTGAAGTTGCGCGCAAGCATACCGCCTCATGGAATCCGCGCGGTGCGGGTATTTGCTGAGCAGATCGGCTGGAGCCCCGGTTTGATAGTCGAATAGGGTTTCTTTACCGGATTTTCTGGCTACATACAAGAAATCATTATCCAGCACACAAAGTTTTTGATCCTGCGAAAAAATTGCAAACGGCCTTTTCTCCCGCAGCAAATCATAACCGGGGGTATTTTGGATATAGTCTATTTGAAGCAGGCCCATGATCGTGGGGAAAACATCGGTCTGATTGGCAAGCGCGTTCGTCTGGCGCGGTTTGGGAAATAGCGCAGGCGCGTGTATGATCAGTGGGATGTGGTTGTAGGAAAGCGGGACATCGTAGGCGGTGGGGGAGTTGACGCCGTGGTCGCCGAGGATCACAAAGATGGTTTGATCATACCACGGCTTCCGGGCGCAGGAATCGAGGAAGGACTTCAGCGCCCAATCGGCGTATTCGTAGGTAATTAGTACCGGGTCTGCACTGCGGGGCTTGAATTTTGTGAATTCGGGAATGGTGTAGGGCGGATGGGTGGTGATAGACAGCAGCGTGGCAAAAAACGGCCGCCCTTTCGGAGCGCTACCCAGGCTATCGAGGGTGTGTAAAGCGTGTCTGTACAGGCTTTCGTCGCCGACACCCCAGGAGTTGACAATTTCTGATTCGGGGTAATCCTGCTGGTCGCTGATGGTTTCGAAACCGTTTTTTTGCAAAAAAACGTCCAGATTATCAAAAGTCTTGGGGTGGGTGCAAAAAAACAGGGTATGGTAGCCGTGCTCGCGCAGGGTGACCGGCAGTCCGGTGAACTGATCGTTCAGCGCCAGCGGACTGTACATCGGGTGTTGAAGGGGGATAACCGGAAAGCCGTAAATACTGCTGTACAGCCCGGCGTTGGTGTGGATGCCGTTGGAGTAGCAGCGCGAGAAAAAGAGGCTGTTGCGCGCCAGGCTGTCCAATCCCGGGGTCAACCCCTTCGTATCACCGAGTACACCCACGCGGATGGCGCTCATGCTCTCGAGTAGGATCATCACCACATTCCACTTGCGCGCCGGCGCCTTAAACCGGCGTTCGCGCGCCAGCGGCGATTCAAAACCGGCATCCGGCACGTTAAACTGGCGGCGGACGATCTCCCGCGCCTCCGCCTGAGTGTATCGGTGAAAATCAAAACTAAAATAGGAATCGAACCAGGTATGCACCGGATTTAGCGGCAACTGATTAATGAAGCCGTTTTCACTGAAATAAGCCGTTTTCATATCGGGCAACCGGGGAACGACGCCGCCCCAAGCCCCTACAAGCAACAAAAAAGCAGAAAAAGCGGTAATAAATACCCGGACGCCCACGCGTTGGGGTTTCCAAACACCCTGATTGCGCCACAACACGGAAACAAATTTACCGGCCCCCCATACCCCTGTTCCAACAACCAGCAGCACCGGGTAATACTGTATTTCTGTAAAAATGAAGCGCGCGACTTGCAGGTTGTTTTTCCAGTTGACTGCCGCCGCGCTCAGCCGGGAATTAAAAAAATTGAAATACGGCACGTCCGCCGCGCTGATCGTCAGGAAAATAAGCAGCGCGGCTGTGCAGTACAATCGCGCAAACCAAAAAAGCCGCGGAAACGAACGCTGTAAAAGATAAGCAAAACTCAAGATCGCAAAGGGCAGAAACAAGGCATAACTCGCGATCGCCAGGTCAAATTGAAAACCGATTGAAAAAGCGCTCCCGATCGCGCCGGCATGCCGCGCCTCCCAGACGTACGCCGGTCGGTTGTACGCCAGCGTCACCAGCCGAAAAAGCGTGAATATTCCTATGAACGTCAGGAATACCGAAGCCAAAAAACGCAGGTGAAAAGGTATGATATGTAGCCGCTGCGGTTGGGCCATTCGCTATTCGGATTTTTGCGCGTTTGTATGGGACGGCAAAGATAAAGAAATAGCGCAAGCGCAGGCTTGGATTTTCTCACACAGTCAAAAATGACGAAAAAAGTATGCTGACTGGACGCCAAGAAAATCTAAGCCCGCGCTTCCGCAACCAGTTAGGTATTTTTCCGTTCCTCAAAACTGCGCCCGCAGCGCAAGCAGCACGTTGCGGCCGGCGCCTGCAAGCCCGGAACTAAACGGCCGATACCG
>JAUMBL010000152.1:0-8194 GCA_032115775.1 Saprospiraceae bacterium | reverse complement strand
TTCAAATCCCGTGTCTGGCTCCGAGTAACCGGGAATTCGGGATGTAGCGCAGCCCGGTAGCGCGCGTCGTTCGGGACGACGAGGTCGCTGGTTCGAATCCAGTCATCCCGACTCACAAAAATTGCAACTGCCTATTAATCAGGTAGTTGCTTTTTTGTTTAAGGGCTTTTCGCACGTATTTGTTTCGTTTAAAAATTTATGATGCACCCGCTGATAGACACCCATGCACATTTATATTCTCGGAAATTCGAGCACGACCGGCACGAGATGATGCGTCGGGCTTTCGCTGCAGGCGTAGAATGGATTTGCCTGCCTAATATTGACGCGGAGTCCGTCGAACCGATGCTGGAACTGGAGGCCGCTTTCCCGGATCGTTGCGCCGCGGCCATGGGGCTGCACCCCTGCTCGGTGCAGCCGGATTCCTGGGAGCAGGAACTGGCGAACGTCGAACGGCTGCTCGGTACCCGTGCCTGGGCGGGAATCGGCGAAACGGGCATTGATCTGTACTGGGACAAAACGACGCTCCCGCTGCAACAAATCGCTTTTGCCCGCCACATCGAATGGGCAAAAGACCTAAATCTGCCGCTCATCGTCCACTCCCGCGAAAGCAACCGCGAATGCCTCGATCTCGTGCGCGCCGGACAAGACGGCCGCCTGCGCGGTATCTTCCACTGCTTCTCCGGCACGCTCGACGAGGCACTGGAAATGATTGATCTGGGTTTTATGCTCGGGGTCGGCGGAACGATCACCTATCCTAAATCCACGTTGCCGGACGTACTCAAACAAGTCCCCCTCGAATCTATCGTGCTGGAAACGGACGCCCCCTACCTGCCGCCCGTCCCGCACCGCGGCAAACGCAACGAAAGCGCATTCATCCGGCATGTAGCCGATATGCTCTCCGAAATCCGCGTGCAACCCACCGCCGCAATCGCCCGAATTACTACTGAAAACGCCCGGAGAATCTTCGGATTGACCCTCCAAAATTCCGAATCGCCCATCTAAACAAGCACGGGCCAATTTTTTCCGCATTCTCTGCGTATTCCGCGAATTCTGCGGGAGTCCCCCTACCGCACGATTCGCCCAACGCCCCGTTTACGATCCCCCGTCACCACCTCCAGCAGGTAAATACCCGGCGTCCAATCCGCCGTTGGCAGCGTAAACATACTCGAGGCGCTTTCCCCGGTCTGCACCACTTGCCCAAGTGCGTTGCACACTTGCCAGCGCAGCGGCGATTGCGTGCCGGCGACGATTACTTGCGCGGATTCGCGGACGGGATTGGGTTGGATGGTGAGTTGTAGTGCGCTGCGGCGGGGCGTTTCTGCGATACTGGTGGCGGTACAGTCTTTCAGCACCGTTTTATACACACTCAGGCCGCCCCGGAAATTCCCGCAGACCATTTCCAGCGTGCCATCGCCGTCCAGGTCGGCAAAAGCGGGATGGCTGCGGTTCCCCTCGTCCACGCCGCCCCAGAGTTCCGAAACGACGGGAAAGGCGCTCGCGCTTGCCGTCGCGCCGCTGTAAGCCTCCAGGTGGCCGCCTTGCGCGCCGGTGACCAGCATCAGCGAGCCGTCGGGCTGCGGGAGGAAGCTGGGCGTGCTGAAACCGACGGCTTCGAGGGGAAGCGTGGTATTGACGCCGCCGAGTACCTGAATGGTTGGCGTGGCGCCAAACAACGGTTCGGTCGGCGAACCGTTATTTTTAAAAAAGTTCACATTACCGCTGCGTTCGCCGATCACCACGTCCTTGCGGCCGTCGCCGTCCAAGTCGAGGATGGTCGGGGCGGAGGCCAGTCCGATATCCATCGTAAACCACATCGGGTTAAAATCGCGCTGCATTTGCATTTGTGCGCCCGGACCGGCATTATTAAAATAGGCATACAAACCGCCTCCGCTGCTGCCCACGAGGAGGTCGAGGTCGTTGTCGCCGTCCAGGTCCCCAAAAGCGGGAGAAAAATCAAAATCGTCGGGCACAAATTCCGACATCCCCAGCCAGTCGTTGTCGGCCAGCGTAAAAGCCGGCGCATCGCTCGATCCGGTATTCAGAAACAGGTAGAGGCGCGCGTTGTTGGGGTTTCCAAAGGTGTAAAACCCGGTATTCCCCACCACGATATCCAGCAGGCCGTCGGCGTTGACATCCGCGATAGCCGGATGCGTGCCGGTTCCGAGATCAATCATATCGTCTGCCAGGAAACTTTTGGATTGCAGTTCGAAATGCGTCCCGACGGCGGCGGTATTTTTATAAAACCAGACGCATTTTTGGTCTTCGCCGATCGTTTTGGCGTTGGGGCAGGCCAGCAAGTCTTTTTTTCCGTCATTGTCCACATCGAGATGGAAGGACGACACAAAAATATTGACATTGACGGTCGTGTTATACACCGGGAAGAGCGTGTCCTGTTGGCACATCCAAGCTTGCTGCGGCGTGCCGCAATTGACAAGCAGGTTGAGGCAGGGGAAAGAGATATTTCCGAGGAGCAGGTCTTTATCGCCGTCGCCTTCCGCGTCAATTGTGGTGAGCGAGGCACCGGGGTGGCGGTTTTCCCGGTCGTCGGCAGCCGGTTCGGTAAACGGATCGGCGCAAAGGCCGGGTGCGGTAGCCAGGGTTGCGCGGCAGGCTTCGAGGCCGTTTTCATAGAAACCGCCCCAGCAGTTGGTTTCCGCCACGAAGCGGAGGCTATCCAGGCCGAAACCTGATTCGACCGAGGTGTTTTTAAAATACCATACATGCGCCGAGGTGCCCGAGGGAAAGGTGAGCAGATCGAGATCCCCGTCGCCGTCCACGTCGTCGAAATCCGGCACGTCCGATTTGGAAATCGGCAGGTTATTATAGAACCCGGGAATCTGATCCGGATACCAGATATAACGCGGGTCGCAACTCGGGCAGGTGGGGTAGTAGAACAGGATGGGCTTGAATTTGAGCATATTATTCTCAAAATAGCCGCGATAGGCCTGAATTTCCTGCGCGCCCGCCTGGTGCGCGGCGCAAAAAATATCGGCGGCGCCGTCCTGGTTGTAGTCGCGCAGCAGCGCCCAGTCATTGAGCGCCGGGAAATTGCAGGCGTATTCCGGCGCAAACGCGTAATCCGACATATTTGCAGCGCCGTTATTCAGAAACGTGAGGACGGTGTTGCCCGCGCGATCGAAAATGACGAGATCCAGCCGACCGTCGTTGTTCAGATCCACCGGCGAAAATTGCGGTGCGTTTAATCCCCCCGCAAAAGGATATTGCAGCGCGGCGCCGTTTACTATGGCCGGGAAGGACAAGCGTTGGAAGGATAGATTTTGCGCCGTCAGCGAGGGGCAGGCGAGGACGGCAAGGGCGGCGAGCAGCAAAAAAGTACGCGGCATTTTTAAAAAATTAGCTTGATTTGCTGCAAAAATAGGAGATTCCTGCTTCGCACGATTGTTAATCTCACATTCGGCAATTCGGCGACAAAGCGTATGTTTAAACTTCAGCCGCCGGGTCGCAAGCGCCAAATTTTATTTTTTTCTGCGTTATTTTTTTCGCCGAATAGCCCGCATTCGCCTCGGCACTGAAATTTAAACATACTCTAAAACTTACAACACAATATGCTCTACGAATTCAGAGGATACCGCCCGGTGGTGCATGAAAGCGCCTTCATTCATCCGCAGGCAACCGTCACAGGCCACGTAATCATCGGCCGGGATGTGTACGTCGGACCCGGCGCCGCGATCCGGGGCGACTGGGGTCGGATTATCATCGAAGATGGCTGTAATGTGCAGGAAAACTGCACGATCCACATGTTCCCGGGCGTCACGGTCTATCTGCGGGCAGGCGCGCACATCGGCCACGGCGCAGTCGTACACGGCGCCGATATCGGCCGCAATAGCCTGATTGGCATGAATTCCGTGATTATGGACGAGGTGGAGATCGGGGAGGAGTGTATCATTGGTGCGCTCTGTTTTATCAAGGCCGGCGAAAAAATTCCCCGCCGCAGCCTGGTCGTCGGCAATCCAGGAAAAATTATCCGCGAAGTCAGCGAGGAGATGATCTCTTGGAAAACGGAAGGCACCCGCTTGTACCAACAGCTGCCGGCGCAATGCTATGAAACGCTCCGACCCTGCGAACCGCTCCGGGAGGCGCCGGCGGATATGCCGGATATGCCGGATGATTATAAAAGATGGAAAAAGTAAAAACGGCGTTGCGGATTTGGGCGTCGGCAGACCAACGTCCCCAAATCCGCAAGCCGATATAAAGTAGAAACGTATCTACTTCGGATCCAGCACGACCGGCATCGAGCCGGCATTGCCGATAATAACCTTCGAGTTTTGCGATTGCGACAGCGTCACCCAAGCCTCAATCGCTTTGTATTGCAGAATCTCCGGCGTCAGGCCGGCTGCGATAATCTGGTTGGCGTCGCGGACGCCGGCGGCTTCAATGCGGCGGCGTTCAGCTTCCTGCTTCGTTTGTTGCAGTACGAATTCCATGCGCTGCGCCTGCTGTTCGGCTTCGAGTTTATCCTCGATGGCTTTGGCCAGGCTGCGGGGCAACTGGATACTTTTGAGCAGCACAGCCTCTACGATAATGCCTTTCTCTTTCAGGTTTTTCATCATCAGGTCGCGAATAGCCACCTCGATTTCGGCGCGGTTACCCGAGTGCATGTCCTTCGCGAAATACCGCGCGGTGACGTCTGCTACCGCAGAGCGGAACACCGGCAGGATGACAGTGGCTTCATAGTCCAAACCAATGTTGCGCAGCAAATCCGGCGTCGTTTTTTGTTGTACGTTATACAGGATGGATACTTCGGCGCGGATCGTCAAGCCCTCTTTGGAAGGAATGTCCACCGCAACCTCAATGTTTTCTGTTTGCGAGGACACTTTGATGACCGTCGTGGTAAACGGATTGAAACCCTTCAGTCCGCTGGTAATCACTTTGTCGTCGTATTTGCCGAATCTGCGGCGAACACCCACCTCACCCTGGCGTACGACCGTACAGCTGGTCAGAAAAATAACGGCCAAAAAAAGCCATGCAGCGGCCGGGAAATGAAAACGTCTCATACATCAATGTTTAGTAGTGATCAATTATTTGTAAGCAATACTATTAAGACAAATAATTTTACTTTTTGTTCCCTAAACGTCATCTACTCGACAAAAGGCGCTTTTTCCTCTGCAAAATGCGGAAATGGCCTGCTTTTTGGAGAGGTTCCCGTAGAAAGCGCAGAATACGCAGAAAGCGGATCCCGAAGAAAGCGCAGAAAAGACAGAAATCGCAAAATTTGCGAGAAAAGTAGTTCAAAGATCCAATTGAGACGCCCTGCGGGGCTTTTGACAGATAATCCGAAATCTTTAGTTTGTTGAAATCATGAAAAGTCGATCCGTCATTCCGTTCTTATTGCTATTGATCCTGTGCACGTCGTGCAGGGTTTGGGCGCAGCAAGCGCTTCGGCCGGTGTTGGACATCCGCAGCGCGGCTCATCCGACGGTAAACGTGGAACCGGAAGCTTTTCGTTTTGGCTTGTCGGTACCGGTCGGGGAAGACGCCGGCCGGCAATTCGCCGGCATGGGTCAGACAGATGCCCGCTGGATTACACCGGTGAAAGACGGCGATCCTTTGCAGGGTATCACCGTGCTCGATTTGATCGGGATGTTGCGGCACATACAAAACATTGAGCCTTTCGCGGAGGCCTGGCAGTGGGTTGCGGCGGATATTGACCGCGATAATGCCATCACGCACCACGATGTACGCGCGCTGCATCAACTGCTGATGAATCCGTTTAGCGAACTGACGGACAACCAGTCGTGGCGCTTTTACAATGCCCGGCACGTTTTTCCCGTCACGTTTCCGCTCGAAGAACCTATTCCGGAGTCGGTTGCCTGCACTTTTGCTGCCGAACAAATGCAAAATCGCTTCTGGGCGGTGAAAATCGGGGATGTGGATGGCTCCGCTACGCAGCCGCGCACCGAGCCGGCCGGCGATGCCGCGGTTTCGATTGTGCTGCCGGATCGCCTCCTCCAAGCCGGCGAGGAAATCACGCTCGCGGTGCAGGTACCAGGAAATACTTCTTTTTGGGGCATGCAAGGCGCCCTGCAACTGAACGACGAGGCGCTCCAACTGGTTGCCGCGGAACAGGGCAGTCTGCTGGGCATGGGCGCCGACGGGCTGTTTCTCGATCCCAAGGGCAAAACGCTGCGTTTTTCCTGGATGGACGCTTTCCCGCAGGTTTTTACCGAAAAAACCGTCTTGCTGACGATCCGGCTGCAAGCGCGCACTACGATCTGCCTGCAAGAAGCCGTTTTGCCGGCGCCGGCGCTGCTTCCGGGCGTCGCTTTTGACGAAAACGGGCAGGCTGTGCCGCTCCGGCTCGCACTGGTTGAGTTATTCCCGGACGAATCGCCGGAACTGTCGAAAAATCCGGTATTGCCGATCGCCTCCGAGGTCGTTCAGCCCCTTCGGAAAGCGGGCGAAGCCTCGAATCCGGCGCAATGGTGAGGGATTTAGAAACGGTACACCCACTGTACCGTATTTCCGCTAAAACCAATTTCCGATCGTTGGAAAAAAGGTTTCAACTCCGGATTCAGGCTTCGATGATGTAAAAAGGCGCCCAAATCGAACGCCATTAAAAACGCGCCCTGGAGCACGATGGAGCGCCCGAAGCCTTTCCATCGCGCGGCGTGTGCGGAGGTCGTTTTGGCTTTTTCCTGCATCCAAAAGCCTGCCATGATATACCCGGCGTCCAGACCGGCGTTGAAGAGGAACAGTTTTTGGAGTTTATGGTGTTCTTGTGCGGTTTGGTACAAGTCGAATCCCGCCGGGTCGGTGTGCAGAGCCGTCCAAAGCCCGCTGGCGGCCAATCCCAGGTTAACAGCACCCCAGCCGAGGTTCATTTGGTGGAAAGCCCTGTCCGTTCCGCTCGTTCTGGCCATGCCCACGGCGCCCACGGCGATATTGGCGGCGCCCCAGGCGCCCAGCACCCACATACTTTGTTCGGTGCGTTGGAGGCGCTTTTGATTGAACGCCTGTAATCCGGCGCTTTGGGCTGCGAGGAAGGCGCCTGGCAAGGCGAGCGCGAGCGCGAGCAGGATGGCGCGTAGGTTTGTTTTGTTTTTCATAGACAGTAGTTACGGTTTTAAAGTGCGACGCCTGCATCGTTCATGGCGCGTATCATCAGGATATCCCGCTGCGCATCGTTGCCGAGCATGAAAATCTGGATACCCACCTCTAAAAAGCCATTTCTGCGATAAAATACGATGGCGCGCGGATTTTTTTCCCAGACGCCCAGCCAGACATAAGGCAGGCGGCGTTCCCTTGCAATCGCCAGGGCTTTATCGAGCAGCGATTGGCCGACGTATTTCCCGTGAAATTTTTGCAGCACATAAATCCGCTGGATTTCGAGCACGGGTTCTGCGGTTCGATCGGGTAATGTGCAGCCGATATTTGTTTTTAAATAGCCGGCGCATTGCCCTTCAAACCAGGCAAAGTAAAATTCCGATTGGGGCGCCGCCAATTCTTCCGCGAGCTTCTCCAGGGAAAGGCTGTCGCGCAAATATTGGCGCATATTTTCCTCCGTGTTGGCGTCTGCAAATGATTCGACAAAAGTTTGCACGGCAATTTCCTGCAGTTGCGGGAGATCTGCGGTAGTAACTTCTTGGATGCGCATGCTGGGAAAAACGATAAGAACCTGCTTAAAAATGCGGACAATTGCATTTTGGTTTAAACAAACTGCAGCTTTCCAATACCAACATGCCGACGGTCAGCATAAAAAAGGCGAGACGCCACCAATTGATTTTTTTCATAATTACAAATTTTAACTGGTTAGTCCAACCCTGAAGGGGTGACCTTATTCTTGCGCTGCAAAAGTACGCTATTCGGGGTATTATTTCGGATAACCGGCACGGCTGTTTTGGGCAAAAACCTCGGTTGATTCCGACATCTGCACGAACAGGGGGGGCGTCCGGCGTTTTTGCGCAGCAAACACTGTGCGCACTTGATCCGGCGCCGGACTGAATCCGGGCGATTTTGAAACCAATGCATTCGGAAAATTGTTGGAGCGCCGGGTTGCGGGGCTGCCGAAACACAAAGTCTTCCGCGCGTATTGATACCACCGAACAAAAACAATCTTGCAGCATGCAAACCTGGCATTCCCTCCATATTCGTCCCTTCGAAACGCCCGATCTTTTTTTGGTGCGCGCCTTTCGACCTTTTCTCGAGCGCTACATCTGGTCGGCGGCGGGCGCCC
>JAUMBL010000151.1:0-25082 GCA_032115775.1 Saprospiraceae bacterium | reverse complement strand
GCCCGCCCGCCGAGGATAATACAGTTGGTAAAACGCGCCTTCAGCAGATTGGCGGCGTAGTTTTGGCAGGCGGCGTCCAGACAAAGCGCGTTGCCGAGGCGCAGCGCCTCGCCGTCCACCCCGTAACTGGCGGCCGTGCAATAGCTAAAATCGTATTCGCCGCCGTACTCCAGTTGGATCGAATAGCCGCTATTGCGGTAAAACAAACAGTTTTCCGCTTGTATTTTGGCGTGCACGCCGATGAGCCCGCTGTTGGCGGTATTGTATATCTGTGTATTCTTCAGCGTGAGATCGGCCGCAGAGTCCACGCGAATCCCGATGATTGAATTGCGGACAATGCAGTGCTCAATCCGATGCCCGGAGGTGCCGGCCTGCAACCAGATACCTGTCCACTGTCCGGGAATTTCGTCAAATTCCGGTTCAAGGCGGTCACCCTCGAAGATAATCGGCTGATCTTGCGTGCCTTCTACGAGGAGTTTTCCGGCGCCGGTAAATAACAGAATGCCGTCGTTGTAGCGGATCACGGCGGAGTCCGTCACCTCCTTGGCCAGTCCGCCGTGCACGTACACGCGGGCGCCCGCGGGAATCCGGACGGTACAGTCGTCAATAATTACCACGCCGTACAGGACGTACGGCCGCGGATCGTCCCACACCCATTCGCCGCCGTTGCAGCCGTAGCCGGTCAGTTCGCTGGCGCCGAAGCGGGAGGGCAGGTACACCGCGTTTTGGCCCCAGGCTTCGAGCACGACCGCCTGGCGGTTGCCGTTGGTTTCGAACAGCAACTGCTCGTCAAGGATAAACGGACTGGCGCCGGGCGGTTCGTCGGGGTTGATGGTTACTTCCGCGAACACGTAAAGGCTGTCGTTTGGGGCGATCTCGATGTCCCGCTGGTCGTCTCCGGAAATGCCGTCTATATTGAGATTGAAGCGCGATTGCGCGCCTTTTTCCAAAAAAATCCTGCCGATCCGGATACTCTGATCGTGCGGGTTGTACACCTTCAGGATGCGCGTGGCAGACCCCAATTCGGTAAAAACCGTGTCAAAACGCAGCGTGTCGGTGGAAAAAGACAGTTTGTCTGCCGGATCTACGGTGAAACGCTCTTTGCTGCAATAACTCAACAAAGAGAACAGTGGCAGCGCAAAGAAAAATAGTGCCCGGAGCAATTGGCGTGAAAACATAGCATGGCGCGGATAGTACGCGCCAAAGATAAGGAATATCTGCCAGTCCGCCACCGACGCCCGCCGGGCGCCGCCGATGTTTAATTGACGCGAGCCGGCTGGAACCGGGGGGCTTCCTTGTTAATTTTTTAACAAAATTTTCAGGCGGATTTTACTTTTCCAAAACTGAAATTTTTCAGTTTTGGAAAATTTTATTTTAATAAAAACTATTTTCATTGGAATTTAAAAATATTTTTTAAATAAAAATCAGATATGCCAAAGCCTCTTTGGCCGTCTAAAGTAGGGGTTTGCAAAACTTTAACAAAAAGAATGTTAAAGTTTTTAACGTTTCCTTAACGGATTGCGTATTTTTGCAACGTCTTAGCACTTCCCAGCGTTTAGGAGATGTCAGCCGGACTATTTAGTGCGCGTCGCCGGGTCTTGTGCAGGTCTTTCTTCTTAATCTCCTTAAAATTTAGTTCATAAATCATCCCAATCATAAAAATCAGTCAAATCACAGTAAAAGAATCTCGCATCGTCGTGCTTATTCCGGCTTTCAATGAAGAAAGCGCCTTGCCCTACGTATTAAAAGCCATCCCGAAGGCGCTTGTAAGCCAAGTGGTGGTTTGTGACAACGGATCGGTGGACGGCACGGCGGCGGCGGCTCGCGCAAATGGCGCCGTAGTGGTCGGCGAACCGGTAAAAGGGTACGGCAACGCCTGTCTGGCCGGGATTCGCTACCTGAAAAACCTGCCGGAAGGGGAACAACCCGATATCGTCGTGTTTCTCGACGGCGATTATTCGGACTATCCGGAAGACCTGCCAAACGTGGCGGGTCCGATTTTGGCAGACGGTAAAGATCTCGTCATCGGCTCTCGCTTGCTGGGCGCGCTGCCCCCGGGCGCTATGACGATCCCGCAGCGCTTCGGCAACTGGCTCTCGGGGCGGCTGATTCGCCTGCTGTATGGCGTGCAATTCACCGACCTCGGTCCATTCCGCGCGATCCGATGGCCCAGTCTCCTGGCGCTGGATATGCAGGATCGGAATTTTGGCTGGACGGTCGAAATGCAGGTGAAAGCCGCTAAGCACGGACTTCAATGCGCCGAAGTGCCCGTCCGATACCGCCCCAGAATCGCGGGGAAAAGCAAGGTTTCGGGAACTGTACAAGGTACTTTTCGCGCCGGATATAAAATACTTTGGGTGATTTTTAGCGAAGCGTTACGAACAAAAACTGCCTGAAAACAATACAAACATTCAAACCACATACCTAACTATGTACGGACTTCATTCATTTTTCGAGGCACTGCAATATCAGGCCTTTGTTGATTTCGGCTATCTGATGTTGCTGATCTATTTCGTCGCTATGATGGGTGTGACCGTCTATGCCGTCTTGCAGTTTCACCTGCTCTTTCTCTATAAGCGCTTCCACAAGCAAAATCCGACGATTGTCTATAATCGGTATGAAGCGGACGATGAAAGCGCGCCCTTCGTCACCGTGCAACTGCCGATGTACAACGAAATGTACGTGGCAGAGCGCATCATTGATTTCGTTGTAGCCCAAGAGTATCCGAAAGATCGCTTCGAAATCCATGTCCTCGACGATTCCACTGATGAAACGGTGGAAATCGTGGCCGCCAAAGTAGCCGAATACAAGGCGAAAGGCTTCCAGATCGAGCATATCCACCGCACCAACCGCCAAGGATACAAAGCCGGCGCACTCCAGGAAGCAATGCCGCGCGCAAAAGGCGACTTCATCGCGATCTTCGACGCCGACTTCACGCCCCGCCCCGATTTCCTGCGCACCACGATGAAATATTTCGAAAATGCGCAGGTGGGTATCGTGCAAACGCGCTGGGAACACATCAACGCCGACTACAGCATGCTGACTAAAATGCAGGCACTGCAACTGAATGTGCACTTCACGGTGGAACAAGCAGGCCGTTCGTACGGCAATCTCCTGCTGCAATTCAACGGCACGGCCGGCGTATGGCGTAAAAAAGTAATCACGGAAGCCGGCGGCTGGCAAAGCGATACGCTGACGGAAGACCTCGACCTGAGCTTCCGCGCCCAAATTATGGGCTACAAAATCCAATACCTGGAAAAACTCGGCAGCCCGGCCGAATTGCCCGTGGAAATGAACGGCCTGAAAGGCCAGCAGTTCCGCTGGAATAAAGGCGGCGCTCAAAACGCCCGCAAGTTGCTTAAACTGGTGTGGAATACGGACAAACTGAACTGGGTACAAAAAATGCACGCCATCAGCCAACTGCTCGCGTACGGGGTGTTCCTCTGGGTGCTCATCGCCGCCATCAGCAGCGTGCCGCTCGCTTTCGCTTTCCGCGAACTGGGTATTTCCACGCACTTCCTGTCGTTCTCGGTGGTCGGCCTCTTCGCCGTAGCCAGTATCTCTTATACCGCAAATATTACGGCCGCCCTGGACCGCAGTGACCCGGCTTCTTTCTGGGAAAAAGTGCGCTTCTTCGGACTTTTTCTCTCGTTCCTCCCGATCTCCATGGGGCTGTCGCTCTATAACGGCATCGCCGTAATCGAAGGCCTGATGGGCAAAGCATCATCGTTCGTGCGCACGCCGAAATACGGCATCACCGGCAAAAAACAGGAAAGCGCCGCGCAGAAGGCTGCATACGTCGCGCGTAAAATTTCCTGGGTAACCATCGCGGAAGGCTTCATGGCGCTCGTGTTCGCTACCTCCGTCATCTTGGGTATCGCCACGAAAAATTACGCGTTCGTGCTCTTCCACTCGATGCTGTCGTTCGGATTCGCCACGATCTGCTACTACTCGATTAAACACCTGAATTTCCGGTAAGCGCCGGATATTTTATCAGATACAGGTACCGGAAAAAACGTCGGCACGCGTCCTATCGCGCGCCGACGTTTTTTTTACCGCAGCCGGTCAGAAAAAGATTGCACAGCCGCGTAGCGCCCCCGACTAACAATCCGTACCTTTGCCCCGTGTCTAACATTAGCTACCTGCTGGAAAAATACCAACATTCCGAGCAGGTTCATACAATCTGCGAAGCGGTGCAACATCCCGAAGCCCGCGTCGAATTGTCCGGCCTGACTGGGTCGCAGGAATCTTTTGCCCTGGCGGCAAGTACCCAAAAACTGTCGGACTGTTTTCACCTGGTAATCGCCGAATCGAAAGAAGATGCGGCTTACCTGCAAAACGACCTCGCCGGCCTGCTGGAAGGAAAAGCGGTGCACTTTTTTCCCGACTCCTTCAAACGCCCCGCCTTTTTCGACGAGATCAATCCCACGCAGTCGCTTCAACGCTCCGAAACGGTCAATAAAATTACCGGAAAAGACGCCTGCAACGAAGTCATCGTTACTTACCCCGAAGCGCTTTTTGAAAAGGTGGTCGGCCCGCAAGCCCTCGACGCCTCCCGCATCCAGGTGGCCGTCGGCGAAAAACTGGACGCGGATTTTATGATCCAGGTACTGGTCGAATACGGTTTTGAACGCGCAGATTTTGTCTATGAACCCGGACAATTCAGCATTCGCGGCGGCATTATCGACCTCTTTTCCTACGGCAACGAACTGCCCTACCGCATCGAACTCTTCGACGACGAGGTCGAAAGCATCCGAACCTTCGATCCGCTCACGCAACTCTCCAAGCAATCCATCCGCTCGGTCAGCATCGTACCCAATCTGAATACTCGGTTCCGCCAAGAACAAAAGGTGTCGCTCCTGCATATCCTCCCGGAAAAATCGGTGCTCTGGGTGCGCGATTTTCAGTTTCTGCTCGACCGACTGCAGTACTGCTTTGACAAGGCCGGACAGTTTGCAGAAAAAATCAGCGCGCTGGACAGCGCCGAAATCCGGGAAATTTTTCGCGACCGTGCTTTTGTCTATCCGGGTATCGTGCTGGAAGACGCCGCCGGGTACCCCCTGGTGGAATTGCGCGGTAAATCCGCGCATGCCGCTGCAAAGGCGCAACATCTCGGCGTTGTGTTTAAATCCAGCCCGCAACCGAGTTTTAATAAAAATTTCGACCTGCTGGTGCGTACCCTGCACCAAAACAAGGCGGCGAATTATCAAACGTTTATTTGCTCGGATAATCCAAAACAACTCGACCGCCTCCGTGCAATTTTTAAGGATCTGAAAGCGGACGCGGAGTGGGCGGCCGCAGATTGCGCCGTCCGAGAAGGATTTGTTGATCCGGAACTGCAAATTGCCGTTTTTACCGACCACCAGATTTTTCAACGCTTTCACCAATATAAATTGCGCGCCGGCTTCACGCGGGAACAGGCGCTCAATGTGCGCCTCCTGCGCGAACTCCAACCCGGCGATTTCGTCACGCATATTGACCACGGCATCGGAAAATTCTCCGGCCTGCAAAAAATAGAAATCGGAGGCCAAACCCAGGAGGCCGTCCGCCTGGTGTATAAAAATAACGATATTCTATACGTCAGCATCCACTCCCTCCATAAAATATCCAAATATGTCGGCAAGGAAGGCGATGCACCCCAACTCAGCAAAATCGGTTCCGACGCCTGGAAACAACTCAAGGCACGCACCAAAAAGAAGATCAAGGATATCGCCGGCGAACTCATCAAACTCTACGCCAAACGCCGCGCCGCGCCCGGCCATGCCTTCCCGCCCGACGGCTACCTGCAAACCGAACTGGAGGCTAGTTTCGTGTATGAGGATACGCCCGACCAACTCACCGCCACCCAGGATGTAAAGGCCGATATGGAAAAACCCTACCCCATGGATCGGCTGATCTGCGGCGACGTGGGTTTCGGCAAAACGGAAGTGGCCATTCGCGCCGCTTTTAAGGCCGTAACCGACGGGAAACAGGTGGCCGTACTGGTGCCCACGACCATCCTGGCGCTGCAGCACCACCGCACTTTCAAAGAGCGTCTGGCCGAATTTCCCGTCACCGTGGACTATGTCAACCGCTTCCGATCGGCCAAAGAAAAGAAAGAAATATACCAAAATCTCAAGGCCGGAAAAACGGATATCGTCATCGGCACCCATGCACTGTTAAATAAAGACGTGGGATTCAAAGATCTCGGCCTGCTCATCGTGGACGAGGAGCAGAAATTCGGCGTGGCCGCCAAAGAAAAACTCCGAACCCTAGCCGTCAATGTGGACACCCTCACCCTCACCGCCACACCCATCCCCCGCACCCTGCAGTTCAGCCTCATGGCCGCCCGCGATATGAGCGTGATCCGAACCCCGCCGCCGAACCGACAGCCCATCCACACGGAAATCCGCGTGTTCGACGACGAACTCATTAAAGACGCACTGAATTTTGAAGTGCAACGCGGCGGACAGGTCTTTTTCGTCCACAATCGCGTGAACGACCTGCCCAAGGTCGTCGAAATGCTCCAGCGCCTCTGCCCGGATATAGATATCGCCATGGCGCACGGACAAATGGAACCCGAACAACTGGAGCAGGTACTGGTGAGTTTCATAGACCACCGCTTTGATGTGCTGGTGTGCACCAATATCATCGAAACCGGGCTTGATATCCCCAATGCCAATACCATGATTATCAACCGCGCGGATATGTTCGGCTTGAGCGACTTGCACCAACTGCGCGGAAGGGTCGGGCGATCCAACGTCAAAGCCTTCTGTTATCTCTTCGCGCCGCCTATGAGCGTGCTTACGCAGGACGCCCGTAAGCGCCTGCGTACGATCGAAGAATTCAGCGACCTCGGATCGGGATTCCTAGTCGCCATGCGCGACCTCGACATCCGCGGCGCCGGAAATCTGCTCGGCGGCGAACAAAGCGGCTTTATCGCCGATATCGGCTACGAAACCTACCAAAAAATCCTCGACGAGGCCATTCAGGAATTGAAAGAAAGCGACTTTAAAGACTTGTTTAAAGACGATCTCAGCCGCAAAGGCGCGTTCGTGCGCGATGTCACCATCGAAACGGACGTGGAAATGCTCATCCCCGACGCCTACGTCAGCAATACCCAGGAACGTCTCAGCCTCTACACCGAACTCGACGAACTCCAAACCGAGGACGATATCGCCGCCTATGCCAAACGAATCGAAGACCGCTTCGGTAAACTGCCCAGGGAGGTCAGCGCACTCTTCGAAGCCCTCCGCCTCCGCTGGATTTGTAAAAAACTCGGATTCGAACGCCTCATCCTCAAAGGCGGCAAACTCCGCTGCTACTTCCTCGGCGACCCGCAATCCGCTTTCTTTGAAACGGAAGTCTTTAACAGCCTCGTCCAATTCATCGGCTCTAAAGGCCGACTCATGGGCCTCCACCTCAAACAAACCAATAAGGAACTGATCCTGGTGCAAGACGAGGTGCGCAGCATCAAACAAGCAAAAAGTACCCTGGAACAACTCCAAGCGGTCGGATACCCCCGCAACTGATCTAATAGCAAGCCCGCTTTCCTTAAAATGGCGGTAACTACTTAGCCGGCTCGCTGTCTGGCCCAAAAAGTCCCATTTTCCGCCATACTTCGCAATTTTTTTTGACCGTAGCGCTGCTACGGCCTGCAAAAAATCGCTTCGTCTGGCAAAAAATGGATCCTTTTTTGTCTCAGACGCGACCGGCTAAGTAGTTACAAATAGCGAATTTAACCGACGGAAAAGTAAAATCCCGCACTTTTCTTCATTTTTAAAATTGCATTCCTTTATCTTTGCGATTGCTTTTTAAAAAGCAAAACCAATTTTTATTTAACATACTGATTTTCAACAAATTATATTGCAATGGCAATAATCGGCACGATTCGGAAAAACGGATGGATTTTGATTGTGATGATGGTACTGGCCCTGGGCGGCTTTATCCTGATGGACGTAGTGAGCAACAGCCAGCGCTACAGCGCCGGCGACGTCAACTCGCTCGGCAAGATCAATGACACCGAGGTAAAGCGCGATGAATTCGAGCAGTACGAACAGCTCATCTACACAAACGCCCGGAACAATACCTTCCAGGTGCGCGCCCAAATCTGGGATTATTTCCTGGAAAAAGCGCTGATCGAGCAGGAAGCAAAAGAAATCGGCATCGGCGTAGGCAAAAAAGAACTGCTGGATCTGCAGTTCGGCGACAACATCAGCCCGGTGATCGCGGAGCGCTTCCGCGACGGCGGCGGACAAATTGACCGCGCCACGCTGATGAATATCAAACAAAACATCGAAAGCGGCAATTTCACCGATCCAACCAACCGCGCCTACTGGTCTATTCAGGAAAAGGAAATCGTGAAGGCGCGCCTGCAGGATAAAATCATGAAAATGATCGCCAAAGGGGTGTACACGCCCCAATGGGAAGCAGAAGCCGCATTCAAAGACAACAATACGCGTTTCAACGCAACCTACGTGCGTATCCCATTCTCCAAAGTGAAGGACGAAGATGCGCAAGTGACAGACGCAGATTATAAGACGTTCCTGTCCGACAATCCGGGTCTGTACGATCAGGAAGATGAAACGCGCACCATCGGATTCGTGGCGATCGATGTCGTTCCGACCTCCGAAGATAGCACCGCCGCGCTGAATGGCATCAACGCACTCGTGGACGGTCTGCGCGCGGCAGAGAACGATTCCGCCTATGTGGTCGCTAACGGCGGCTTGTACGACAACGCCTATCAGCCCAAATCAGCCCTCCCGGCAGGCATCGCCGATACCCTGCTGCGCATGCCGGTCAAATCAGTCGTCGGCCCGTATCTGAACGGCAATGTCTGGACGGTCGCCAAGATCATGGATCGCAAAATTGTGGCGGACTCTGCGCAGGCGCGCCATATCCTCCGCCAAGGCGCTACGCCCGCATCGGAAAAGACGATTGACAGCCTGATGGCACTGCTGAACGGCGGCCAAGCGCGCTTCGACTCGCTGGCGGTCAAAAACAGCCAGGATCCAGGCTCAGGCGCCAAAGGCGGCGACCTCGGCTGGTTTGCTCCCGGACAAATGGTGCCGGAATTCAACAATGTCTGCTTCTACGAAGCCGAAATCGGCAAGTATTATAAAGTCAAAACGCAGTTCGGCTGGCACCTGATCGAGGTAACAAACCGTAAGTTCATCAAGAACGAAGCCAGCGTGAAAGCGGCCTACCTCACCAAACCCATCGAGCCGGGTAACGACACCCAGCGCGCCGCCAAAGACCGCGCGCTGAAAATTACCCAACAGGTTAAAAGCCTGGACGATCTGAACTCGATCGCCGGAAAAGAAAACCTGCCGGTACAGTATGCGCCCGAATTGAAAGCCAACGACTTTAACATCGGCCCGCTCGGCGCAGGCGACGCTTCCCGCGAAATCGTGCGCTGGGCTTTCGATGAAAAAACGGACGAAGGTGCTATCAGCAAGGATATCTTTACCTACCGCGACCCCGCAGGCGGCTATTTCGACAGCCGCTATGTGGTCGTTGCGCTGAAGAGTATCGCCCCGGCCGGCGAAGCCACGGTAGCGACGCTGAAAGCCAATTCGCGTGCAGACGCCGAGGTAAAAAACCGCAAAAAAGGTGAAGTCCTCGTCGGAAAAATAAAAAATGCAAAAGATATGAACGCCGTGGCCGCGCAGTTCGGCCTCCAGGTGGATACGCTCACCAACGTCTCCATGCTGCAAACGTTCGTCCCGAACGGCGGTTCCGAACCGAAAGTCATCGGCCACGCCTTCGCACTCAGCAAAGGCGCGGTCAGCAAACCGCTGATCGGCGTATCCGGCGTCTATGTGATCTCCCCGATCTCGGATAAAACGCAGCCGCCGCTCCCGCCCGATTTGACGATGTTTCGCCGCCAAGTGGCATCCACCGCCAACTCGGCCATCCGCATGAGCCTGATGTCAACGATCAAGAAATCAGCGGAAGTGAAAGATAACAGAAGCAGATTTTTCTAATCGCATTTTTCTGGTCGCAGATTCCTAAAAATAGCCGGATTGCCTTGCAGTCCGGCTATTTTTTTGAGGTAGGGGCTAATTTTGGGTTTTGGAGGATTGTCTTTTTTTTGTTTTTTTAGAGAAAAACAAAAAAAAGACAAGCGTTCATTATTCTATTTCGCCGCCGAAGGCGGCGAAATGATTTGCGATACCGCCTCCGTCTTCCTCCTACAGCCATTTGACGAGCTGATTGACAAAAAAACGCTGAACCCACCCTTTGTACGGCGGCAGGAAAAAATCCGTCGTGGCAAAAAATCGGTTTTGTCGTGCGATACTGCGCGGGTTGCTAAACTCCCGGAAACTAAATTCCCCGTGGTAGTGCCCGATCCCGCTGTGGTTATGCCCTCCAAAAGGCAGGTTCGGATTGAAGAACTGCAAACCGCACTCATTAATACACACGCCGCCGCCCCGGCTTTCCTCAATTAATTGCCGAATATTCGACTCCCGGTTACTAAAGATATACAGCGCCAGGGGCTTATTGCGGGCTTGTATCAGTTGGATGGCCTGCTCCAGCGTGCTGTATCGCTGTACCGGCAGCAGGGTGGCGAAAATTTCTTCCTCCCAGATAGCGGCGCCAAGCGGCACATCCGTCAGCACGGTCGGATCAATATAATTGGTCGCCGCATCCGTATAGCCGCCGAATGCGATGCGCGCGCCCCGATCCACCGCGTCGTCCAGCAGCGATTTAGCCTGCGCGAAGCGGCGCGCGTGCACGGCGTGCGCCAAATCAGGGTTTTGCGCGCGGTACTCCGGGTTTTCACCGTAAAATTGCGTCAGGTAGTGCCGGATTTTGTCCAAAAAAGCATCGTGGATGCGCTCGTGCACCAAAATGTAATCAGGCGCAATACAGGTTTGGCCGGCATTCAGGCACTTCATCCACGCCACGCGGGAAGCGGCGCGATCGAGGTCGGCCGTTTCATCAATCACGACCGGGCTTTTGCCGCCCAGTTCCAGCGTGACGGACGTCAGGTGCTGTGCGGCGGCGGCCATCACCACCTTGCCTACGGCCGTACTACCGGTATAAAATATATGGTTGAAAGGCAGCGTCAGCAGGTAGGTGGCGGTTTCGACCTCGCCCTCGACGACCGCAACTTCCTCCGGCGGGAAACAAGATTCAACAATTTTTTTGATCAGCGCCGAACTGTGCGGCGCATGTTCCGAAGGCTTGATGATCGCGCAATTGCCTGCCGCCACGGCGCCAATCAGCGGAATGAGGGTGATGTTAAACGGGAAATTCCAAGTGCCGAGTATCAGGCACACGCCTTTCGGCTCGTACTGAATTTCCGCGCTGGAAGTCAGCAAGGGTAAGCGCACCGGCATCCGCCTGCGCCGCATCCACCGGGAGAGGTTGCGGATGGCGTACCTGATTTCGCTGTTTACACAGATCGTCTCGGAAATATCCACTTCCGCAGGGCCTTTCCGAAAATCCGCCCACAAAGCCTCCTGAATAGCAATGCGGTGATCCAAAACCGCTTGGTGCAAACGCCGGAGTTTGGCGATGCGCTCCCGCGCACTCGTCTGCGCTACTGCATATTGATGCGCCTGCTGGCGGCGAAAGATGGCTTCGATTTCGCGGATTTGGAGGTGGGGGCTCGTGCCGGGCGTTGATATTGCGTTGGACATACGTATCGAAATATATTTATCAAACAGGCGCAAATGGAGAGGGTTCAATTTTTAGCCAAAATTGTACAGACGAGCAACTTTTGCATCCGTGCTTTGTTTATTTGTAAAGATAGTCGTATTTTCGCCTACCGTATGACAACGCGCAAGGGACATACTCATTTTAAAGCGTACAGCCTGCTGGCATTGCTGGCCATGGCGCTCTCCCTGCAATTGCTGCACGCAGTGGTCGAACACGGGCACGAACACGCCCATGATGCGCCCAGTTGCCGCGCGCACGAAGAAGGGGGCAAGCACCTGCACGATGAGCGGTATGCCCACCACGATTGTCAATTATGCGCCTTCTGCCTGAGCGCCTGCGGCATCCCCGTTGCGCCTGAATTTTCGGCGCCTGTCCTCCGCTTTACCGCGCGCCTCCAGTTTCCGCCGGCGCAATGTTGCGCTGCATCCACATTCGACACGACCTGCCTCCGCGGGCCGCCTGCGACCGCTGCGAATTTCCGATTCGCCTGATTTTCCTTGTTGTCGCAAACAGGGCTGCTCTGCTTTAGTGTATGGTTGGGATTTTCTGCCAAAGTCAAAAATTGACAAGAAACAAATCGTTTTCGCCTTGGTAAAAAAGCCCAGATTTGCGCTATTAGGCAAAATTTACTTTTCGCCGGCAGGCGTCGCCCGCTCGAATTTTTCCAATTATGTTTTCAAGATACTGGCCGCTGACCGGCCTGCTCTTGGCGCTACACGGTAGTTTCCTGGTTGCACAGGACTGCCATGTTGCGCTGCAAGGGCACGTCTATGACGCCGACACGCACGAGCCGTTGGCCTTCGCTACCGTATTCGTAGTCGAAACGAGCCGTGGCGTAACGACCGACGAAAAGGGCTATTACATTATTCCGAATCTGTGCGAGCAAACTGCTTACACGGTGGAGGTGCGGCATGTGGAGTGCGAACACCAAACGCAGATCGTACGGCTGCAGGAACACACGACGCTCGATATCCTGTTGCCGCACACCGCGGCGCTGGAGGAGGTCGTAATCCTGGAAAAAGCGCTTCAACTCAAAGCCGCCCAAGCGCAAACGGAAGTGAGTCGCGCAGACCTGGACGCCGGGCAAGGCACGCATCTGGGCGAAACGATCCAAAAACTGCCGGGCGTCGCCCTGCTCCAAACCGGCGCTACCATCGCCAAGCCGGTCATCCAGGGCCTGCACTCCAACCGCGTGGCCATCGTCTCCAACAACGTGGTGCTGGAAGGCCAACAATGGGGCGCCGAACACGGCCCGGAAGTGGATCCCTTTACCGCCGGCAAAGTCACCGTCGTGAAAGGCGCGGCCGGGCTGCGCTACGGCGTGGGCGCGATCGCCGGCGCCGTGGTGCTGGAGCCGGCGCCCCTGCGGGAAACGGCGGGCATGGGTGGGTGGGTCGCTTCGGGACTGAATACCAACGGACGCGGCGGCGTGGTCGCCGGCGCGGCGGACTGGCGGCTGCCCGGCCGTAATCTGGCCTTCCGACTGCAGGGAACGGTAAAGCGCAGCGGCAACCTGCGCGCACCCGATTACTGGCTGGGCAATACCGGCGCTGCCGAACTGAACGGATCGCTCTTGTCCGAATGGAAAAGCGGCCGCTGGCAGCACCAATTCGCCCTGACTAGCTTCAACCAACGCCTCGGCGTACTGCGCGCAGCGCATGTCGGCAACCTCAGCGACCTCGCCGCCGCCCTCGCCGCCGACACCCCGCGCAACAACGAAAATCGCTTCGATTATGCCATCAACCGGCCCTACCAGCAGGTACGCCACCAAACACTGCGCTACAACGCCGTGTATCGCTTGCACGAAAAATGGAAACTCAACGCCCAGTACGCGTTTCAATACAACCATCGGCAGGAATATGACATCGTGCGCAGCGCGACCAACGACCGCCCTCAAATTTCCTTCCAACTCTGGACGAACACCCTGAACCTCGCCCTGGAGCATTTCGCCATCCGCCACTGGCAGGGGGGCGTAGGCGTGCAGGGTATCCACCAACTGAACTATGTGGGTCGGGGTGGGTTTATTCCCGATTACAATACCCTCGGTGCAGCGGTCTGGGTGCTGGAACGCTGGCGCCGACTGCCCGATCCCTGGGAATTCGAACTCGGGCTCCGCTACGATTTCCGTCGCTCCCAGGTCACCACCCGCGGTAACCTCTTCGATGTGGATACCACGGTGCATTTTGGCAACATCTCCGGTTCGGCCGGCGCGATTTACCATTTGAATAAAGCTTGGTCGGTTACGCTCCACAGCGGCTATGCCTGGCGACCGCCGCAGGTGAATGAACTTTTTGCCCGCGGCGTGCACTTCGCCGCCGGTACCTACGAGGAGGGCCGCGCCGGATTGCAATCGGAAAAAGCCTGGAACTCCAACCTGACCCTAGATTGGAACGGTGTGCGCGGACAGTTCAGCCTCAGCGGATACGTCAACCGCATCGCCGGTTTTATCTATCTCGAGCCGCAGGACTATGCCGTGCTCACCGTGCGCGGCGCCTTCCCGGCCTATCTGTACAACCAGCGCAATGCGGTATTGCGCGGCTTGGACGCCTCGGCGTCTCTGCCACTGCTTGCCGGGCTTTCGCTCGAGGTGCGCGCGGCCCTCCTGCGCGCGCACACCCTCGCGCCCGATTCCATCGGAGAAGGTGTCCACCGCGAATGGCTGCCGCTGATTCCGGCAGACCGGTACCAGGCCGGCCTACAGTGGACAAGCCGCCGGAAGGGATCCAATTCGTACGTTCGCCTGCTGAGCACAACCGTGCTGCAGCAGCAGCGCGTGCCGTCTTTTGGATTGTTGGCGCCGCCGCCGCCGGCATATATCCTGTTCAGCTTCGACGCCGCGCATACCTTTCGCATTGGGAAAAATACCCTGGAGGCCGGCCTGCACATTCGGAACCTCGGCAATGCCCGCTACCGGGATTACCTCAATTTTTTCCGCTTTTTCGCCGACGAACCCGGTGCGAATGCCGGTATTCGGCTTAAATACACATTTGGGTAACAATTTGTACAACTAGTTTTCATAATTTTTTAACCTAAACACTTGAGTCATGCAAAAACAACTTGCTTTTTTCCTCCTCCTGCCGGTTTTCGCCGCAATCACATTCAGCGCCTGTAAAAAAGAGGACAAGACCGAACAGGAACTGATCACGACGATCGAACTGCACTTCACGGGGCAGAATAATTTTAATCAAAAGTTCTATTGGAAGGATCTCGACGGCGATGGCGGCGCAGCGCCCTCCATTGACACGATCGTCCTGGCTCCCAATGCAGTCTTGAACTGTTTTGCCCATGTCTATGATGAAAGTAAAAATCCGAAAGTGGACATTACCGAGGAGATTGAAGCGGAAAGCGCAGAGCATCTCTTTATCTATGATCCCACTACCAACGTCGTAGCAATTACTTCGAACAGCGTGGATTCCAACGGGAATGCCTTCCGTATTTCAACGGAATGGACGACTACCGCTGCCGGAACCGGCAGCGTGCGCGTCCGCCTCATGCACGAATCCGACAAAAGCGCGGCAGACCCCGGCGCTACGGGCGAAACGGATTTTGACGTGACCTTCCCGGTGGTGGTGCGGTAAAAATTTGGCGAAGATTTTGGGGTTGTGTAAAAGTCCCCTGTTTGTTTTTCAAAAAAACAATATTTTGGAGGGGGGTATCATAAGTCCCTGAACGATCCGTCAAACAAAAAAATATTTTGTTTGGTCGCCTTTGTTTGATTTTTTTAAAAAAAATCAAACAAAGGCGACCAAACATTATTTTATTTCGCCGCCGGAGGCGGCGAAATACGGAGCATCAATTCATCACATCCACATCCCCCACTACCGCCAACAACAGCGCGATATCCTCGTAAAACTCCCGGATGATCTCGAAGCTGACGTTCGACTGGAAAATGGACGGTTCCAACAGGTTTCGATCCTGCGTCAGGGCGATATAGATATTATTGCCGATAATGGAAAGATAGATTTCTTTTTTCCGGTTGAGGCTTTGGTACTGCTGGCGGAATTGCAGAATAACCCGCTGCATATCCGGGGAAAGAGTGTCCTGCACGCGCGCGTCGGGCGTTGCGTAGGTGTCGAAGAAGGCTTCGAATTCAGGCAGCAGGTTGCGGCGCACCCGCCGGCCGCCGAGGAGATGGAAGGCTTTTTCGCTCCGGTTGAGGTATTTCCGGTAAGCGTCGGGCAGCATAAGGATGCTTCCGCGCATATCAGTCCGGTGAAAATCGGCAATCAGGAACACGCCTTGGAAGACGTAATCCACCTGCCGGCGGGTAGGTGAAAATTCCCGTACCCGCAGTTCGCAAAGATCGAAAGGCATTTCGCGAATCTGGCCGCGGATCAGGTCTTCGCCTTTGTACTCGTCGGCATGGGTAAAAATTTTGCTTTCCAGAAAGCGCGATTTTTCGATAAAACCCTTCGGATGGTAAGAAAACGCGCCATTGTTGATATCGTTGTCTATAAAATCCAGGATCAGGTGCACGATCCGGGGTTTGAATTCCTGGTAATAAACCTGCACCCGGAAGGCGAGGTAGGAAATCAGCAGCCCGACTGGTACCAGCAGTACCAGCGTGACCGCCAGGATTTGCACGTACAATTGGAGCGCGAGCACACCGAGCAGCAGCAGCGCAGACAGGCTGAGCAGGCGCAGCAGCCTGCGGCGGCGCAATTCCAGGTGCTGCAGTTCCGGATAAATACTCTGGTTGTAAAAAAGGCGAAAATTATGAAACGCTTGCATGGATGCAGAGACGCTATTGGAGCCCTTTATCGCGGCTATATCTGTCAATATACTCGTTAATGAGGCTGATCAGGATATCCTTCATAAAGGAATTTTCCATGCGGGCGATCATTTTGAGTTTTTCCAGTTTGACCTTCTCGAGCGCCACGGTGAGGCGTTTTTTACCGGCCTGCTCGTCCGAGTCCATTTCCTGCACGTCAATAGTAGGCCGGATCAGCGAATCCAGTCCGTGAAACAGCGCGCGGCGGAGCGCTTCGTGCGACTTACTTTTGCCCTGCAGGGCGGCAGACGGCGCGGAGGACTCCGGCGCTTCCTCTCGGTCGTCGTCCTGCATAACCGTTTCCAATTCGGAAGCGAACGATTTCAGGTTGCTGCGGACGCCGGGTTGGCGCCGACCGGTGGGGGCAGGCGGCTGCGCGGCGGCTTCTTCTTCGTTGAACGCCTCCAGATCTTTTAACAGGTCTTCCAGACCTTCGGAAAATTTCTTTTTACTCATAGCGTTTGGGTTCAGGCTTCCTGTTCTTGCGCAGTTTCTGCCGATGGCGACTGGAGTGCGCCGGAATTGATGCGTTCAATTATTTCCGCGCAGAGTTCCAGATAGTCAATCGCGCCGGAGGATTTGGGACTGTATTCGAAGATATCTTTGCGTTGCGCCGGGGCTTCTGCGAGGGCGACGTTTTCGCGGATGTAGGTTTTGAACACTTTTTCGCCAAAGTGTTTCTGGATAATTTCCACGACTTCCCGGTTGAGCACGCGGCGGTTGTCGAACATCGTGGCGGCCACGCCGGCGATATCCAGCTGTTTATTCAAGCGGAACCGCACTTTGTCTATCACCTGCTTGATTTTGGTGAGACCCTGCACGGCGAGGAATTCTGTTTGCAGGGGAATCACCACGTACCGGCTGCTGGTGAGGGCGTTGAGGGTGAGCAATCCGAGCGACGGCGGGCAGTCAATGATGACAAAATCATAGTCGTCCGCTACCTGCGCTAATAATTCCCGCAGAATAAACTCGCGACCGGCCTCATTGATGAGCTCCAGTTCCGCGCCCGAAAGATCGAGCGAGGAGGTGATCACATCCAGATTCGGTTTGTGCGTGTAAGGCGTCAGTTCGCATTCCCCGCGGAGCGCCTCGTAGATCGTGGTGCGCTGGCGCGGAATCCCCAACGAGATGGTGAGGTTAGCCTGCGGGTCGAGGTCAATCAGCAGCACTTTTTTGCCGAGTTCGACCATGCCGGCTCCGATGTTGATGGCGCTGGTCGTTTTACCGACGCCGCCTTTGTGGTTGAGCAGTGAAATAACGATTCCCATATCAAAGAGGCTTTTGGTTGCGGGGTCGGGTGAGCGCAAGTCCGGACTTGTTCGAAAATGCCTATTGGCTGGCACATTTTCTGAAACAAAACCGGCGATTTTTCGTGTTCAAAATTAAATGCGGAACAAAAATACGCAAAAAATTATTCCGCGCAAAATCACCTCCGTCATTCGCTGCGCACGCGCAAGTCCGCCGTGCCGTAATCTGCCGAACCAACCCGCCTGAGGGGTCGATCGTTCGAAAAAATCGCACTAAAATAAAATATAAAAACATTGAAAATCAGTTTTTTATGAAAAAATTAAAATAAAATAAATAATTTTTTTAGAAAAATCTTTGACATTATTTGTTTTTAAAAACCAATTGTTTTAAGTTTGCAGTGTCAAAAAGATAAAACAAACAAAAAAGCCGGTTCGTCCGGCGTCCAAAAGCCCCTATTGCTTCATTAAAAAATACGAATTATGATCAAAGGTGACCGCATTCAGCTCAACGAACGATTCATGCATGCCTTCAAGTTATTGGAAGACCGCGGCTCCATTGTCAAAAATGACCGTGGCGGCAAGGGTGTGGGTGACGTTGCGGAGAAGGTGCTCGGCAACAAATCGTACGGACATATTATCCGCGCATTTTTGAATCCGGACAGTAAGCGCGTCATTGATTATGGACAGGCACAGGCTTTCTGCCGCGCATACAGTATTAATGAGACGTGGCTGCTTCACGGGATTGGAAATCCGTTTGGTTTCGACGGCCCGTTGGAATTTTTTGGCGGCGACAAGACGTACGCCGGCGGCGACGGGAATATCCTGTTTACAACTATCCGCGCTTTCGCCGGCAGCACGCTCGGCGCTGAAAGCAGCGAAGATACTACGTATTTCTCGATCCCGGGCGTCAGCGGCAATGGGTTAGTGGCCTTCCAGATCGAAGGTAACTCGATGGAACCGGTGATCAAAAACAGCGATATCGTTGTCTGCCGATCAGTAGACGAACTCAACGATATCCGAGATAACGAAATCTATGCAGTCCGCAGCAACGGTAATGTGTGGGTAAAATATGTGCAGAAAAATTACAACGCCCGCGGCAAGGTGAACCGCCTCAAGCTGATCTCCGCCAACTATTTCGATCACGATCCTTTTGAAGAGGACGTGAACGAAACAACACGGCTCTATAAGGTAATCAGAAAAATCAGTAATGTGTAATGGCGCTTCCGGCCCAATTTCAGGCCGGAAAAGTATAAGCGCATAAAGAATATCCTGCTGTTTATTGTTTTCGCAGCCCCCCGGCAGAAGTTGTCGCGGGGGCTTTTTTAGTAACTGGTTATCAAAGGCTGACATTATTCCAAAATATCCGTAGCCGGCATAAAACGATGTCACCCCTTCGGGGTTCTAACGGCAAAACACCAATCGGGCTAGTGCCGCGTCCGGTGAATAGCGCTTGAATTGGGGAGACAAATTTTGTCTTCATCAAGGCGCGAGAAGGGTGCAATACGGGATATTGTAACCGACGAGCAACGCAGAGGAAGGGAAAATTGGGCCGCCATATTCATGGGCTATTTGTTGGACGCGGCACTAGAATAATGTCAGCCCTTCGGGGTTCTGGCTGGGAAGTTACCAACAGGCTCTGCCTGCGCAGGGGATTTCCGGCTCGCGCCTGTTCGGGATACTCGGGTCAAAAAATTCCGTAGAAGCGCCGGGTTACGGATTTCCGATGATTTTCACTTGCATCCGAATATCCTTCAGGGGGCGATCAAATTCATTGCGGGGGACTGCGGCGATGCGGTCTATCACGTCCAAGCCTTCAATTACCGCCCCGAATACGGTGTAGCGGCCGTCTAGCACTGGGGCGCCGCCCAGCCGGAGGTACTGCGCGCGCAGCGCAGGTTCGATTTTTTCGCCAGTTTGTCGTTCCACTAAATCGAGGCTTTCGGCGGTTTGCGGGGTTCCCTGGACAATAAAGAATTGGGCGCCATTGGAGCGTTTGCCAGGGTTGACGGCATCCGGCATTCGGGCGGCAGCCAGCGCGCCTTTGAGATGCGGCGCGCGAATTTCCGGTTCGAGTTCGTACCCAGACCCGCCGCCGCCGAGGCGTTCGTTCGTGGATGCCGACCGCGAGTCGGGGTCGCCGCCCTGGATCATAAAGTCCCGCACGACCCGGTGGAAAAGCAGGCTGTCGTAAAAACCGCTTTGCACAAGCCGAATAAAGTTATCGCGATGACGGGGTGTGTGTTCGAAAAGCCGAACGGTTATGTCGCCGTAATCGGTGCGAATAAGCGCAAGCGTCTCGGCGTTGTGCTGGCAGGATAATCCGGCGAATAGTAAAAATACGAGCAGGGCGCGCATGGATCAGGCCTCTTGTTCCGTTTCCCGAAAGTAGCGGACGGCCAGTTTTTTGAGCATTTTTTCCTGGTCGACCGTCGGAATCATCGCCATTTCCCGGATTTGTCGGTAATGCGGCCATCCATCGGCGTCGCGCCCCTGAAACTCAAAATAACCTTCATACGCGAGGAGCCGGCAGACGGCAACGTGCATCAAGTCCTGCTTTTCCTCTTTTGAAAAGCCTTTCTTCCAGCGACCGAGTTCCTGGATGCCGATTAGAAACAACACCATGTTCAAATCCGGCAGGGTGTCGCGTTTCATCGCGTCTTTTACTTCATGCTGGACGCGCAGCCATTCGAAATCGAGTTGCCAATCTTCCACCATTTGTTAATTTTCAGAAAAAGCGGGCGCAAACGCGTTGGCCGTATTGTATAAAGCCAATTCGCTGATGCGTACCTGCTGCATGTACGGCATCAGGGGAAGGTGCGAAATGAGTTCCATGAGTTCCGCCTCGGACACAGCTGTACACACAAACCAAAGTTTAGAATTTTCCAGTGCGAGCGCATAGTTGAGGATTCGACCCTCGCTGAGTAGTCGGTTCACCATAGCGCGCTGTTTAGGAATCAGGCTGATAAATGCGTCGGACAAGTGGTGGGGCAGGGTACAATCCACCATGTATTGATTTGCTTGCGAAGGATTCATAATTGAAAAAATTGGCTTTTGCGACGATATACACGCCGGGTGTTGTTTTCAGGCCGCAAAGATGCGGATAATAAACCGGAAAATTGCGATTGAATTAAAGTATTTTAGTTTTCAAGAGATATAGCATCAAATATTGCGCCAAAGTGCATTTTTGCATTACGCGCGGGTCGTGCGGTTTCTGAATACGCATTGGGGGATCCCGTAGAATATGCAGATCCCGCAGAATATGCAGATTCCGCAGAATACTAGATTCCGAGTGCGTTTAGCGTTTCAAAGTCAAGATTTCCAACTGGAAGGCCGTTTTCGAGTTGAAATTGTCGAAGCGCTTCTTTGGTTTTAGGGCCCATTTCATTGTCGAGCGGACCGGGATCATACCCGCGGGCTTTGAGGGCTTCCTGGATTTGTCGGACGGTATATCCGGTGAGGGTTTCCGGGCAACGCACCTCCCGCCATTCGGTGAATCCGCCGGGTCGCACGAGGCGGCGCTTAGCGACGGTGACGAATTCTGCCGGCACGATTTCCGTCCGGATTTCCTGGGGATTTTTTAGTACTTTTTGTCGGTATGGCTGATACGTGGCGGGTATTTTTTCTTCCCGGAAACTGCCGTTTTCCCGCAGCACGACTCGCCGCACGGTGAGGTATTCGCCCGGAATTTCTTCTTCGCGCACCGAAGCGGGTTTTTCCAGTACCTCGTATTGCAGCGTCGGTTCATTGGTCAGCGTGATTTCTTCCCGGATAGCGGGGGCGTTCCGAATTACTTTTTTATAGACGGTTTGATAGCGTGGTTCTGTGGTTTCCGACCGGATTTCGGCCGGTTTTTTTAGTCGGCGGACTTCCGCCACGGCGGTTTTTGCCGGCGCCTCGATGGTGCCGGCGCACCCGGCATCGGGCACGCCCGAGCCGTCGCAACCTTTGTTTATTTTTTTATTAATTTCCTGATATTCAGCCGGTTCTTCTACAAGGCACCACATAAAACAATCGTCTGGGTCGGTGCTCAGGCAATTCGGATCGCCTTTTTTCCGCATCCAGGAGATCGAAGGCGGTTTAATTTCCACGCGTTCTGTCTGGATTTCGTACTGCGGTGCGCGGAGTTCTACCTTCGTGTAGGCCGATTCGATTTCGTATTCTACCTGCACGGTCTCAAATTCGGCGGGGCTTGCAGTGTACGTGCTGACGGCCGGCGCCACGAGGATTTGCTCGCTGATGGTTTCATAGACGGCCGGCAGGCTGATCAGGCGTTTGGATTCCGGTTTTGCGAGGATCGGCTCGGCGAGTTTTTTATATACCGCCGGGACGATGATGAATTTTTTGGTTGGCGGTTTGATCTCTATGCGGTCCTCAATCGTATCCAGCACAGGGGCTTTGACCCAAAAGCGGCTGCTTTCGTCTTGGATTTTCAGGAATCTTTTTTGTTCTTCGAGTTCTGGCGCGCTGAGGATTGTGCGCGTGTACGCGGGGGTGAGCGTTACCTGTTCGGTGATCGTTTGGTAGATATCGGGGATAAAGCAGTTGGCGTAGCAGGTTCCCGGACGGGGATCTGCGGGTTGCGCCCCGGCGAGCGCCGGCAGGAGCAGGAAGAGTGAAAAAAATAGCTGCTGTAAACGCATCATTGCGGCGCACGGGTTGGGTTTAAAAATAGGTAACTGCTTAGCCGGCTCGCTGTTTAATTCCAAACATGCTCTGAAACGATCGGCAGGTACCGAAAGGCTCAGCGCAGCTCCTGTCGGTTCGGATCCGCTTGTTTCGGGTAACAAAGATAGTATTTTGTCACGATTTGGGTAGAGGTTGGCACATCCGAGCATTGGTCAATGGGTTGGGTATGGCCGTCTTTGAAGAGGATCAGAATTTGATCTTTGGCTTCGTCATAAGCGCGAATACTCTCCTTTCCGACATACACCAGATTTTCCGCCTGGGTACTATGGCCGTATTGCGCGGCAACGCGGTGGATGATTTGCTGCACATAATCGTCCGGCGGCGGTTCGTTGCGCCATTCCAATCGGAACAATTTGCGATCGAGCAGGCTTTGGGAGAGGAAGGCGAGTTCAAAATCGTCGGCATAGCACCAGGATTTCAGGGCGGCGACCAGGTCGCTGTCGTCCAGGCGGGCGAAGTGCGCCAACAATTCGTCCGGATCGGCGCTGCGTTCGGCATGGCCGTAGATAAACCAGGCCAGATCGCGGGGCGCCTCGATCTTCTCACCCTGCCGAGCCAGATCGCCTGCGCGTTTAAGGGCGTGGATGAGCATTTGTTCTGCCGCCATGCCGGTTTTGTGAAGATAGACCTGCCAGTACATCAGGCGGCGGGCGATCAGGAATTTTTCGATACTGTAGATCCCCTTTTCCTCCACGGCCAGCATGCCGTCGTGCACGGCCAGCATTTTAATAATGCGGTCGTACCCGATCACGCCCTCGCTGACGCCGGTGAAGAAGCTGTCGCGGTTGAGGTAATCCAGCCGATCCATATCAAGTTGGCCCGATACGAGTTGGTGGAGGAATTTTTTGGGATATTGGTCGGAAAAAATCCGGATAGCCAGTTCGAGTCGCCCGTCAAATTGCCGGTTGAGTGCCTCCATAAACATCCGGGAGAGCTCTTCGTGATGCCGGTTGACCAGCGCGCGTTCCAGCGCGTGCGAGTATGGGCCGTGGCCGATATCGTGCAGCAGGATGGCGGCGCACACGGCCTCCGCTTCTTCTTCGCTGATTGCCGCGCCTTTATAGCGCAGTACCTCGATGGCTTCCTGCATAAGGTGCAGAGCGCCTAGCGCGTGGTGGAAGCGCGTATGCAGGGCGCCCGGATAGACGAGATTGGTAAGTCCTACCTGCCGGATACGGCGCAGCCGTTGGAAATACGGATGATCAATTAAATCCAGCAACAGGCCGTAGGGCACGGTTACGAAACCGTACACCGGGTCATTGAAAATTTTTCGGCGGCCGGCCGGGACTGAGTGCATAGCAGCGCGGGTTATCTGTGATTCGTTTGATTGGTAGGATTATATCATTCCGGCCTTAGCAGCATGGTAAAATGCATGCGCGTAGCCCGGCGTCGCACAGCAGCGCATGCGATTACAGCGTGCCGCGCAGCATTTGTTCCCGCTCGATGGCTTCAAAAAGCGCCTTGAAATTGCCTTTTCCGAAGGATTTTGCGCCGCGGCGCTGGATGATTTCGAAGAAGACTGTCGGGCGATCCTGCACTGGTTTGGTGAATATTTGCAAGAGATAGCCCTCCTCGTCGCGATCCACTAGGATATTGAGTTTTTTCAAATCCTCCAAGTCTTCGTCAATATGCCCTACCCGTGCAATCAGATCGTCGTAATAAGTACCTGGCACCTCCAGGAAGTCCACGCCGTTCCGGCGCAGTTGCGACACGGTCGCAATAATATCGTTGGTTGCAACGGCGATGTGCTGCACGCCGGCGCCCCGGTAGAAGTCGAGGTATTCTTCGATCTGGCTCTTTTTCAGCCCTTGCGCCGGTTCGTTGATGGGGAATTTGATATATCCGTTGCCGTTGCTGACAACTTTTGACATCAGGGCGGTGTATTCGGTGCTTATATCCTTATCGTCGAAGGTAACGAGCAATTTGAAGCCCATCACATCCTGGTAAAAATCCACCCATTTATTCATGCCGCCGAGTTCGACGTTGCCCACACAGTGATCCACATATTGCAGGCCAACCGGTTGGGCCGGGTACACACTTTGGCGGGCCGCGTAGCCCGGCATGAAGGCGCCGCGGTACTGATGGCGATCGACGAGGGTATGGATCGTTTCGCCGTAGGTTTTAATGGCGGCGATGCCGATTTCGCCGTGTTCATCCTGGAGGCGGCGCGGTTCAAAGGCACTTTCCGCGCCCCGTTCCAGGGCGGTATGGTAGGCCTTTTCGGCGTCGTCCACCCAGAGTGCGAGCACTTTTACGCCGTCGCCGTGCAAGGCGACATGGCGGGCGATTTCGTGATCGGGCGACAGAGCAGAGCTCAGCACCAGGCGAATTTTATTTTGCTGGAGGACGTAGCTGACGCGGTCGCGCACGCCCGTTTCCGGGCCCATGTACGCGACCCACTGGAATCCGAGGGCGGCCTGGTAGTACAGGGCGCTTTGTTTGGCGTTTCCGACATAAAATTCGATGTGATCGGTGCCGTTGATGGGAAAAGTATCGGTTGCAGTCGGGCTTGGAGCGAGTTGGGTAAGCGTATCCATGGGTGGTAATTATTTTTCACCGGCAAAGATAAAGAATTCTATTCGTACACGGCTTTGAATTGCAGATCCAGGCGCACGCTTGTTTCGATCTGGGTCGTTTTGCGGAGCCAAAGCGCCACATCCAGGCTGAAGCGCGGCTCCTCCAGGATATCCTTCAGGTCGGCCAAGGACGGGATAAGCGGGAGATTGTTGCCG
>JAUMBL010000150.1:0-14217 GCA_032115775.1 Saprospiraceae bacterium | reverse complement strand
TTACGCCACCCGCCACCAGGATGAGCATTCCTTCGAAGGAAGCGGAAATGAGTTCCGCTTTTCCGTGTCCGTAGGGATGGTTGGCGTCCCGCGGTTGCGCGGCGATGCGCAGGCTGTACAGCCCGGTGAAACCCGTGACGACATTCACCGTGCTTTCGAGCGCATCGGTGAGTACGGCCACTGAATTGGTCAGAAACCAGGCAAAGAGCTTGATCGCAAAGAGCAGCACGGAGACGAGGACGAGCAGGCGTTGTACGCGCAGATTGTCCAGAGCGGGGTTGTGTTCCATAAAACAGAAAATTTGTGTCAGGCCGCATCCAAATATCCGTTGCGCATAATACCTTGCTGCCTCAATTTTGTGCAAAATTACAAAAAGTAGCAACATGTCGTCTCGTAGAAATTTTCTCCGACAGGCCGTATTCGGCGGCAGCCTCTTACCCTTTTCTGAAAGCCTGCGCGCGCAAATAGCCCGTTATGCCTCCGATTCCGGGCGGGGTCGGTACCCCGTGGCGGTGGCTACCTGGAACAACCAGAAGGCGACTTCTGCCGCCTGGGAGGTACTCGGCCGAGGCGGCCGCGCCCTCGACGCGGTGGAGGCCGGCGCCCGGGTTCCGGAGGCGGATCCCAAGGATACCAGCGTGGGCTACGGCGGTTTTCCCGATCGCGACGGCAATGTGACGCTGGACGCCTGCATCATGGACGAGGAGGGCAACGCCGGCTCGGTCTGTTTTCTGCAGGAAATCATGCACGCCGTCAGCGTGGCGCGGCGGGTGATGGAAAAAACGCCGCACGTGCTGCTCGCCGGAAAAGGCGCGCTCGATTTTGCGCTGTCCGAGGGTTTCGAACGGCAAAATTTGCTCACCGACGAGGCCCGGAAAGCCTGGGAAAAATGGAAGGAAACCTCCCTGTACAAACCGGTCATCAACATCGAGCGGCACGATACGATCGGGATCGTCGCCCTGGATGCGAACCAGCGGCTGGCAGGCGCCTGCACAACGAGCGGCATGGCGTTTAAAATGCACGGTCGGGTGGGGGATAGCCCCATTCTCGGCGCCGGCATGTACAACGATCCGGCGTACGGCGCCGCGGCTTCTACCGGACTGGGCGAACTGGTGCTGAAAACCCTGGGTAGCTTCCTGTTGGTCGAAGAAATCCGCCGCGGCCGACACCCGCAAAAAGCGGCGGAACTGACGGTGAAACGCATCGCCGAACGATATCCGAAGCAGGCAAGGGAAAATCAGGTAGGCTTCGTCGCAATAGACCGGAAAGGCCGCTATGGCGGTTTTGCGCTCCAGCCCGGATTTAATTACACGGTGTGCCTCGAGGGCCGCAACCAGGTGCTGGAAGGCGGCAGCCTGTTCGGATAAGTCGCCATGCCGATCAACTGGAATTCGGAGATCCTCGACGCGCTGCCTGGCGAACTTTTGCAGGCTCAACGGGCTTGCTTGTACGCCGACGGCCTGTTTGAGACCCTGCGGATGTCCAACGGCGCGCTGCCCTGGCTGTCCGATCACTGGCAGCGCCTGCGCGCGGGGCTGGAAGCCTTGGAATTTGAGTTGCCCGCGCACTGGGATGAGTCCTTTTGGGCGGTCGAGATAAAAAAAATTGCCTCGGGCAATGCCCGGATCCGCTGGCAGGTGTGGCGCGCGCCGGGGGGCTGGTATTTGCCCGAAAGCCGCGCGCCGGTGTATTTGCTGACTGCCGAGCCGCTGGAAAACGCTTGGTTTACCTGGCAAACGCCGGGTATTCGCATCGGCCTGGCCGCCGGCATCCGCATTTCATCCGACGCCTTGTCGGGCTTCAAAGGAATAGACACTACCCGGTATGTTGCCGCGGCCCTAGAGGCTCATCGGAACGGCTGGGACGAGGCCATTGTTCTGAACACCGCCGATCGGGTGGCAGAGGCTACCTCCGCCAATGTATTTTGGTGGGAAAACGACACCCTGTGTACCACGCCTTGCTCCGAGGGTTGCGTGGCGGGTATCGCCCGCGGCCGGTTGATCGGGGTGGCCGAAGAATCGGGATATGCCGTTTTCGAAAAATCCGTTACTTTTGCGGCGCTTCAGGCTGCGGACGAAGTGTTCCTGACCAATGCCGTGCGCGGGATCATCCCGGTGGCAGACATCAGCGGACGCGCCTTGTCTGTAGCGAAAACGAAACGATTATTTGAGTGCTTTACCGGTTCGCTCGCCGGATAAATTAACTTTCCATGCAGAAAATCCTGGTTGCCAATCGCGGTGAAATAGCCCTCCGCGTCATGCGCACCGCGCGCAAAATGGGTATCAAATCCGTTGCCGTCTATTCAGAAGCAGACCGCGAGAGCCCGCATGTGCGCTTCGCCGACGAGGCATACTGTATCGGCCCGGCGCCCTCGAGCCAGAGTTATTTGCGGGCGGACAAAATCCTGGAAATCGCCAAGGCTTGCGGCGCGGATGGAATCCATCCGGGTTATGGTTTTTTGAGCGAAAATGCCGGATTTGCGCGGGAGGTCGAAGCGGCGGGGATGCTGTTTGTCGGACCCAAACCGCATAGCATCGAGATGATGGGCAGCAAACTGGCGGCAAAAGAAGCGGCAAAGCGAAATCATGTGCCGATGGTGCCGGGTATCGAAGAGGCCATTACCGATGTGGAAAAGGCGAAAGAAATCGGCCGCCGGGTAGGTTATCCCATCCTGATCAAAGCCTCTGCCGGCGGCGGGGGAAAAGGCATGCGGGTGGTGGAAAAAGAAGCGGATCTGGCCGAGCAAATGGAGCGCGCGGTGAGCGAGGCGGTGTCTGCTTTCGGCGATGGCGCGGTGTTTATCGAGAAATACGTCGCGTCGCCCCGGCATATTGAGGTACAGATTATTGGCGATCAGCACGGTAATATCGTGTATTTGTTTGATCGAGAATGTTCCGTTCAGCGCAGGCATCAGAAAGTAGTGGAGGAGGCGCCTTGCGCGGTACTCACGCCCGCGCTTCGCCAGGCAATGGGCGAAGCGGCCGTCCGCGTGGCCAAATCCTGCGATTATGTGGGCGCTGGCACCGTGGAGTTTCTTGCCGATGAGCAGTTGAATTTTTATTTTTTGGAGATGAATACCCGCCTGCAGGTGGAACATCCGGTGACGGAGTGGATCACCGGCGTGGATTTGGTGGAATTGCAAATTCGGGTGGCGCGGGGCGAGGCGCTGCCTTTTCGCCAGGAAGACGTCCGAATCACCGGTCATGCGATGGAGTTGCGCGTCTGTGCGGAGGATCCGAAAAACGATTTTTTGCCTTCCGTTGGCCGCCTGACGCGTTATCGGCCACCGCAAGGCGCCAATATCCGAGTGGACGACGGCTACGCAGAAGGCATGGAGGTGCCGATTTACTACGATCCCTTGTTGGCAAAATTAATAACCTACGGCGATACCCGGGAAGCGGCGATCCAGCGCATGTTGGAAGCCATTGCGCAGTATGAAATAGAAGGCGTGGCGACGACCCTTCCTTTTGGGCAGTTTGTGATGGAGCACCCGGCTTTTCGCGCCGCGCAATTTGACACCAATTTTATCAAGCGGTACTATACTCCGGAATTATTGCACGAATCCGCTCGGCAGCAGGCCGAGATTGCCGCCCAAGCGGCGCTTCGATTGTATCTGGACGATCGAAAAAAATTGCGGATTGCTTCGGCGCCGTCCGGCGGTTGGCAGGATCGGGGGTAAGCGTATTTTTAACCGGGCGCCTTACCGATTTTTTTCTGCGGCCAGCACCACCTCCTCGATGACTTGGATTTGTGGATAAGCCAACTTGTAATCCGGATTTTGCAGACTTTGGCGGAGCGCATCCTTGGCCTGTTTATATTCTCCGTGGCTTAGGGCAAATTCAATTTTAAACAACTGCTCCCGCTGAAACGCCTCGAAAGCGGCCTTTCGGCCGTCCGTCCATTTCAAAAACATATACATCGCCAGTCCGGTGAAGAGCATGGCGGCCAGCACGACGGCGCTCAGGGTATGAAAACCAAACCCGCCCTTTTGAATGCGCAGTTGCTCGTAGTCCTGTTGCCAGCGCAGCGCCTGCTCGTGCCAGTACGTGACCTGCTTGCGTTCTTCGAACAGATCATCGGCATACTTCTGGCGGAGATTTTCGAATTCCTGGCGGAAGCCTTCGTACTTTTGCGCCCGGGCTCTTAGCGCCGCTATCCCTTCTTCCAGCGACTTGAGTCGTTCCTGCAGCGCTTCCGGTGTGATTGATTTTTCGTCCATACGGTTAGAATTGTTTTTCGCCGGTAAAAATAAATAGTTATAACAGTATGAAAGTAGATATTTTGGCTATCGGAATTCATCCGGACGACGTGGAGCTCAGCGCTTCCGGTACCTTGTTGCGCCATGCGGCGCAGGGGCTTCGCTTCGGTCTGCTGGATCTCTCTGCCGGCGAGTTGGGCACGCGCGGCAACGCAGAAACCCGTGCCGGAGAAGCCGCCCGTGCAGCCGCTATCCTGGGCGCCGCTTTCCGGGAAACTCTGGATATTCCGGACGGTTATTTTACCCACACGCCGGAACAGTGGCTGAAGATCGTTCGGGTGCTTCGCGATTGCCAACCGGATATCGTCCTGTGCAATGCCCCGGACGATCGCCATCCGGATCATGGGCGCGCGGCAAGGATGACGTTGGACGCTTGTTTTTACGCCGGACTGGAAAAAATTAGCACGACCGACCGCCACGGGAACCCGCAAGCCAAATGGCGCCCCCGGGCGGTGTACCACTACATTCAGGATCGCCAACTGACGCCGGATTTTGTAGTGGACATTACCCCTTTTTGGGACAAAAAGATGGAGGCCATCCGGGCGTATCGCTCGCAATTTTTCGATCCGGACAGTCGGGAACCGAAAACGCCGATTTCCGGCGCCGATTTTATGGCGTTCATGGAGGCAAAAGCCCGGGTATTCGGCCGACCCATCCTGGCCGAGTATGCGGAGGGTTTTATTGCCCCCCGTACACCCGGCGTTCAAAATTTGCTGGATCTTATTTAGGAGTTGTGTAACAAGTCCATTGACGACCACTCAACAAAAAAACATTTTGTTTGGCCGTCTGTTTTTTGATTTTTTCTAAAAAAAATCAAAAAACAGACCCCCAAACATCATTGTATTTCGCCGCCGAAGGCGGCGAAATACTTTTAACGATCGCTTCATTTTGCGACCGGCGGCAGAAATTTCCCTTGCTTTACTTTCCAGCTAATCGCGCGCAATTTTAGAATATTATTGATCGGATTGTCGTCCAAGACCAAAAAACTGGCTTCATATCCCTCTTCAAAGCGGCCGATTTTGCGTCCGGGAAAAATAGCCTGGGGCGTGGCCACGCACACAATTTGGAGCGCTTTGGCGTAGTCAATCCGGCTATTTTGGAACCAGTAGTTGAGTTCGGCGCGGATGGTACGCTGCGGGTCATTCGAGCCGATCACCACTTGCACGCCATTGTCCAGCATTTCTTTCAGGCGTTGAGCCTGTGCTTCTTGCGAGCCGGCGGCGGCGCCGTGGGTCTGCACGTGGGAGAGCAAAGGAACAACGGGTGTTTTTTTCTTTGCCAATTTTGCCCAATCGGCCGCTTCCAATTTTGATGCCGCACCTTTTGCACTGTCGGCGGCGACGGGCAGGTTGGCGATTCCGTCCACGCCGAGTTTGGTCGCCAGGCGCAGATCCTCTGCTGTTTCGATGTGCGCATAGACGCGCAATTTGGCGCGGTGGGCTTTTTTTACCACCAATTTCGCGACGTCGGGCGTCAGGCCTTTCCCTTCCTTGCCGCCGCTATTGGCGGCGTCGAGCAGGTAAATCGAGATCAAGTCCGGTTTTTGTTCCTCGATTTTTTTCCAGTTTGCATCCAGCGCCGTTTTATTATCAATAAACCAGTATCCGTTTCCGAGCATGGCGCGCAGCAATTTGATCTGGTCGTACCGCTGCGCGATCAGTTGCGGGTTCCGGATATTTTGCGCCGGCGCTTCGTAGCGTATAAACGGTTCGCCGAGCGTGCAGGTGATACCACCGTTGGCGAATGCGGCGTCCGGCGTCGTTGTGGTGTTTACCAGTCCGTTCAGCGCTTTGCGATCCTCTTGCGAATTGGAAAGAATCTGCAGATAGAATACGCCTTCGCCCAGGTAGGATTCCGTTACCATTTTGGCGTTGGGATTATCGCTCAGGCTGGAGCAGTAGGCGTCTGCCAGGGGCGGGACGATCCATTTGCCGGTGAGGTCAATGACCGAATCTACCTTTGCGGGCGTTTTGCGGGTCAGCGTGCCGCCGGTCATATACCAGTTGGTGGTGCTGAAATCCTGGCCGTTGTACCAGGCGCCGTTGCGGAGTTCATACGTTTTTGAGGCGTTCTGGGCGGTTGCTTGAAACACTGCGAGGCAGGTAAGCAGGGCGAGTGTGATTATTTTTTTCATAAAAAAGGATGATCCAATATAAAAAACTGGGAACAATAGGAATTGTATTCTTTTTTTGACCGTGCTAATTTCTTTCCCGGGCGGCTTGCGCTGCCGCAAGGTCTTCCGCGGCTTTATCGGCCCTGCCCAGCATCTGCCAGGCGCGGGCTCTGGTTTCATATGCCCGGAAATAATTCGGCGCCTGCGCGATGGATCGGTCGAGGTCTGCCAGCGCTTCCGCAGGTTTGCCCATATTTAGCAACACGTTGGCGCGGTTATTCAGCGCCATGGGCAGGTTGGGGTTGAGTTCCAGCGCCCGGCTGTAATCGGCGACGGCCTCCGTATTTCTTTTGGCGATGGCGTGCAACAGGGCGCGGTTCATGTAAGCATCCAGGTAGTCCGGTTTTTGTTGAATCGCGGTGCTGTAGTCCTGCAGCGCCAAATCCGCATCGCCTGATTTTTCCCGGGCAAAACCCCGGAAGAAATAGGCTTCCGGCGCGTTGGGTTCGAGTTCGATGCTGCGGATAAAATCCGGGATGGCCTCCGGCGCGCGGTTGAGAAACACCAGGCATTTACCGCGATTGAGAAAGAGTTTTGGACTGGAAAGTCCCGCGTTGATCGCCGCGGTGAAATCCGCCAGGGCGAGCGCCGGTTGGTTGCGTTGCAGGTAGGCTTGTCCGCGGCCGTTATAGGCCTCTACGTAGGATGAATCCAGCAGCAGGGTTTCGGAGTAATGGCGTATCGCACCGTCAAAATCCAGACGCACTAATTCATTGTAGGCCAGGTTGCACTGGCAGAGCGCGGCTTCGGGCGTTTTCTGCACGCAGTTTCTGAACAGCGATACGCCGTCCGACCAGACCTGGCTTTGCATAAACCCAAGCACCGCCAGGCCGCCCGCCAGACAAGCCAGCACCGCCCCGCGTATTGCGGTCTCTAATTTTTCCAGCAACAGCGCGGCCAGCAGGAAGATACCGGCGCAGGAAAGGTACACGTAGCGGTCGGACCGCAATTCAAAGCTGCCTACGGTTCGGAAGGGCAGCATCACTAGCAATGGCAGCAGGTACAGGCTCAGCGCAAATAAGCGTTCCGGCACACGGCGCCAATAACGCCAAATCAGGAAGCCCGCTGCTGCCAGGGCGACCGGCGCGGCGTAGTACGTCCAGTCCCAGGATCCGCCCGACTTGGCAAAGGGGTAGGCTATGGAAAAACCGATGGGCGCCAATAATTTGAAAGGGTAAAACCAGATCGTCTGCGATACCATCCAGAAGCGATCCAAGGCCGAAAAAGCCGCCGAACTCGCCTCGATATCGTGTCCCTCTTGCGCCCGCGTGCTGAAGGTGTACAGGCCGAATGCCAAACTAATCAGAAGATATGGAATTTTACTCAGCCAATCTTTTCTCTCTATTTTTTTGTTTAAAAAATAATCCGTGGCAAGTAACAGCAAGGGAAGCGTAACGGCGGCGGATTTCGACAACGCGGCGAACAGGAACAACGCGAGCGAGGCGGGCAGGAAGGGTAGGGTAGCCGTTCGCATCCAGCGTATATAATAGAACCAGGCCGCGAGATAGAAGAAAGCGAAGAGGACGGTACTCGTCGCGGCCGCCCAGCCGACGGCTTCGGCCTGCACCGGATGGACGGCGAACAGCACGGCGGCGAAGAGGGCGGGCCACGGACGCTGGAACAGTTGGAAGAGCGCGGCGAAGAGCAGCGTGGCGTTGCCGGCGTGGAGCAGCAGGCTAATCAGGTGGTGCCCCCAGGCTTCTTGTCCGGACAGTTGCACGCCGAGCCAGTACACGATCCAAGTGACGGGCGCATACATACCGAGATTTTGTCCGGTAAAAAAACCGGAGAGCGAGGGCTGAAACAAAGCTTGATTATAGAGGATCGCCTTGTCGTCGTCAAAAAACACAAAACCGTTTTGTACGACGCCGATGTAGGCTGCCACGGCGGCGAGGGCGGGCAGAAAATAAGGTGTCGCGCCGGCGAGCCACCATGGCGCCGGCACGCTGGTTTCGGCGGCTTGAGTCTCCGGTGTACGGTCTTCCGGTGCAGGCGCTTTCTTTTTCTTTGACATGCGGATGGTTACTTGTTTTTCGGTATTCCCGGGGTGTTTGGGTTATCGAAATCTATTTTGTTTCCCCACATTCGCATTTGATCCAGTATCCATTGTTGTCTGCGAAGAATATACCTGGACGGATTTTTGACTTTATATTTCAGCGGATTGGGCAGTACGGCGGCGAGCATGGCGGCTTGTTCCCGCGTAAGATCTTTGGCGCTTTTTTTATAATAATGTCGTGCTGCTGCTTCCGCGCCGTAGATGCCGTCACCGAATTCGATAACGTTGAGATAGACCGTCATGATCCGTTTTTTACTCCACACGGTTTCTATCAAGAAGGTAAAATAGACTTCCAGTCCTTTCCGCACCCACGAGCGCGCGGGCCACAAAAACGCGTTTTTGGCAGTTTGCTGGCTGATGGTGCTTGCGCCCCTTTTCCGTCTGTGCGTTTTATTATGCTCGAGCGCTTTTTCTATGGACTCATAGTCAAACCCGGTATGCCTCAAATAATATTGATCTTCTGCGCAGACAACGGCGAGTTTGAGATTCATGGGTAACTCACTGTAGGATATCCAGTCCTTTTCCAAGCGCACTTCCCGTTTTGGGTCGTTGGATTGTTGGATGCAGCGGATGACCATCAGGGGGGTTAGGGGGACGGGCAGGATGGCATACAGCACCACCAGGCTGAACGAAATGATAAAAAAAAGCCCGGCCAGTCCGAGCATTATCCGGCGCAAATAAAGCCCCCAGCGCATTTTTCCGTTTGCGTCTCTTGGAATCATCCAGTACCAACGGCGTAAGCTGCGTTTTAGAAAATTCACGGATAGAGTATTTAAGTCGCAAATGTAGTAATTAATCTGTGTAAAGCCGGCAGCCGGTTGCTGGATAAAAGCGGGGGAAGTGCCGTATTCGGCGCTCATCGGATGAGCATCACGCTGCCGGCCCGCGTTAGCACCCGGCCGTCCAGCGTTTCCATTTCAGCGATCCACACGTAGGCGCCGGGCGGCATTGGGTTGCCGCGGTATGCGCCGTCCCAGCCTGCATCGGGATTGTTGGGCGCCGCTGATTCTATTTCGAGCAACAGATTGCCCCAGCGATCTGCAATTGCCAATCGTCGTATGATCCGGATACTTTGATCGGTCTGGATAAAAAAGCGATTGTTTGGCGCGTCGGCCTCCGGCATAAACACATTCGGGGCATACACATTGGACGTAGGCTCGACCCGAATGTGCGCGGTATCCCGCGCGCTGCATCCGTCGGTATCGGTCGCTTCCACCGTCAGCGTCAGATCCGTCCAGGTTTCCAGGCAGACCATGGTGCAGGCGGGATCGCCGCAGGGTAGCGCGGGTGTCCAGACAATTTCGGACGGCGCAAAATTACAGGCAGCGTGCAGGCAGATTGTATCGCCTAGCCGGATGGTCTGGTCGGCGCCCAGATCGACCTCCAGCATTTTGAAAGACAATTGAATGTGCACGGCGGAATCGCAGCCGTTTGCTGCTGCTGCGAGTATTATTTCGGTACCCTCCGGTTTGGTCTGGTCGTATTTCGTTCCGTTCACCAGCATAAATTCTCCGGCGCAAAGGGTATCGAAAATCGTCAGTACAGCAGTTTGCAGAATCGTCAGTCGGATTTGCACGGTGCTGTCGCATCCGTTTGCTGCGCCGCCGAATATTTTTTCCGTGCCCAGGCGGCGGTTTTCGTGGTACGCGGCGCCGTTGACCCGGATGGTATCCCCTGCGCAGAGCGGCTGTTCCAGGAGAAAAAAAGCAGGTTGCAGAAAAGTAAATTCGATGATAATGATACTGTCGCCGCCGGTGGTTGCAGCGCCGGGCAAGACTTCCGTTCCGGATGGTTGATCCGGACCGTACAGATTATTATTAACCAGGACGAGTTGGTTGTTGCAAAAAGTATCTTTCCAGACAAAATAGACTGGCGCCTGGGCTTTGGCCAGATACCCGAATGCGCAAAAAAGAATGCAAGGCAGCAAACGCGTTGCGCGGTGCAGGCTGTCTGTTGCGCGCGCCATTCCTGAAAAAATACCGGACACGATCTCTTTGTTTGATGTAACTACTTAGTAGTTCAGTCTGGTAAAAAATGGAATTTTTGAACCGGATAGTACCCCGGCTAAGTAATTACAATTTAAAGGGGCGCCGGTGCGCGGTGGTCGTGCACACCGGCGCCCTAATTTTTACCGATTGTCGGACGTTTCCAGTTTGGCAAGGCGTTGTTCCAGGCGCAACAGCGTTGTTTGCAGCGACTGATTTTCTTTTTTCAGCGTCTCAATTGTTGTTTGCTGCTCCTGAATGGCCTTGATCGCCAGCACACCGAAACCGGTGTAATTGACGCTTTGGTATTTTTCACCGGTGCGGGTATGGATCTCGCCAACCAATTCCGGAAATAGCGCATACACGTCTTGCGCGATGAATCCCAACATCGGATCCGCCTTTTCGAAGTTATTCAGGCGGTACCGCACGGGTTCCAGGCGCATAATTTTATCCAAGGTGGACTCGAGCGCGCGGATATCGTGTTTCAGTCGGCGGTCGGAGGGCGTGTAGAATCCTAAGGGGTCAAAGGTTCCGGCCGGTAACGGACCTAATTGGTCGTTGAACAGTTGCAGGTTTCCGACGAGATCATCCACTGCCAGTTCCCAAAAATGAATACCTGATGCGTTCTCCAATTGCATACCGCCGCCGGTTTGCTTAATTCGCAAGCTGGCCGGCCCGTTGTTGGGCGCGCCGATGCCCACATTTCCGGTATTTGCATTTGCAATGACGGAGGGTTTGCCATTGGGCAGCAGGGCGACGTCTAACGCGGCCGTGGTCGTGCCGACGGCCACCAGGGTATCGGAAATCCGGAAGAATCCGTCGAAACCGCCGCCGCTGTTGCTCAGGGTGACGGCTGCTTTCGGTCCCTCTGCGCGGATTATTTCTCCTTGGCCTTTGACGTGCAGTTGCACGGTAGGATCCGGTTTGTTCAGACCGACGAAGCCTTTATCCGTGATCAAGGCCGGTCCGGCTGTCGCGTTGAAATACGCGGCGGCGCCGGTTGCGCCTTCGACCTGAAATTTGGCAGTCGAGGAGGGCGTTCCGACCAGCACGTTGCCTATATTGGTATTGTTGATATCGTCGCCGTTAGGCTCCCAAAAGCCGGAGAGTCCCGAGAGATCTACGGTGTTGCCTTTGGAGATACTGAGCTGGGCGCCAGTCAGGGTGAGATTCTGAACTTCATTTGTGGTGTCGGCGTCGGTATCCCCGATGTTGGTTATGATAAAGTCGGGCGATGCGCCGCTGATGCTGATGCCGGCGCCGGCGGTATAATTATTGGCCGGCGGCAGGTTGACGGAACCGCCGCCGTTGGACAGGCTGAGCGCGCTGCCCACCAGGCTAATCGTCTGCAACTCATTGGATGCGTTGTTGTCGTTGTCGCCGGTATTCACAATCGTAAAATTCGGTCCTGCACCGCTAATGGCAATCCCGAAACCGGCGGCGTAGTTGTTATTGGGCGTGTCGTTATCATTTGCCGGAAGCCAGTTGGCGCCGTTCCATTTCAGTACTTGCCCGTTAGCAGCGCCTTGCGGCGCGATGCGGAGCGGGTCGGCCGAAGTGCCGTTCCCTGCGAGGGTTGCGTTGGTTGCGGCGGTTTGTGTTCCCCAGTTATCGGAGCCGTCGTTGTTGTCATCGGCGGGGAGCCAGTTGGTACCGTCGAATTTCAGCACTTGGCCGTTGGAAGCGCCTTGCGGGGCGATGCGGAGCGGATCGGCCGAAGTGCCGTTACCGGCGAGGGTGGTGTTGGTTGCGGCGGATTGCGTTCCCCAGTCGTCGGGGCCGTCGTTGTCGTCGGCGGCGGGAATCCAGTTGGTACCGTCGAATTTCAGCACTTGGCCGTTGGAAGCGCCTTGCGGGGCGATGCGGAGCGGATCGGCCGAAGTGCCGTTACCGGCGAGGGTGGTGTTGGTTGCGGCGGTTTGCGTTCCCCAGTCGTCGGGGCCGTCGTTATCGTCGGCGGCAGGAATCCAGTTTGTACCGTCGAATTTCAGCACTTGGCCGTTGGAAGCGCCTTGCGGGGCGATGCGGAGCGGGTCGGCCGAGGTGCCGTTGCCGGCGAGGGTTGCGTTGGTTGCGGCGGATTGGGTTCCCCAATTGTCGGGGCCGTCATTATTGTCGTTGGCCGGACTCCAGTTCGTACCGTTCCATTTAAGTACCTGGCCGCTGAACGCGCCCTGTGGTGCGATGCGGAGCGGGTTTGCGGCAGTTCCGTTACCAACGAGGGTGATGTTGGTTGCGGCGGTTTGCGTTCCCCAGTTGTCGGGTGCGCTGTTATTGTCATCGGCGGGGAGCCAATTCGTACCGTTCCATTTCAGCACTTGCCCGTTGGAAGCGCCTTGGGGCGCGATGCGGAGCGGATCGGCCGAGGTGCCGTTGCCGGCGAGGGTGGTATTGGTTTCGGCGGATTGCGTTCCCCAATTATCGGCTGCGCTGTTATTGTCATCGGCGGGAAGCCAGTTCGTACCGTTCCATTTCAGCACTTGGCCGTTGGAAGCGCCTTGGGGTGCGATGCGGAGCGGGTCGGCCGAGGTACCGTTACCTGCGAGGGTGGTGTTGGTTGCGGCGGTTTGCGCTCCCCAGTTGTCGGGTGCGCTATTATTGTCATCAGCGGGGAGCCAGTTGGTACCGTTCCATTTTAGCACTTGACCGTTGGAAGCGCCCTGGGGAGCGATGCGGAGCGGATCGGCCGAGGTGCCATTGCCTGCGAGGGTGGTGTTGGTTGCGGCGGATTGCGTACCCCAGTCGTCGGGGCCGTCGTTGTTGTCATCGGCGGGGAGCCAGTTGGTACCGTTGAATTTCAGTACCTGTCCGTTGGAAGCGCCTTGCGGGGCGATGCGGAGCGGGTCGGCCGAGGTGCCGTTACCTGCGAGGGTGGTATTGGTTTCGGCGGATTGCGTACCCCAGTTATCGGGCGCGCTGTTATTGTCATCGGCGGGGAGCCAATTCGTGCCGTTCCATTTCAGCACTTGTCCGTTGGAAGCGCCCTGGGGTGCGATGCGGAGCGGGTCGGCCGAGGTGCCGTTGCCGGCGAGGGTTGCGTTGGTTGCGGCGGATTGGGTTCCCCAGTTGTCGGGGCCGTCATTGTTGTCGTTGGCCGGACTCCAGTTCGTACCGTTCCATTTTAGTACTTGGCCGCTGAACGCGCCCTGTGGTGCGATGCGGAGCGGGTTTGCGGCAGTTCCGTTACCAACGAGGGTGATGTTGGTTGCGGCGGTTTGCGTTCCCCAGTTGTCGGGTGCGCTGTTGTTGTCATCGGCGGGAATCCAGTTTATGCCGTTCCATTTCAGCACTTGACCGTTGGAAGCGCCTTGCGGGGCGATGCGGAGCGGATTTGCGGCAGTTCCATTACCAACGAGGGTAATGTTGGTTGCTGCGGTTTGCGTTCCCCAGTTGTCGGCTGCGCTGTTGTTGTCATCGGCGGGAATCCAGTTGGTACCGTTCCATTTCAGCACTTGACCGTTGGAAGCGCCTTGCGGGGCGATGCGGAGTGGATTGGCCGTAGTGCCGTTGCCGGCGAGCGTCGTGTTGGTTGCGGCGGTTTGCGTTCCCCAGTCGTCGGGGCCGTCGTTGTCGTCGGCGGCAGGAATCCAGTTTGTACCGTCGAATTTCAGTACCTGTCCGTTGGAAGCGCCTTGCGGGGCGATGCGGAGTGGATTGGCCGTAGTGCCGTTGCCGGCGAGCGTCGTGTTGGTTGCGGCGGTTTGCGTTCCCCAGTCGTCGGGGCCGTCGTTGTCGTCGGCGGCAG
>JAUMBL010000149.1:0-5090 GCA_032115775.1 Saprospiraceae bacterium | reverse complement strand
CATTCCTGGGACAGGTATCCTTCGCGGGTGATCTTGCTAGGCGTCAGGTGTATCGTCCACTGATGCGCGCCGAGCGTGATCTCAAAAACGGGAGATTGCGTATTAGACTGGACGAAAGCATCCAGACCTTGTACGTCAATCGTGTACGTTTCCCAGGAAGAAAGCGTTTTGGCCAATTGAGGGCTTGTTGTGTTTTTTGTTTTGATGCCGGTGAAGACTTGCGCGGAGAGGAGCGCCGGAAACAGCAATAAGCCGAGCAACGCTACAAACGCCGGACGGAGACGGTAAAAATCAGACATGGGTACCCAAGTTTTAATTTTGTGCACGAAAACGTTTGGTGAAAACAAGATAGAAACAGAATTGCATGGCAGATGCGTTATTTTGCCGGAAAATCCGGTTTTTAAAAAAAAACGCATTTAACAAAGCAATTTCAAGCGAACAAGACAAAGGATTAAGAAACTGTTTGGCAAAAACGGGTATGTCTAAAACGGCGTTTGGCGGGGCGAAAATAAGGCTTGTGGAAAACTATTGTGTATTTCAGGTTAAAAAAAACCTAAATCTGCAAAATTCGGACGTTTGGTCAAAGCCAGCAAGCGCCGCAGGCTTCGGAAGACAGGAAATAGCGTACCTTTGCGCCCTGCTACGCAAACAAACAAACGCACTATGAAATTACAATTTGGAAAATTTTTGTTTTGCCTCCTGTTCGCCGGCGCGCTGTTGGAGCACGCGGCAGCGCAAACCGTGATCAGCAGCACCAGCAGGAACAAGAAAAAAGAGGCGTCCCCTTTCGCGTCCAAACTGTGGTATGGCGCCGGGTTGAACATCGGATTCGGCAGTTTTAACGGTTCCAGCCAATTTGGCTTCGGTATCTCGCCGATGGTGGGCTACAAGCTCATCGAACCGATATCCGTAGGGCCGCGTTTATCCGTTTTTTATACTTCGACCAAGCTGCCGGGGTACAAAAACCTGAATCTATTTGATACAGAGCTGGGTGTTTTTCTCCGCGGAAAAGTATTTCGCGGCTTTTTCCTCCAGGGCGAGGTATCGAATGAATGGGTACAGCAACCGGGAGATTTCGTCGGCAATACCATTTTGAAAGACCGGTTTCAGCGGTTCAATCAATACGTCGGGCTGGGCTACAACTGGGGTGACGGCGGCTGGGGTTCGGAAATCAGCGCTTTTTACAATGTAGCGGTCGCAAACGATATTGACGGGTTTCAAAACCCTTGGGATTATCGGTTTACGATTACATACCGGTTTTAACGTCCGGCGATTGGATCGGAAAACGCATCCAGACCGCAGTTCCTTTTCCTTCTTCGCTCTCGAAGCCGATGACGCCGTTCATCAGCTCTACATAGCGTTTGACGATGTACATTCCTAGGCCTGTGCCCTGAATATTGGAAGCGTTGGAGGCGCGGAAAAACCGGGAGAAGAGGTGTTTTTGTTCCGCCTCGGGAATACCCATACCTTGGTCTGTGATTTGAATTTCAATTTCCTGCTCCGTCACCTTAGCGTGCACTAACACGGGTTTGTTTTCCGGCGAGTATTTGATGGCATTGGACACGAGATTGACCAGCGCGTGTTTCAGCAGGGCGGGATCTAAAAAAACGTCTCGGGCGCCCTCGTGTCGGTACTCCAGCGATTGACCGGGCTTGAACAAAAGTTTTAGTTCGTTGTGTACCTCTTCGACACATTCCTGAAGGTTCATCGAACAGATTTGCGTCGTCGTTTTACCCTCTTCCAGTTTGCCAAGCGATAGAAACTCCGTGAGGATCGTATTGAGGGTATTAACGGAATTTTTGATCCGCAGCGCATGTTTTTGAATATTCGGAATATCGCTGCGGTCGGCGTAAGAAACGATCAGGGCAGCGGAGGAGAGCACGGTGCTGAGGGGCGTGCGAAATTCATGCGATGCCATCGAGACGAATCGGGATTTGAGCTCGCCGAGTTCTCGTTCTTTGCTGAGTGCCACATATAGCTCGTTTCTGGCCTGTTCGAGCGCGCGTGTGCGTTCCCGAATTCGTTCTTCCAGGTTTTCGTTCAAATTTTGGAGCGCGCCGGCCAGTTGCTCGAGGCGTTGGTTTTGGCGCAGAATCCGTTGTTCATTCTCCGTACGAACCGTAGTATCCGCTACAAACGCCATCACAAAGCGGCCGCGAGCGGTTGTAAATGGGCTGAGGCTCACTTCCACGGGAAACTCCGATCCGTCTTTTCGCTTCCCAGTGAGGTTAAGGCCGCTTCCCATCGCCCGGGGGTGCGGGTTGTGCTGGTAGTCTTGCCGGTGGCGCTGGTGCACTTTAGTCAGCCGGCTGGGGATCAGGCTCTCAATTTTATTACTAGTCATTTCGCCGGCATTATAGCCGAATAACTTTTCAGCAGCCGGATTTGCGCGTTCGATGTCGCCGTTTTGATTAATAATCACGATGCCGTTGCTGGCAAATTTGAACAGCGCTAGAAATTGCTCGCTTTTTATCTGCTCCTTGGTGCGCAAACTCAAAATTTTTATCACCAAAAATACACCGGCCCAAATTCCCACCAAACTCCTACCCCGCCCCAACAGCAATTCATTGAATAAATCGGAATGCGGACGAATGAAAATGGCGATCAACGTGAGTACGGTAGCAACTACCCCAAGCAGAAACACATCGCTCCGCTCCCGGAAAAAAAGGCCGAGGATGATCGGGAATAAATAAAAAAAGGCGATGTTTTCTTCTTGCGGCAGCGTAACGTCTGCGATAAAAATCGCAGTGGTCAGCACGGAGGCCCAAACGAGCGAACGGGAGTTATCCATGGCAATGCTTTTGAAACCTCAAATGTAATATTTTAGTGCAACTAATAGACAGTCGGCCTCGGCATTTACCTACCTTTGCATGCGCTTATTTTACCTAACCAATTTTTTAAAATATGAAAGTAGTGTATATTGTTTCGGCAGTTCGTACGCCGATTGGCAGTTTTGGCGGCAATCTGGCCGGAATCAGCGCCACGCAGCTGGGCGCAGCCGCAATCAAAGGCGCCCTGGAGCGCGCGGGTGTGCAGCCTGATCAGGTGCAAGAGGTGCTGATGGGCAACGTGATCAGTGCAAACCTGGGACAGGCGCCGGCGCGGCAAGCGGCGGTGTTCGCAGGCTTGCCGGCACACGTTCCCTGTACCACGATCAATAAAGTATGCGCTTCCGGCATGAAAGCCATTACCCTCGGCGCGCAAAGTATTATGCTGGGAATCAGCGAGATTGTCGTGGCGGGCGGCATGGAAAATATGTCGCAAATACCCTATTATATACCCAACGCCCGCTGGGGATACAAATACGGGAACGGAGAAATTGTGGACGGCCTCGCCAAAGACGGCCTCACCGATGTATATAACCAAAAAGCCATGGGCGTGTGCGCCGACGCCACGGCGGCGCGCTACCAGATCAGTCGCGAGGCGCAAGATGCCTACGCGATTGAGTCTTACAAACGCGCTGCGGCTGCCACAGAGAACGGCTGGCTGAAAGATGAAATCGTGCCGGTCGCAATCCCGCAGCGGAAAGGCGATCCGATTCTAATCACGGAGGACGAAGAGTTCAAGAAGGTTCATTTTGATAAAATACCCGGACTGCGCCCTGCTTTTTCGCCCGACGGCACCGTAACTGCCGCCAACGCCTCCACGATCAACGACGGCGCTTCCGCGCTGATTCTCGCCAGCGAAGAAGCCGTGAAAAAATACGGCCTGAAACCGATCGCTAAAATCCGCGGTTTCGCCGACGCAGAACAGGAGCCGGAGTGGTTCACGACCGCCCCGACCGTAGCCGCACCCAAAGCGCTGGAAATGGCCGGGCTGGAAAAATCCGACATTGACTACTTTGAGGTCAACGAAGCCTTCTCTGTAGTCGCCATGGCCTTCGAACAAGTACTGGGTATTGACCATGCCCGCAGCAACGTTTTCGGCGGCGCCGTTTCGCTGGGCCACCCGCTGGGCGCTTCCGGCGCCCGCATCGTGACCACCCTCAACAACGTACTCCAACATAAAAACGGCAGTCTCGGCCTGGCCGCTATTTGCAACGGCGGCGGCGGGGCAACGGCAATTGTGATCGAGAAAATATCCTGATAATGTGGATCGGCGGGTCATTCCTGAAAAAATCCGGGAAATGACCCGCCAATCCGAACTCAGCTAAGTTCGACAATGGTAACGCCTTCACCGCCGAGTTCCCTAGCCGGGTGATACACATTGGAGATATTACCGCCGTATTCGCGGAGTTTTTGCCGTACGACTTTGCGCAGGATGCCATCGCCTTTTCCGTGGAGGATATTAAGTAAGGCCGCATTGGCAAGTAGTGCACTGTCCACGAATTTTTCGAGTACGCGGAGCGCCTCTTCTTTGCTCATGCCGCGCAGGTCGAGTTTACTTTCGAAGGCGGCGGCGTATTGAAGGTCTGTTTTAGGCGTGTTCGTGGGCTGGGTCGTGGGCGCAACGGCGGGCAGCAGCTCGCGAAGGGCGACAGTCAGCCGGAGGCCGCCCATCAGGACGATGGCTTTTTTGGCTTGCACTTCCTCCACTTTACCGATCGCGCCACCGGCGCGCAGGCGCACATAATCGCCGGGGATTACCGCTTTAGGAACTGCTGCAGGACCGTGTTGGCCTTCGAGTTGCACGACCTCCTCGCTGATTTCGTCTACCTGTTGCGCTTTCTGTTGGCGTTCCGCTTTGAGTTGGTCACTGATTTGGCGCGCGCGTTCGATATTTTTTTCGTCTTTAAGTTCGCGGATCAGTTTGTCAATTTCCCGGGACGCATTGGCGCTTTGGCGCAGTTCAAATTCCTTTTGATCGAGTTTGAGGCGTTTGCGTTTCACCTCTAGTTCGTGATGCAGGCTGTCATACGTCTTGATGAGCCGTTCCAGATCCTGTTGTTTTTCTTTAACGGCGCGGAGATGTTCTTCCAGTTCCTGTTTTTCGCGCTGCAATTCGATCAGAATATCGTCCACTGCCGTTTCGCTGCCGGTTCGGTTGCGGGCATAGTCAATCAAATGCCTGGGCAGGCCGCTTTTGGCGGCAATTTCGAAGGCATAGCTGCTGCCGGGTCTGCCCACTTTCAGTTCATAGGTCGGCGACAG
>JAUMBL010000148.1:0-18037 GCA_032115775.1 Saprospiraceae bacterium | reverse complement strand
CTCGGCGGCGCGCTTTTTTGCGACCGCCGGTACGACCACGTTTTTACCTATCACAACGGCGCCGGTTCGTACTATGCAGCCAGGGGCTTTCGGGGACTCCTCCGGGTGTGAATGTCGAAAGTGGGCAGGCGCCCAAACCCTGAAGAAATGACCTTATTCTACTCATCGCACAGTTCAAAAAACGCCGGCACGCAAGTTTTCGCCAACGGCGCGGCGCCGTTAAACAACACGCAAATACCCAGTCCGCGCGCGCGATCGAACGCGATTTCGCTTTTATAATCATTCACAAATCCGCCGTGATACACGATGGCGTCTTCGCCTTGCTGCACGACCCGCCAGCCGAGCGCATACCAGCACGTGCGGGGGCCGGGGCGCCCGGAAAAGAAGCGCCGGTCGTTTTCGGAGCGCACGAGCGGTCGAAATACCACGTCCAGCGTGGTATCGGCGAGGATGTCGGGTTTCTTGCCGAGCAGCAGTTGCAACCAGGCGCCCATGTCGGAAATGCTCGCATTGACCCCGCCCGCCGGCGCGGCGTTGTAGTAACGCGGGGTGATGGCGGTCGGCGCCCAACCCGCGCCGGTTTTCCGGTGCGGAAACGACTTATTGGGCTCCGCCAGCATAGCCTCGTACCGCACGGAGGCGTGGGCCATTCCGGCGGGTTTGAAAATTTTTTCCTCCAGCAGCGTTTGATAACTGCTGCCGACCGCTGCAGGCAACATTTCCTGTACGACGCTATACACCGCGTTTTGATAGGTATAAACGCGTCCCTCCGCGGCGGTCAGCGGCGCCTGCGGAAAATATTCGTTGATTTGGCGCACTGTTTTTCCGGCCTCCACCAAATTGGTGTACGCATGATACGGCAGGCCGGTCGTATGCGACAACACGTGCCGCAAGCTAATCCGAGCCGCCTGTCCGGCGTCCCGCAGTTTAAATTCCGGGAAGTACTGCTGCACGCGGTCGTCCCAATGCCACAAGCCTTCCTGCACCAGCCGCGCGCTCAGGACGGAGGCAAAGCCCTTTGACAGCGAACCGATCCGAAACACCGTGTGCACGTCCACCGAATCGGTCGTGCCCGCTCTCCGGACGCCATAGCCGCGCTCAAAAATGACCTCGCCGTCTTTCACGATCACTACCGCCGCGCCCGGGGCGCCCTCGCCCGCCGCCATAGCGGATTCAAAGTATCGGTCATAAGCCGCAAGCAGCGCCGCCGTCTTGGGATCAACCGGGATAGCCCGGGGGGAGGGACTGTCCGCCAAGGCCTGGCCGCGACTGCCGGAGGACGCCATCATCCACAAACCGGCGCCTGAAATCAGTAAGAATCCAATAAATCGAAGCATGAGCGCAATATTACGGCGATTTGTTTCATTTTTCCAGCTTCAATCAGCATTCATCTGTTTTTTCGTCCTATTTTTGCCTCCGCGTTTACTAAACTTTGAGAGTTTAGTAAACGTGCGGAAAAATGCCCGGAAACCGATCCGTTGGGGTTGTGTAAAAAGTATTTCGCCGCCTTCGGCGGCGAAATAAAATGATGTTTGGGCACTTTTTTTTTAGAAAAAATCAAAAAAAAGCGCCCAAACAAAATATTTTTTTGTTTCAAGGATCAGCAATGGACTTATTAAACAACTCCAACGTGCGGAAAAACGACCGGAAAACAACAGCCTAACAGGCACCTAATCTGTGTATGGACATGACCTCTACGATACAAAACGTCGTTTCAGACGCCGTTAATTTTCTCTACAACCACACCGTCGCCCCGGAAACGGTACAGGTACAGCCGACGGATTCGGACTTTTCGGGCGACTACACGGTGGTCGTCTTTCCTTTTGTAAAGGCAGGAAGGAAATCCCCAGACGTAATCGGCGCGGAAATCGGCGCCTTTGCACAAGAAAAACTGCCTTTTATCAGCGGATTTAATGTCATCAAGGGGTTCCTGAACCTGGAACTGAGCACGGCCTACTGGCAGGCTTTCCTCGCCGACATGCTCACCAAATCCGATTTCGGCCGCCTGCCCCGCAACGGCCGCAAAGTGATGGTGGAGTATTCCTCGCCGAATACCAACAAACCGCTGCACCTCGGCCACGTGCGCAACTGCCTGCTCGGATCTTCCTGCAGCCGGATTCTTGAGGCGGTGGGATACGAGGTGGTGAAAGTCCAGGTCATCAACGACCGCGGCGTGGCGATCTGCAAAAGTATGCTTGCCTGGCAAAAATGGGGAGAAGGGAAAACGCCCGCCAACTCCGGCCAAAAAGGCGATCACCTGGTCGGCGATTTTTATGTGCTCTTCGAGCAAAAAAGCCGCGAGGAATACGAAGTGTGGCAACAAACCGACGCCGCGCGCGCCATTTATTTTGAAAAAAGAAAACCGGATCAATCGGAACCCGCCTTTTTCAAAGATTATAAAAATAAATGGTTCAACGACTACTCCACGTTGGGCGCGGAGGTGCGTCAAATGCTCCTGCAATGGGAAGCCGGCGATCCGGAAACCGTGGCGCTTTGGAAACAAATGAACGGCTGGGTCTATGCAGGCTTCGATCAAACCTACGCAAATCTCGGCGTGGCGTTCGATAAACTCTATTACGAAAGCGATACGTACCTGCTGGGCAAGGATATTGTGGAGGAAGGCTTGGGAAAAAGCGTGTTTTACCGAAAACCCGACGGCTCGGTCTGGGTGAACCTCACCGATGCCGGACACGACGAAAAGGTCGTACTGCGTGCCGACGGCACCTCGGTCTATATCACCCAAGACCTCGGAACGGCCCGCATGCGGTACCGCGATTTCGGCTGCGAACGCATGGTCTATGTAGTCGCCGATGAACAAAATTACCACTTTGCCGTCCTGTTCGAAGTGCTCAAACGCCTCGGCGAACCCTACGCCGAAGGCCTGCACCACCTTTCATACGGCCTGGTGGAACTCCCAACCGGCCGCATGAAAACCCGCGAAGGTACCGTCGTGGACGCAGACGACCTGATGGAGGAAGTGCAGCGAATCGCCCGGGAACAAGCCCTGGAACGCACCGACAACCTCGCTTCGGAGGAAGACCTGCGGAAAATCGGCCTGGGTGCGCTGAAATTCTTTATGATTAAAGTGAATCCAAAGAAAAAAATGATCTTTAATCCGGAAGAATCGGTGGATCTGCAAGGCCAAACCGGCCCGTATATCCAATACTCCTACGTCCGGATCAACGGCCTGATGCAACGGGTCGCCCGCGAAGGGATAGACCTCGCACCGGCAGCCCAGTATCTGGACATCCAGCCGCAAGAAAAAGAACTCCTCAAGGCGCTCCATCAATTCCCGGCAACCATCCAAACGGCCGCAAACGACTACGACCCTTCCCATATCGCCAATTACTGCTATGCGCTGGCTAAATCATACCACCGATTCTGGCACGATCTGAGCATTTTCCAAGCCCCGAATCCGGAGGCCCGCGCTTTCCGCCTCGAACTCAGCAAGGGGGTAGCCGTCGCGTTGAAAACGGGGATGGCGTTGCTGGGGATTGACATGCCGGAAAAAATGTAGCCATCGAAGATCGAGAATAAAATTCTTTTAGATATGCTGACCGATATTGAAATCGCCCAAGCGGCCAAAAGCAAAAAAATAATCCCCCTGGCGGAAGAAACGCTGGGTATTCCGGAGGATGTGCTGGAGCCTTTCGGCCATTTCAAAGCGAAGGTCTCGCTCGACTACCTGCAGGGGCTTCCGGAAAAAAAGGACAGCCGCCTGATCCTGGTCACGGCCGTGAGCCCGACCCCGGCAGGGGAAGGCAAAACGACCACAACGGTCGGACTCGGCGACGCGCTCGCCCGAATCGGCAAAAAAACGCTGATCTGCCTGCGCGAACCCAGCCTGGGCCCGGTGTTCGGCATGAAAGGCGGCGCCGCAGGCGGCGGATACGCCCAGGTGGTGCCGATGGAAGATATCAACCTGCACTTTACCGGCGACTTCAGCGCGATCGGCCTGGCGCACAACCTCCTGGCCGCCATGCTGGACAACCATATCCACCACGGCAATGCCCTGGATATCGATACCCGACGAATCGCCTGGAAACGGGTGGTGGACATGAACGACCGCGCCCTGCGGGAAATCGTGGTGGGCATGGGCGGCGCAAGCAACGGCTTCGTCCGACAAGACGGCTTCGATATCGTGGTCGCCTCGGAAATTATGGCCATCTTCTGCCTGTCGGAAAGCCTGGCCGATCTCAAAGAGCGCCTGGGCAATATCGTCGTCGGCTATAACCGAAAAAAAGAACCCGTGCGCGCCCGCGATCTGAACGCCCACGGGGCGATGACCGTACTGCTTAAAGACGCCATCAAGCCGAATTTGGTGCAAACGCTGGAACACACGCCGGCTTTCATCCACGGGGGGCCGTTCGCCAATATCGCCCACGGCTGTAACTCGGTGATCGCGACCAAAAGCGCACTCAAACTGGCCGATTACGTGGTCACGGAAGCAGGATTCGGCGCCGACCTCGGCGCCGAGAAATTCCTCGATATCAAATGCCGGAAAGCCGGTATTAAGCCCGATTGCGTGGTCGTCGTGGCTACGCTGCGCGCCATGAAATACCAGGGCGGCGCCGACCTGAAGGAACTGAATGTGGAAAATCTCGCCGCGCTGGAACGCGGCGTGGTAAATCTGGAACGCCACGTCCGGAATATGCGCGAAAATTTCGGACTGCCCTGCGTGGTAGCCATTAACCACTTCACGTTCGATACGGAGGCCGAAATTCAACTGCTGCGCGATAAAATGGCGCAGCAAGGCGTGCCGATCGTGCTGTCCCGACACTGGGCAGAAGGCGGAAAAGGAGCGGAAATGCTGGCGCACACGGTAGTAGAACAAATAGACCGCGCCGAAAATCGCTTCCAACCGCTGTACGAAGACCAACTTTCGCTTTGGGACAAGATGAAAACCATCGCAACCAAAATGTACGGCGCCGCCGATATCTCCGCAGATGCCGAGGTAAAAAAACAAATCAAAAAACTGGACGAGTCCGGGTACGGCCACTTCCCAGTCTGCGTCGCCAAAACGCAGTACTCCTTCACCACCAACCCGAAAGCCCTGGGCGCACCCTCGGGCCATACCGTTAATATCCGCGAAGTGCGGCTGTCCGCAGGCGCAGAGTTTATTGTGATGATTTGCGGGGATATTATGACCATGCCGGGGCTGCCCAAAATACCCTCGGCGGAAAAAATTGACGTGGACGAAACCGGCCGCGTGATCGGACTGTTTTAGCACACCCCGCATATCCTCTCCGGGTCAAACGGATTATATCATATAAAAATGCATACTGACAAAGACGCCAACGCTCCCGAATCACTCAATTTCCTGGAAGAAATTGTAGAAGCAGACCTCCAATCCGGAAAACACACCGAAATCCTGACGCGCTTCCCCCCGGAGCCGAACGGATACCTCCATATCGGCCACTCGAAAAGTATCTCGGTCAACTTCGGCCTGGCGCAAAAGTACGGCGGTAAAACCAACCTCCGCTACGACGATACCAACCCCAGTACCGAAGATCAGGAGTACGTGGACTCGATCCTGCAAGATGTGCGCTGGCTTGGGTACGAACCGGCAAATATTTTCTACGCCTCCGACTACTTCGATCAGATTTACGCCTGGGCGGTTCAACTGGTGCAAGCCGGCAAGGCCTACGTGGATTTTTCTACGCCGGAAGAAATCGCCGCGCTGAAAGGCACGCCGACCGAACCCGGAAAACCGAGTCCGTACCGCGATACCCCGCCGACAGAAAATCTGGCGCTGCTGGAACAAATGAAAAACGGGGATTTTCCCGACGGGCACTGTGTATTGCGCGCCAAAATTGACATGGCCGCGCCCAATATGCACCTGCGCGATCCCATTATGTACCGCATCAAACACGCGCACCACCACCGGACGGGCGACGCCTGGTGTATCTATCCGATGTACGATTGGGCGCACGGACAGTGCGACAGCATCGAGCGCATCTCGCACTCGATCTGTACGCTGGAATTTGTGCCGCACCGGGCGCTGTACGACTGGTTTATCGAGCAACTCGGAATCTATCCGTCCAAACAATACGAATTCGCGCGCTTCAACCTGAGCTATACCGTGATGAGTAAGCGCAAGCTGCTGCAGCTCGTCCGGGAAGGGCATGTTCGCGGCTGGGACGACCCGCGCATGCCCACCATTTCCGCCCTGCGTCGGCGCGGATACACCCCGGAAAGTATCCGGGATTTTAACCGCCGCATCGGGGTGGCCAAACGCGAAAACATCATCGAGCTATCGCTGCTCGAGTTCTGTATCCGCGAAGACCTCAACAAGCGCGCGCTGCGCCGCTTTGCAGTCCTGCGGCCGCTGAAAATGGTGATTACCAATTACCCGGAAGGCCAGACGGAATGGATGGAAACGGAAAACAACCCGGAGGATCCGGAGGCGGGCAACCGCCAAATCGCGTTTTCCCGCGAGCTGTACATTGAGCAAGAGGATTTTATGGAAAACCCACCGCCGAAGTATTTCCGGCTCTATCCCGGCGGCATGGTTCGGCTTAAATCCGCTTTCATCATCCGCTGTGACGAGGTCGTTCGGGATGCCGACGGCCATATCGCCGAAATCCGCTGCACGTATTTCCCGGAAAGCCGTTCCGGGCAGGATACTTCCGGACTGAAAGTGAAGGGCGTCATCCACTGGCTATCGGCGCAGGACGCGCAAACTGCCGAGGTGCGGCTCTACGATCGGCTGTTCCAGGTAGAAGATCCCGCGGCAGAGGAGGATTTTAAAAAAACAATTAACCCGGATTCGCTGGAAGTGATCGAAAACGCGCTGGTTGAACCCGCGCTGTTTCAAGCCGAAGTAGGCGCGCACTTTCAGTTTACCCGACTCGGTTATTTTTGCATGGATCCCGATAGCGCGCCGGGCAAACCGGTGTTTAACCGCACCGTTACGCTTAAGGATACCTGGGCGAAAATATCGAGTTGAAAGGATAGCAAGTATCATTTTAAACGCCGCGCATCGCTTGTGCTGATTGCGCAATATCTTTGTACAATTTTTTACCTGACATTACAACGTTTTCAACATGAAAAATGTAGCAATTCTCTTCTCATTCCTGATGCTGCTGCTGGTTGCTGCCTGCGGTAGCGACAGCCCCTCCAATACGGATACCACCGGCGCCGGCGGCGATGCCGCTACGGGTACGTTGAGCGGCGACGCCAATGCGCCGACCGTGATGCCCGCCGCGCCCGCCGAAGCGCCGATGACCGCCCCGGCGCCCGGCGCCGCAGCCGCAGCCGGCGGTGCGCAGCACTACGTCTGCCCCAAAGGCTGCAAAGGCGGCGGCGGCCCGGCACAAGCCAATTGCCCGGTTTGCGGTACTGCGTTCGCACACAACCAGGCCTTCCACGCCCAGGATCCGAAGAACGCCGCGTCGCCCACGCAAATGCCCACGCCGACGCCCGCGCCCGCAGGCACGCCCGAACCGGCGCAAAACGCCGCCGGCGTATGGCACTACACCTGCGGAAAAGGTTGCGCAGGCGGTGCAGGCGCAGCCGGCGCCTGCGCGAAATGCGGCGGCCCGCTGTCGCACAATACGGCGTACCACAGTAAGTAATTGAAATGCCGATCCGCAAGTCGCGGACGACCATCGGCGGAAATAAAATTTCGATTGCGTATTGGGGCTGTATCCTACGGGAAATGCACGCCGACCGATCCGAATATTATTTCGAAAATTTGGCGGATTGGGGGGTGGATTATAAGTCCGTGAATGATCCGTTAAACAGAAAAATATTTTGTTTGGTCGCCTGTTTTTTTGATTTTTTTAGAAAAAATCAAAAAAACAGGCGACCAACATTATTTTTGCTTAACAGCGCAGTTTTTTTTACCCGGCAATCTGTCGCACCCACGATTCGATCTCCCGATAACCCATCACCTGAAAACCATCCGGTAGCGGATAGCCGGCTTCCACCGGCGCTACGATGATATTGCGGCGGGTTTGCAGATCATCGGCAGCGATCCGCATACTTTTGGTGATCGTGGGACTCGTACTGAATTTGATTTCCACCATTGCCTCCGGCACGCCGCCCTTGATAATTACCAGATCCGCTTCCGTACCATCCTGGGTGCGGTAGAAGCACAATTCGCAACGCGGCGGCAACAACGCGGCAATCTCCTGAATGACGTAAGCCTCCCAGGAGGCGCCCACAGCAGGGTATCCGAGGAGCTGCTCAAAATCCGTGCGCGCGAGCAGCGTATGCAGGATGCCGGTATCGCGGATATATACTTTTGGCGACTTGACGAGGCGCTTCGAAATGTTCACGAACCAAGGCTGAATCCGCCGGATGAGGTAGGCTGATTCAAAAAAATCCAGGTAACGCCGAACGGTTGCGCCGGTAATCCCAAGCGAATTGCCGAGCGCTTCGTAATTGAGCAAGTTGCCGTTCCAATGCGCTAACATCGTCCACAATCGGCGGGTAAGCAGCGGATTCGCACGGAGTCCCAACATCGGGAGATCTCTTTCCAAGTACGTCTGAATGAAATACTCGCGCCATTCCATGCTGGCGGCATCATCGCCGGCAAGAAGGCTCTCGGGAAAACCACCCCGAAGCCAATGGGTTCGATAGTCGGCAATGCCGGCAACTTCCTGCAGATTCAGCGGCGGCAGTTCAAAATAGGCAATCCGCCCGGCAAGCGATTCGGAACTATCTCGAATTAAATCCGGAGACGCAGAGCCCAATAGGATGAACCGCCCAGGTTTTCGATGACGATCAATCAACCCGCGCAATACGGGAAACAAATGCGGGGCGCGCTGTACCTCATCCAAAATAACGGTATGATCCTGTAGGGGCGTCAAAAATAGTTCAGGATCCTGTAATTTGTTGAGATCGCCGGGATTTTCTAAATCCAAATACACGGCTGGACGCTCCATTCTGAAAGATAAATGCTGTGCTAAAGAGGTTTTGCCCACCTGCCGAGGCCCCACAATCGCGACGGCAGGAAACCGGGAAACCAATCCGGCAATGGCAGATTCTGCCGAACGAGGAATATAATTAGAGGACATACATCTTTTTCCCTGCAAATTTATAACTAAATTTCAAATTTGCAGGCTACTTTTTCAGAATCCGACCCGCCGCCGCCACCTGTCCGGTGGACGCTGTTTTCAACGCATATATATAATACCCGGCAGGCAGCCCGCGCAGATCGAGCGAGTGGGTTTGTTCGCCTGGGTGGATCGAGAGGGGATACTCCCGGACTACGCGGCCGACGGCGTCGCGCAGGCTGAGCCGATAGTCGCCGGGAAGGGTCGCACGCATCCGCGCAAAGGCGATTTCCGGTGCAGGGTTGGGATAAATTGTCAGTTCGGAAACCGGCGGCGTCCAGGTGGAAGAAATTAAGGGGCAGCTGAACTGCCGGCGCACCTGCCCGCGAATTTCTCCGTTCGGAAAATCCGGCGTGTTGATTTGGATATAGGCCCGATCCGTCTCCAGGTACTCTCCTTCCGGCGGATCAATCCCGGTAATGCCTTCGAGCAGCGGGAACGTATCGAGCGACAGGTTGTACCAGAAAGGCCCTGTTTCGCCCGGCGCGCCGGGTGCGAGGAGGGCGCCGCTGAGATCACCGGAAAGATCGGCCAGGATAACCTTGTAGTTTAGGTAGCAGTCCACCTGATCCACCGACAGCATGGCCATACCGAGCCCGGCGCTGTTGTTGGGCGGAACGGCCTGTGCGCCGCAAAGATCGAAGGCGTATCCTTTCCGGAGGCTGGTTTCCATCTGACCGCGCAGCGCGCCGTCAGGATAATCTGCGGAGGCAGCCTCCAAGTAGAATTTTTTGTCCACAAAATCCCGCAGATCGTCCGGCGTAATAGAAAAATCGCCCTCATACGTTCCGGGTACTCCGCCCGGCGAAAGGGTAGCGATTACCGGGCCGTTGGCGCCGGCCGCGGCTTTGCGCACCCGCACGGCAGTGGGCGAGATATCGCGCAACAGCACGCGGGCGTACATGCTGTCCAGGTTCGGATTCAAGGTTGCGAAGCCCATTCCGGCGCCCAAGAGGTCATTCGGCGGTACATTTTGGAACCCGCTCGGCGAGTACACGGCGTTGAGGAAACCCATAAACCGGAAATGCGCGCGCGCCTCCCCGTCCGGAAAAGAATCCGTTTTGAGCACTACATAGTACTCCTCCCCGATGAGGCGGTTGAGAAAATTCGGCTCTAAATCGTAAAAATAGATCTTTTTGATGGCCAGGGATCCCGGCAGGGTATTCGGCGTATCAATAATCAGCGTGCCGTTTTCGTTCGGGGCGCCGCGGTAAATTGCAATGCGGCGGATCGGGCTACTCAGTCCGTCCGTGTTGGCGAGCAGGATAATTTCTTCCGAACCGACCGGAAAGTGGATGGCGCCAAGTCCCCGGGCATTGGAACTGACGGCCGGGATCATTTGATCGGATGAAAACGCGCCGCTCCAATTGAGGTCCGTTTCCGGGACGAGTTGTCCGCGAATTTCGCCGTCCGGGAAGGCGGAAGTTCGGGCGCTGACATACACTTTATTTTGAAACAGCCGGGCCGCTAAGTCGGGCGTCGCGGGTATTTTGCCCTCGATTTTTCGGCTCGCGACCATCGGCGCCAAGTCGAGCAGTACCGGGCCGTCCTCTCCGCGCGCGCCCGCGTGCAACGCAAGACCAGTCAGGGCGCCTTCCAAATTCAGCAACATACCCGATACCCGGATGGTATCCAGGTCTGCGCTGAACGTCAGCGTGAGCAGGCCGGTTCCGTTGCTGGGCACGGCGGGCGTTTCTTCCGCACCCTTCAAGGTGGCATAGAAAAAGAATTGAGGGGATTGCGCGCGGACGGCCGCCGAAAGCACAAAAAGAGCACAGAAAAAAATGAACTTGCGCATAAAAGAAAGGTGGTTGATTGTTTTTTGTGGTATTAACTTATTTTGGATGACGATGAACGTTTTTTGACGGAGGAGTTGTGTAATGAATCCACAGACGACCCTTTGAAAAAAAAATAATATTTTGTTTGTGCGTTTATTTTTTGATTTTTTTTAGAAAAAATCAAAAAATAAACGCACAAACATCATTTTATTTCGCCGCCGAAGGCGGCGAAATGCGCTTTTCACAACCCCTATTCCCGGCGATAAATCGCCGGGTTAGTGAATGCCATCGCACACATTTTTACACGAACTGTTCGTCCGTTGCTATTTACATAGAAATACTACCTTTTCGAAATTCCGATTTACCGATCACAGCGTTGATAATATACGGTACGCCGCGATCCATGGCTGCGATGGCATTCGACACGGCTTTTTGAAAATCCGGGAGTGATTCGACGCGTTCGCCGGCGCCGCCGAACGCGTCCGCCACGCGGTGATAGTCGGACAGCGCCAGGTCGGTGGCCGTCCGCGCGCCGAGCATGGGCGCCTGGTCGCGGGCGATTTGTTCCCAAGCGCCGTTATTGCCGATGATGGCGCAGACCTTCATGCGGTTGCGGGCGAAAGCGTCGAATTCCATGAGGCTGAAGGCCGCGCTGCCGTCGCCGTAAATAATCCAAATATAATCGTCCGGATAATGCAGCGCGGCGCCGAGTGCGAAGCCGCCGCCCACGCCGAGGGTTCCGAAAGCGCCGGGGTCGAGCCAGCTCAGCGGTTTTCGCGGGCGCAGGGTGTAGGCTGCTGTTGCGGCGAAATCGCCGCCGTCCGCCACCAGCACCGAGTTCGCGGGGAGGAGGCGATCCAGCGCGCGGCAGAGCGCGACGGGATTGATACCTTGGAGCGGTTCGTCGGCCGATCGCGCAATTTCTATCTCCCGATCGGCCTGGTATGCGGATAGTTGGGTCTTCCAGTCAGACCAATCGGGCCAGGCGCCGTTTTGTTTCGCCAGTTCGATCAGGAAGTGGGCGGGATTTACGATCGTTTGCACCTCGCAGGGCGGCATATTGCGGTGCAGATCCGTTTTATCGAGATGCAGGGCGATCAGTTTTGCTTTTTTGGGAAGTTGTCGGCCATAATCGAGCCGAAAATCGGCGGAAACGCCGGCGAGCACAATACAATCGGCTTCCCGTAGGATTTTTTTTCGATAGTGCAGGCATTGGAGCGGGTCGGCGGCGCCGAGGAGCCCCCGCGCCATCCCGCTCAGGAATACCGGCAGACCGAGTTGGCGGACGGTTGCCGCCAGCGCTGCGGCCTCTTGGGGCGTCGCCAGCGCGCCGCTGCCCAGCACAAGCACCGGACGGCGCGCCGCTTGCAGCGTCTGGACGGCCCGGCGAAGCGCAGTCGGGGGTACCACCGCAGGGCGAACAAGCGCGCGGGGCGGCTGGGGGGCGTAAGGCGACATCCCGCCGAAGAGGCGGTTGACGTGCCGGTTGATATACCAGTATCGGAGTTTGGCGGCGAGGGATCGCCCGGGGTCATTTTTTTGTCCGTACCATTCCCGTACCGTTGCTTCGTCGTAGAGTAAATCCACCGGCGCTTCGAGGAACACCGGACCGGGCACGCCCCGTTGCGCTTGTCGGAAGCCCTCGCGGACGGTCGCGGCCAGGTCGCGGAGGCGCTGCACTTGCGCGCGCCACTTGACGATCGTGGCGACGATGCCGGTTTGGTTGATATCCTGGAGCGCCCCGCGGTTGCGCAGCAGCGTGGCGGTCGCGCCGCCGAAGAGCAACAGAGCCGACTGCGCCATTTGGGCGTTTTTGAGTGCGGTCACCGCGTTGGTCACGCCGGGGCCGGCCGTCACGGCCGCCACGCCGGGAATCCCCGAGAGGCGAAAAATCGCATCGGCGGCGAATACCGCGGAGGCTTCGTGGCGCACATCCACGATGCGGATACCGGCTTTTTCGGCCTCTACATAGATCGGCGCGATATGCCCGCCGCTGAGCGTGAAAAGATATTGCACCCCTTGTTCCTGCAATATCCTGGCGATGATTGCGCCTCCGTTCATGGCAAAAAAAGTTAAGTCCTAAGTTCTTGCACGAAAGTACGAACTGTTTCTTAGTTTTGTAACGCTTTTAAGTGGGATCCGATTTGTACACGGATAAAAAAATGGCGCTACGCGCGGGCAAAACGTATTTTTGAAGTCAAACTATGGAAAAAACGCAAGGTCAACTTGTCCGCAGCCTAAGTCTGGGCGCCGCCACCATCCTCGTCGTCAGTTCGGTGATCGGCTCGGGCGTTTATAAAAAAGTAGCGCCGATGTCAGCCGAACTGCTCTCCCCTACCCTCGTATTATGGGCTTGGGCGCTGGCAGGTTTTATCAGTTTGTGCGGCGCCCTGAGCAACGCGGAAATTGCCGGCATGATGGCCGATTCCGGGGGCGAGTATGTGTATTTCCGCCGGATTTATGGAAGATTCATGGCGTTTTTGTGGGGATGGAGCACCTTCGCGGTGATCAAGACGGCGGCCATTGCCTCCATCGCGTACGTATTTACCCAATCCTTGAACGCGATCGTTCCGCTGCCCCACCTGCCGGAATCCATTGAGGGACTTCGATTTTTCATTTTTACCCCCTTTGAAAACGCGGGGGTCAAGGGTGTGACGATCGGGTTAATTTTAGCCTTGACCTACCTCAACAGCCGGGGTTTGGAGGGTGGAGCGGCCTTGAGCGCCTGGATTACGCGCCTGGTGATTCTGGGCTTGAGCCTTATTGTGGTGAGCGGGATTTTTTGGGGCGGCGGCAGTCTGGACAATTTGCGGACGCCGGCAACCGGCTATGTGGACTACGACTGGACGGATTTTGCCTTTATAAAAGCCATGTTTGCGGCTCTTTTGGCCGGTTTTTGGGCCTATGAAGGCTGGAACACCGTCGGTTTTTTGGGCGGCGAGATCAAAAATCCGAACCGAAACCTGCCGATTGCGCTTTTTGTAGGTTTGATGATCATCATGGTAGCCTACCTGGCCGTCAATTTCACCTATTTATACGTTCTGCCGATTGATGCGCTGATTGACAGCCACCAAAACCAGAACGAGATTGCCGCCATTGCGGTGATCCGGCATTTTGCCGGCAATACCGGCGCATTGCTTATCTCCTGCGTGATCCTGCTGACCACCTTGGGATGCACCAATGCCACCATCCTGATGCCGCCGCGGGTGTATTACGCCATGGCGCGGGACGGCTTGTTTTTTCCGAAAGCGGCAAATATTCATCCGAAATTCCATACGCCGAATGCGGCGCTTTGGATCCAGGGTATCTGGGGATGTTTACTCGTACTGTCCGGCAGTTTTGATCAGCTGACCGACATGCTGATTTTTGCCGCGTTCTTCTTTTACGGCGCCACGGCGGCCGGGGTCTTTATTTTGCGCCTGCGCGAACCGGCGGCGGAGCGGCCTTACCGCGTTTGGGGCTATCCGGTAGTGCCCGCCCTGTTCGTGCTGTTTTGCGCCGCGCTGATTGTAATTACCTGTATTAATAGTCCGCGGGAGGCCGGATTGGGCGTTGCGCTGATGCTCACCGGCGTGCCTTTTTATCTTTATTGGCGGTGGAGAAGACCGGATGGAGGAGGTATTGGGTGATATTTTTTTGTAACTACTTAGCCGGTCGCGTCTGAGACAAAAAAGGATCCATTTTTTGCCAGACGAAGCGATTTTTTGCAGGCCGTAGCAGCGCTACGGTCAAAAAAAATTGCGAAGTATGGCGGGAAATGGGACTTTTTGGGCCAGACAGCGAGCCGGCTAAGTAGTTATTTTTTTTGTAACTACTTAGCCAGCAGTTGCGTCTGAATCAAAAAATAGGACTATTGCTGCCCGACTGCGATCCGGCTAAATAAGTACATTATTTATAACCAGTTAACCAAACCCCGAAGGGGTGACATTATTCTAGATAGCATTTTGCCGTCAAAACCCCGAAGGGGTGACATTATTATGCCGGTTACGTATTTTTTTGGGTTTGCGGAGTAGATATTTTGGAATAAGGTCAGCGATTCGGTCTCAGGCTAAGTTTTTACCTTTTTTTTAAAAAAAGTATAATACACGGAATTTGAACTCGTTATGAAATACTACAAAATACCGCAATCACTCGGCCATGAAACACGCTGCAGTCACACCGGAGGAGTACATCGCCCTGCTACCTGAAAATCGCCGCGAAGCCTTTACCCGCTTGCGTACGGTAATTCTTGCCAACCTGCCGAAGGGCTTCCGGGAAGGCATGCAGTACGGCATGATCGCCTACTTCGTGCCCCACGAATTGTACCGCTCGGGCTACCACTGCGATCCCAAACAGCCCCTGCCGTTTATGCAGACCGCTTCGCAAAAAAATTACATCGCGATTTATCATCTCGGCTTGTACGCGGACGCTGATTTGATGGATTGGTTTACCGAGGCCTATTCTCAAACGGGAAAATCCCGCCTGGACATGGGCAAAAGCTGCATTCGGTTCAAAAAACCGGAAGATATTCCGTTTGAACTCCTCGGCGAACTAGCCCGCAAACTGTCGGTCGAAGATTGGATTTACCTGTACGAAGAACGACTGAAACGCTGAACCGACTTATCCTGCATTTAACTCCACCAGCAAGCGCAGGCATACTTCCTGGCTCAACATGACCTCTGAAAAATCGTCGTACGCCACCGATACACTTTGATCGAAGGGTTCCCGGCGGAGCACGCGGATTTTCGTGCCCAATTTGATCTGTTTGCTGTTCAGGAGCCGCAAAAAATCCGTTGAACTGCGGGTAATCGCGCGGAGGCGCACGGTTTCGCCCGCCGCCACTTCCGACAATTTGAGGTAAGGGGGTTGTTCGATCACCCCATGCTGATCCGGGATCGGAGAACCGTGCGGATCCACTGTAGGACGGCCCAACATGGCGTCCATGCGCTCGAAAAGCGCTTCAGAATCAATGTGTTCCAATTCTTCGGCAATGTCGTGCACCTCCTCCCAGCCGAAGCCCATTTGTTCGGCAAGGAACATCTCCGCGATCCGATGCTTGCGAATGATGCGCGCCGCTTCGCGCCGTCCCGACTCCGTGAGTTGCAGCGGCTGGTATTTCTGGTAGGTCACCCAGCCTTGTTCCTGGAGTTTTTTTACCATGCTGTTTACCGTCGGCGTGCTGACGCCCATTTCCTTGCTCAAATCCGACATGAGCACCGCTCCCGCCGGATTGGCGAGGCTGTAAAGGGCTTTCAGGTAATTCTCTTTTGTCTGAGACGGCATGAAAAAACTTTGAAACAAAGGTACAACTTTTTTAAAAACTAAATTGTTAGAATACTCTAACTTATTATCTTTGCCACGCTTATCATGAAATTTAGTGGGATAAAATATCTGCTTCTATTCAAACTAGCGCTGATTACGAGCCGACTCAGCGCCCAAACCGGCGTACTGTCCGGTCGCGTACTGTGCGCAGGAAGCGGCGTAGCCATGGCGACCGTGAAGCTGCAGGATCTACCCATCGGTGCGATAAGCGATGATTCGGGGCATTTTGTACTCCGCGAGGCGCCAATCGGCAACCATATCTTACTCGTATCCTGCCTGGGATATGAAACGCTGGAACAGGAAATCCGACTGGATACGGCGCTTTTCCTGGAGTTGACGCTGCGCGAAGCGCAAGTACAGATTGATCAAGTGGTGGTGACCGGCACGCGCACGTTCAAGCGGCGAACCGACTCGCCGGTAATCGTACAAATCATTGGCCGCAGCACCCTGGAGGGCGTTCAGGCTTGTACGGTGGCGGAGGGGCTCAAATTTCAACCGGGACTGCGGGTGGAGACGGATTGTCAGACCTGCAACTACACCCAATTGCGCATGAACGGCCTGGCAGGCGGTTACTCCCAGATTCTGGTGAACGGCAGGCCGATACTCAGTCCGCTCACCGGCTTGTACGGCCTGGAGCAAATACCCGCCAACATACTGGAGCGCATAGAAATCGTGCGGGGCGGCGGATCGGCATTATACGGCGCCGGCGCCATCGGCGGTACGGTGAATCTGATCACCCGGATTCCGAGCAAAAACAGTTTTGATCTAACCTATACGCACCAAAATATTCAAGGCATTGCCCATGAGCCGATTCTGTCCGGCAATGCCGCCCTTCGGAGTAAATCCGGAAAAATAGCGGCCGCCGTCTTTTTGAACGCCCGAAACAGGCCTTGGTACGATCACAACGAAGACGGATTTTCCGAATTGCCAATGCTCCGGAACCGTGCCGCCGGCGCAAATTTTTATTTTCTGCCTACGAATCAGCAAAAACTTGAAATCAGCCTCACCCGCCTGGATGAATACCGACATGGCGGAGAAATGACCCGGATAGCCCCCCACCTGTCGCAGCAGGCCGAAGAACGCAACCACCGGGTGTGGCTGGGCAGCGCCGACTACCAGATTAATTTCAACGAAGGGCGCAGCGCGCTGATTGCCTATTTGGGCATGCAACGCACCGATCGGACGCACTACACCGGTATTTTTCCCGATTCGGCAGAAGCGATTCAGGCACATCTAAGCCTGCCGCCCTACGGAACCTCCGGGAATACGACCTTGCAAGGCGGGCTGCAGTTCAATCAGGAACTCCCCGGCTTTCCGGGACTGCGGAATGTACTGACCGTAGGATCAGAATACATCTACGACGATGTATTGGATCAGATTCCTGCTTACCAGTTTCGGGTGGATCAAACCACGCGCAACCTCGGCATTTTTGCGCAGAGTGATTGGGCGATCAGTAAATCGCTACATTTGCTGAGCGGTATCCGACTGGACCGCCACAACCTGCTGGATCGTTCCCTGTTTAGTCCGAGGCTCTCGCTTTTATACAAGATGAAAAACCAGACCCAGTTCCGCTTGAGTTACGGCGCCGGGTTCCGCGCGCCGCAGGCATTTGATGCCGATATGCACCTCGCTTTTGCCGGCGGCGGCGTATCGCGCATCAGCTTATCGCCCCAATTGCGCGAAGAACGATCGCGTAGTTGGAGCGCCTCGATCAACCACGACTACGCGACCGAGAAATGGGTGGCAGGATTTACCCTCGAAGGTTTTTACACCCGGTTGAACGACGCCTTTTTCCTAGATCCCATCGGAACGGACGCCTTTGGGGAGCGTTTTGTGAAAAGCAACGGCGACGGCTCCCGGGTGCAGGGAGCTACCTTGGAAATGCGAGCGAATTAC
>JAUMBL010000147.1:0-2147 GCA_032115775.1 Saprospiraceae bacterium | reverse complement strand
TGGTGAGTGGGTTGATTTTTATTAGAATTTGTAACTACTTAGCCGGCTCGCTATCTGGCCCAAAAAGTCCCATTTTCCGCCATACTTCGCAATTTTTTTTGACCGTAGCGCTGCTACGGCCTGCAAAAAATCGCTTCGTCTTGCAAAAAATGGATCCTTTTGGGTCTCAGACGCGACCGGCTAAGTAGTTACTAGAATTTTGATGAAACGTGCCACAAAACCTGGCAGTGCGCAGTATGCATTAGATTCTTGCAAAAAAAATTGGAAAAGCCCATTAAATTTGCTTATTTTTGCTTGAAAATAAGACTGATTATGTAAACAATTCTGGGCAATTTAGATGTTGAATAACCCGACGATTTATCGCTGGGTTATTCAACGCCTGATAAAAATTTCCAGTAGTGTAGATAGTCCTAATCGCTATTTCAGACTACATTTTTGGTTTGCTCGACCTGAGCGGAACTGCTGTTGGAACTAGCCTGCGAATATTAGAATCTTACTTGGTAAAGTATTTATTAATCGTATTTTGCATTAAATTATCTGAATAAATATGTCCATTACAATCACTAAAAATATGAGCGCTGATGAAATAAAAAAGGCGCTGAGTAACCTACCGGCCGGAAAGGTATTAAAAGCTGCCAAGTATTGCGGAATACTCCAATTAAAGGAAGAGCCTTTATCCTACCAAAAGCGCGTTCGGGATGAATGGAACTAAATTGCTGTTGGATACGAACATCGCTTTGTATTTTCTGGGAGGCGATAAGATCCTGGCGGATTTGCTGGATCAGCGGGAAATTTATCTATCTGTGATTACGGAAATGGAGATGTTGGGCTATCCCAGTATATCAGAAGCGGAAAAAAAACGCATAAAAACATTTATGCTTGACTGTAAAGTAATCGATTTGAATCCTGCAATAAAAGAACATGCTATTGAATTACGTCGACAGTACAATCTCAAACTTCCAGATGCGATTATTGCTGCGACGGCACTGGATCTTTACATTCCGCTGGTGTCTGCTGATAATATTTTTACTCGGATATCTGAAATAAATTTTGTGTACTATACCTTACAATAAGGAGTCTCTGTCCTGCACAGAATCCTCTACTAACCTTACGGGGTAACTACTTAGCCGGCTCGCTATCTGGCCCAAAAAGTCCCATTTTCCGCCATACTTCGCAATTTTTTTTGACCGTAGCACTACTACGGCCTGCAAAAAATCGCTTCTTCTGGCAAAAATGGATCCTTTTTGGTCTCAGACACTACCGGCTAAGTAGTTACCTTACGGGAATATACTAAAAACCCATCAAAAGGAATCCTAAGTACAATACGACTTTCAATGCGGAGGCTATGCGCCGGGTTTAGCACAACGGCAGCGCATCGGAGAATGGCTTAGTCGTTGGGGCTGAACGACCGGTTCAGCACTATATTTTCCCAAGCGTTTCCAGCAAAAATCCCCAAAATTTTTGCACCGAGCTAATCTGAACCCGCTCGTCCGGCGCGTGCGCCCCCCGAATATTGGGGCCGAAAGAGATCATCTCCATGTCCGGATAATGCGCGCCGATAATGCCGCACTCCAGTCCGGCGTGGCAGGCGTTCACATGCGGCGCTGAGCCGTAGCGTTGTTGATAGATTTCGCGCATCAGGTGCACGATGGAGGCTTCCGGCCGGGGCGTCCAGCCGGGATAATCGCCGGAGAACTGTACCGTAGCGCCCGCGAGTTCGAACACACTTTGGATGGCGCGGGCCAGGTCTTGTTTCTCGCTGTCCACCGAACTGCGGGTGAGGCATTGCAGGCTGAAGCGGCCGTCCTGCACCAGCACCCGCGCCAGGTTATTGGACGTCTGCACCAGGTCTTTGATATCCGGACTCATGCGGTGGATGCCGTTCGGGCAGCCATATAGCGCGCGCAGCAGCCGGTACTGAAAGTCCAGGTCGAGCACGCGAGCCGGCGCCTCGGCGGGTTCCAGTACGAGTTCGAGGGCGGGATCGGTCACGGCGTATTCGGCTTTCAGGGCGGCGCCCTCCTGCTGTACAAATTCCCGGAAATGCGCGGCGCGGTCGTTCGGCACACACAGGCCGGCAAACGATTCCCGCGGAATGGCATTGCGCAGCCCTCCGCCGTCAATCGAAACAATCCGCGCGTCGAAGT
>JAUMBL010000146.1:0-28395 GCA_032115775.1 Saprospiraceae bacterium | reverse complement strand
CCGAATGCTCCTACTTTCATTCCGGCAAAAAAGAGTTTTATCCAAACAAAATTTCTTATTCATGCTTTTTATGCGTTTACATTAACCGGATGACGGCGGGAAGCCGGGTCGGACGGCAAATCATGCGGCGGACTGACGGCGGTCATTTTCACCGATGCGCTGAACGTTCAATTTCGCCGCTGCCGGCGCGCCTGTTTCTGTCGGTATCCGGTATTCGTTCACCAAAATAATACTTTATTATGGCTGCATTCGACACCAAACAAATCCGGAACGTCGTCCTGGTGGGGCACGCCGGAAGCGGTAAAACCACCTTGGCAGAAGCGATGCTGTACGAAGCGAAGGCGATCAGTCGGCGCGGCGCGGTTTCCGAGGGGAATACGCAGAGCGATTACACGCTGCTGGAACAGGAAAAGCGACATTCGCTGTTCACCTCCTTGTTGCACTGCACTTGGAAGGACACCAAGATCAATATTTTGGATACGCCGGGATTGGACGATTTTGTCGGGGAGGTAATTGCCTGCCTGAAAGTGGCGGATACCGCCGTGATTTTGTTGAATGCCCGCAGCGGGGTGGAGGTAGGCACGGAGTTGGTCTGGGAATATGTGGATCAATACGAGACGCCCTCGGTCTTTGTCATCAATCACCTGGATCACGAAAAATCAGATTTTGAGCGCACGTTGGAGCAGGCGAAGAGCCGTTTTGGCAGTCGGGTGCTGCCGCTGCAGTTTCCCGTCAATCAAGGCTCCGGGTTCAATGCCATCGTGGATGCGCTCCGGATGGTGATGTACGTTTTTCCGGCCGGCGGCGGCAAGCCGGAGAAAAAACCGATTCCCGCGGAGCATCAGGCGCGCGCGGAGGAAATGCACAACGCGCTGGTGGAGGCTGCCGCGGAAAACGAGGAAGGGTTGATGGAGAAATACTTCGAATCCGGTACGCTGGACGAAGCAGAACTGGCCCGCGGCCTGACGATCGGCCTGGCACACCACCAGTTTTTCCCGGTATTGTGCGTCTCCGGGTTGAATGATATGGGTTCGGGGAGGCTGATGGGATTTATCCATGATATTTGTCCCAGTCCGGCCGACCGGCCGGCCGCCAATCTGGAGGGCGGCGGCGCCAAGCCCTGCGATACTGCGGGCCGTCCCTGCGTGTTTATTTTTAAGACTACCAACGAGCCGAAAGTGGGGAGTGTCTCTTATTTTAAGGTGTATTCCGGCGTGCTCAAGGCGGGCGACGAACTCACGAATGCGGACAACGGCACGGTAGAACGCTTTTCCCAACTGTTTGAATCGGAAGGAAAAAACCGCGACGGCGTGGAGGAACTGCGCGCAGGCGATATCGGCTGTACGGTCAAACTCAAAGGCTCGCACACTAATCAAACCCTGAATCCCAAGGGCTCCGGGGTGAAAATTGAGCGAATTCATTTCCCGGATCCCCGCGTCCGCATGGCCGTGGTACCACCCAGCAAAGCGGATGTGGAAAAAATGGCCAACGCCCTGCATGCTATTCAGGAAGAAGATCCCACCCTGCTGGTTGAGCAAAACCTCGAACTCAAGCAAACCATCATTCAGGGACAAGGCGAGATGCACCTCGAAATGGTGCGCACCAAAGCCGAGCAAACTTTCGGTATCCATATCGAATTTGAAGAGCCCCGCATTCCGTACCGGGAGACGATCACCCGGGAGGCCAATCATACGTACCGGCACAAAAAACAATCGGGCGGCGCCGGACAATTTGCCGAGGTGCATATCCGCATCGAGCCGTACTACGACGGAATGCCGAGTCCGCACAACCTGACGGTCAAAAATATCGAAGTCGAAGACCTGAAGTGGGGCGGAAAATTCTCCTTCTGCTGGGCAATCGTCGGCGGCGCGATTGACGCACGCTTTTCCAATGCGATTAAAAAGGGGATCATGGCCAAACTGGAGGAAGGTCCGCTGACCGGCTCCCATTGCCGGGATATCCGGATCAGCGTATTCGACGGCAAAATGCACCCGGTGGATTCCAATGATATGGCCTTCCAGATCGCTTCGACCATGGCGTTCAAAGAGGCCTTCCCGATGGCCGGGCCGCAATTATTGGAGCCGATTTACGAATTGGAGGTGCTGTGCGATGCCGAATTTATGGGCAATGTAATGGGCGATTTGCAAACCCGGCGCGCGCTCATCCTCGGGATGGGCGCGGAGGGTCATTACCAGGTCATCCGCGCCCGCGTGCCCCTAAAAGAATTGCACCGCTATTCTTCTTCGTTGCGCTCCCTGACGCAGGGTCGTGCCAAATTTTCGATGAAATTTGCCGAATACAGCCCAGTCCCCGGCGATATCCAGTCGAAACTCACGGCAGCGTACGCTGCCCATGCCGCGCATGAGGATTGAGCGTCGGTGGAAAATGTGCTTGTCCGGCTAAAAACAGCGAACAGTCCGCTGATTTTGGCCGGATAAATCCCCGGACGGCGCACCCCAGGCAGGCAGCGAATATAAATTTGGCCGTATCTACATATTTTACGTACCTTCGGTAAATTTCCGCCGGGTACGGGTGTATGCTTTGTACCGCGCAGCAAAATACAAACTGGCTTTTATCCATTTTGAGCGAAACCGAACTCATCAAGGGCTGTTTGCGCGGTAAGGCGCACTGCCAGCGGCAGTTGTACGAGCTTTTTGCCGGCAAAATGTACGCGGTGTGCCTGCGCTATGCCCGGAACCCATCGGACGCTGCGGATATTCTCCAGGAGGGTTTTGTCAAAGTTTTTACCAAATTGAACCAATTCCAGTTTCAGGGGTCTTTTGAAGGCTGGATGCGCAAAATTATGGTGCACACTGCGCTGCGCGCGTACCAGCGGCAGCGGTTTGAATTCGAAACCAGCGGGTATGAGCACCTGCCGGAATCGCCCGTGGATCCCGACGCCGTCTCGGCCTTGTCCGAAATGGAATTACTGGCCCTCATCGGCCGGCTGCCGGAAGGGTATCGCATGGTGTTTAATCTGGTGGCGATTGAAGGCTTTTCGCACGCCGAAGCGGCCGCGATGCTGGGAATTCAGGAAAGCACTTCCCGATCTCAACTGACCAAAGCCCGAAAATGGCTGAGCGAACAACTGGAGCAGATGCAAAAGGCGGACGCGCGATGAACGGATTTTGCTGTGCCGGGGATTGCCGGCAAGTGTACCGGCTTTCTTTAAACTCTTATTGCCTTGCTGAATCAAAAACAGGTTGAAAATGAACGAAGGATCAGACAGATTGGACGAACTGCTGCGCCGCCGCCTACAGGCCGCCGCCGCCCCGCCGCCGGCTCATGTTTGGCCGGCAGTGGAAGATACGCTGCGCAAGCGCAAGCGCCGGTTCCTGCTTTGGATGTTCGCAGCGGGTACGCTGTCGGCAGCCGCTATCCTGTACCTGTCGGCGCTTCGACCGAAAGCCGTCGCGCCGCAGCCCGAATACCCTGCGCCCAAGCAGGAACAGATTGCTGCCGCCCCGCCGTCTGTAGGCCGTAGATCGCCCGCAGATTTCGCGTCCGAAAATCGGGCCGTCGCTTCTCCGCAGCCTGCGTTGGGTGCTGAGATCCGTCCTGCGCGCCCGCTTCCGGATGCGGACGCGCCGTTGATTGCCCCGGCGCCGGAAATTTTGCCTGCCGCCCCGTTGCCCCCGGCGCCGGAAATACCGGCGGTCGAAATAACCGCCGCGCCGCGCAATCGCAGTGGTTCCGCCGCCCCGCTACTGCCTGGATCAGCGATCCAGGCGCCTGCTGCGGCTTTCCGACTCCCGGCTTCGCCCGGGCAAATCCCTTTTACACTTCCGCGGAAAAGGAAAGATCCGGGGAGTTGTTACGATTTTACCGGACGCCCGAATGTTTGGTTTGCGGATGTGTATGCCGGTCCGGGACTGCCCAGTCGCCGCCTGACCAGTCCCGATCCCGAATTTCAAGATTACAGTCGCCTGCGCCGGGAAACGGAAAGCCCGAGTACTGCTTTCAGTGCCGGTTTGCGCGGCTCGATGCTGTTGAATCGCCATTACCTTGTTCGCGCAGGGCTGCACTACGACCAGTTCACGGAGGTGTTCGAGTATGCGGATCCAAATTATATAGAATATACGGTGAAGGTTCGGAACGAACTGGTAGGCGGCGTTTGGCAAACCATCACGGATACGATTGGCGTGGATTACGGCGAACACTATCAGAAGACCTACAACCGCTATGGTATGTTGGATATCCCGATTATGCTGGGGGGGGAGTGGAGATCGGGCCGAACCGGCTTCAGCGTGCAGGCCGGCGCCTCCGTCAATATTTTTTTCTGGAATCGCGGTGCGATGCTCTCGCCCCAGGGCGTTCCGACAGACTTCGATCGGGACAATCCGGCGTTTCGCGCGCGAACCGGCGCGAGCCTGATGGGCAGCGTGCAGTGGTTTTGGCACCTGCGGCCGCAATGGCGGGTTTTTGTGGAGCCCTACTTCCGCCGTATGCTGCAACCGATCAGTCCGGACGGCAGTCCCGTGTTGCAACAATACAGCTTGCACGGGGTGCAATTGGGTATAACTAAAATTTTGGATTGAAGAAGCAGCGAACAACACGGCTGCCGTATCTTATTTATGAATCGTTTATGAAGATGTTTTCAATCTTAAAATACAGCGTTTTCATTGTCTTTTTGTCCGCCTCGCTCGGCGTCCATTGCCGGAAAGACGTGGAGTTTTTTCGGGCTTATCCGCCGTCTGTAACGGAAATCCGACAAACGCTGGCGCAAGTCCCCGATCCGACTACCCGCAGCCTGTTTACGCTCCAAAATCTGCGTAGGGACACCGTGCTGACCACCGGTGGCGGCCTGCGCCTGATCTTGAGCGATCCGGAATCCCTTTTCGAGGAGGCCTTGAGCGGCGCGCCCGTTTCTTGCAGCGCCTGTGCAAATCTGACCCTGGAGGTAATCGAAGTGATGAAAAAAGGCGATATGCTCGCTCGGGAACTCCCCGCCGCCACGCAGCAAGGCGATCCGCTGGAATGTGCTTTCATGGTGTTTTTGAAATTTTCTTGTGACGGCCAAGAGATTAAACTCCGCGCGGATCGCTCCGTCAGAATACAGGTTCCGGCCGCGCTGCCTGTCGCTGACCTGTTGCTTTGGCAGGGTAGCGCCAACGGTGCCGAACTGGCAGCGTGGGGTTTAGCGCCCGACTCCGCCAATATCCTTCCGGTTGAATGGCCGGTAGCCGGCAATCCGGTTTCCGGTTACGAGCTCGTTACTAAAAATACCGGCTGGCTTTGCGTCGGAAAAATACAGACTGGGCAGCGGACTAATTATTGCGTGCAGATGCCTCCGGGTTTCGATGCCGAAAACAGCCAGGTCTTTTTGTTGTTGAAAAACAGTCGCTCGGTATTCCGCTTGCAACCCAATACGGATAACAACCTGTTTTGCGTGGATGGGGCGCCGGCCGGACTTCCGGTACAATTGATTACGATTTCTAAATTGGGCGCGCAATTCCTGCTGGGCAACGCAGATACCCAGATGGACGTCAATAGCAAGGTTATTGTGACGCCGAAATATGCCACCCCCGCCGAAATCATTCAACTGATAAAGAATTTATAGCGCTGCCGGGTTTATTCGCCCAGCAGTCGCAAAGAAGAGTTACCCGTGTTTAGTAATTTCTAATGGAGGCCGAGCCGGAAAAGTCCGGTTCGGCTTTTTTATGTTGATTTGTATCTACGCAGCCGGCCGCAGTGGAGTTATTTTTAGTGCGCAGTGGAGAAAATTCTATTCTGCGCCGCGCGCTTGCCCGGGAAGCGCAGTTTTGAGCAGAAAATCCAGTATGCGATTAAACAATTCCCGGCAAAGCGCATTTACATACAATAACACAAACCCGCCGGGAATAGTATGGAGATATGCACGACAAACGGGATAACCGTAAAGGTGGAAACTCAATTTCTTCCTGCGCACTCGGACGCAAGGAGCAAAAAGTTTTTCTTTGCCTATTTTATTACCATCGAGAACGGGAGTCCGCTCACGGTACAATTGTTGCGCCGGCATTGGAATATTCGCGATTCCAACGGCATCGTCCGCGAAGTGGAAGGCGAAGGCGTGGTCGGTCGGCAGCCCGTCATCGCACCCGGCGAAACCTACCGCTATTCTTCTTATTGCAACCTGATGACGGAGATTGGGCGCATGTCGGGCAATTACCTTATGCAGCGCCTGGATTCAACGGAGGAACTGATGGACGTGGTGATTCCTTCCTTTTGGCTGGTGGCGCCCTGTAAATGGAACTAAAACGGAATGGGTTGAGCGGTTTTTTTCGGAAATAACCTCTTTAAATCGAATTTGCACTCCCCAATCCATAATCGGTTCATTCTATCCCGTAGAGTAGGTCTTTCAGTCGGGAGCCTTGCATTTCCGGCAGATTATAGGCGCTGGTAAATTTATCCAGGGTGATGCGGATATCCGATCTGATTTGGTCGAGTGCGCCGGAAAGCGTGGCTGCGCAGGCTTGGTTTTGGTTGTAGCTGTCGGTAATTCGGGCAAATTTTTTGTAATATTCTTTGCATTGGTTTACAAATGCGCAGTAGCGATCAATAAATCGAACGATGCGTTCGATGGAAAAAAGCAGGTGCGTTTTGGATTGTTGGTGCGCGAGGTGTTGGCTGAGGTTGTGTTGCGTGTCGGTCGGCGGGTGATCGAGCAGGCGGTACAGGCGCTCCCAGTCGTCCGTTTCCCGGCAGGCGTCGAGGGACAGATCGAAGCCCAGCGGTTTGGCACAGTCGGCGAACAGCGTTTCGCATTCCTGTTTGAGCGACAGGTCGGCCTCGTGCAAATAACCGGCTTCAAAGCCAATCAGGTTGAGGTCGTTGTGCATTCGGACGGTAAAATCGAGGATGCAGTCAATCTGATCGAGTTGTTCGCGGTTGGCGCGGCCCTCATTGCTCAGCGTGAGGCTGATGATTGAAAAAACGGCGGACAGATAGGGGTTCGACTCCATAAATGCCGGGAGGACAAAGCCCAGTTTTCGTTGCATCCGCTCGTCCAGCACACTTTTCACGGCTTTAAATTGGGGATATTCGTGCGGATTGCTGATGCGCATCATCTGCTGGTGCGCGCGCAGGCTGCTGAAGTGATGATCCATACCCAGGATTTTCTCGTACAGTATTTTGAGCATTTCGATGCTTTTTCGGAAACGGAGCCGGAGGATTTTCAGTTCTGCTTCTTCTTCGAGCGCGCGCAATTTTTTTTCGAGTTGTAATTTTTCAAACAGGAGCAGGTATCCGTCTTCGCAGGATAGGGCGGCGCCCGGCTGCAATCGGTGTTCCAGCTGCTCCAATTGCAGCGCGGTGGCTGCATGGCGTTCAGAGCAGGTATTTTGCAGCGACCGGTAGTCTGTCCGGCTGTTCTGGATCCATTGTTGTGCCCAGGTGGAGTCGGAAACCGAAATCGCCTGAAGGCCGGGCGCAAATAGAAAGCCCGTCAGCGCGGCCAGTACGAATAGAACGGCGGAAATGCGGATCATAGGGATGCACTTTGGGTAATAGGTCGAGGAAGGTGGTGTCGGGGATTTTTCTGCCGGTCGGACAATGCGCCCAGGATCGCTCATACAGGAAATCCCCGACACCTTTACCGTGCTACTACAGGAGCGACCCGGGCGCCGCGGCGCGCTACGGCAGAATCTCCTCGTCTATCCGTTGCCGGACGGGCGTTTGCGGGAGTCGAATCCGCGGAGGCCGGCTGTCCGAAAGCCCGGATAAAAGATTGGGGGGATGGGCATAAAGTTGTTTTTTCATGTTGCCGCATGTTTGAAGGTGATGAATTTGCGCAACGATCTACTTCATCATTGCAGGTACAAAAATCGGTGAATCCGGCGCGATTCACAAAGACGATTTTGCGCATTTCGAAAGGGTACTTTTCAGTTTTTTTTATACTTTTTTTGTTTTAATTTATTGATAATCAGTTTTTAGTAGTTCAATATTTTGCTGCGGCCGGTCGCGTTCGGAGAGGCTTCGTTTAGCGTTTTATGAACTGAAATCGGATGAACGGACTTTTATCGGTCGGGCGTTGTGCGCGTATCGGCTTTTTCGCCCTAAACCGGGGCTTTTTTCGGCCATTCTGTGCCGTGTTTCTACCCCTTCAAAGCGGTAAAAAGCGGCAAATAGTGCGGTCTTTTTTGACTTCGGCGGAAAATCCCGGCTAGGCGCTATACTTTGTTTGCCAAAACCAATCTGTGCGGGAATCATGATAAAAGAACTAAACGAACTCGTCTGGTACGCGCGCCGGGCGGTCTGGCGCGCGGATGAACTGCTCGCTTTTTTGTGCAACCACGACGTCGAGTTGCTCCGCTTGTATCGCGGTCTGCAGGCACAGGCCTATCGGTCGGACGAGGCGGCGGCTCGGCATCTGGGAATCGGGTTGACCTCTTTCAAGAAATACGGCGCCGCGCTCCGCCGCCATTTGAAGGAAATGGTTGTTTTTTTCAATGATGAGAAGGCGGGGGTGGATCTTACGGTGAAGAATATTTTCGAGGGTGCGCGCGAATTGGCGGTGATGCGGATGCTGGCGTGGCGATCTTGTCATGTGGCCGGCAAGGCCGCTGCGATGAGTCTGCTGCGGCGCGGGCTGCAGTACGAGTGGCCGGAGTACGTAGTGGAGGCAACGGCGGTGCTGAAAGATATGATTGTGCGGATGCACGGAGATGCGGCGGAGTACGCGTACTACGACCGCTTGTCCCGGCAGTATCAGGCTTATTTGGAGACGGAGCGTTTGTGCATCGCGTATTATCAACAGATCAAGATACAATCCCGCGGCAGGGTGGCGCGCAATGAGGCGCTTGCGCAACAAATTTTTGACATGCTGGAACAGTTAACGCCCTTTGTGCATCAGACGGCCTCTTATTTTTTCCACCTGTACTATTATACCCTGCGCAACCATTATTTTATTCAAAAAGCGGATTACGTCGGGTTGAATGCCAACTGTGCGGAGGCCATCCGTTTTTTTTCGACCCGCGCCTATCCGGTGGTGACCCCGACCACTATTTTTTACTACACCAAGGTGGTGGGGCACACCATGTTGGGGCAGTACGAAGCCGGGGTATTGGACGCGGAGAAGAGCCTGCAAATTCCGGAGGAGGGTACGCCGAATTGGTTTAGCGCCCTCGAAGCGTATGTGTATTTGGCATTTCACACGCAGCACTATGAGAAGGCGTTTGCGTTGTACAAACTAGCCTACGGCCACCGGCGCCGCGCCGCTTTGCAGACCGAGCGGCAGGAAATATGGCATCTCATTGGCGCGTATTGTCACATTTTGCGCCACCTGACCGACCTGCCGGCGCCGGAGGGTTTTCCAAAATTTAAAAGTCGGCAATTTCTTAACAATATTCAGAACTTCAGCCGCGACAAGACGGGCATGTACGTAGCCGTCCTGATTGCCAATGTGCTGCTCAAACTGGTGGAGGAGCGGGAGGATGAATTGTACGCCCTGTTGCAAACCCTGGAGAAATATCGGAGCCGGCACCTTCGGCCCGTGGAGGGCGTTGCCAACCGGTCGGTGGCCTTTATCAAAATTTTGGCCGCGTTGCCGAGTTCGGGATACCAAAAAGCCGCCTTTCTACGCAAGATACAACCGGCCATGCGCATCTTAGAATCGGCGCCCCTACAGCTGGCCAATCAGGCGCACGAATTAGAGATTGTGCCTTTTGAGCATCTTGCGGGTTGGATCGCGGCGTATTTGGGCGCCAAGCGGCGAAAAAAAAGGTTGTAGGTACGCTGTCCGGCGGCGGCAAATCATCTGGGTGCGGCCTCCCGGTGATCGGGTAAAGGTGCTACAAGGCTTCTTCTGCGGTTACCGGTTTGATCTGTTCCTCTTCCTCCTTCGTATCAATCACATCCAGTTCGATTCGGAGATTGCCAATGATAAACTCCTGTCTTTCCGGGGTATTTTTGCCCATATAGTAATCCAGTACGTGGCTCAGATTGGTATCTTCGGGCATATATACCGGTTCGAGGCGAATATCTTCGCCGATAAAACCGGTGAATTCGTTCGGTGAAATCTCCCCCAGTCCTTTAAAGCGGGTGATTTCCGGTTTGCCGCGCAATTTTTTAATGGCTGTTTGTTTTTCTTGTTCGGAGTAGCAGTAAAACGTTTGTTGTTTATCCCGGACGCGGAACAGCGGCGTTTCGAGGATATAGAGGTGGCCGTTGCGCACCAGATCGGGGAAAAACTGGAGGAAAAAAGTCAGCAGCAGGAGGCGGATGTGCATACCGTCCACATCGGCGTCCGTAGAGATCACGACGCGGTTGTAGCGGAGGTCGTCGAGCGAGTCCTCGATATTGAGCGCGTGTTGCAGCAGGTTGAACTCTTCATTTTGATAGACCACCTTTTTTGTCATGCCGTAGCAGTTCAGCGGTTTTCCGCGGAGGCTGAAAACCGCCTGCGTATCCACGTCGCGGGCTTTGGTCAGCGAGCCGGAGGCGGAATCACCTTCCGTGATAAAGATCGTGCTATTGAGGCGTTTTTCCTCCGGGCCTTTTTCGTTGAGGTGGTATCGGCAGTCGCGCAGTTTTTTATTGTGAATATTGGCGGCTTTGGCACGTTGGTTGGCGATTTTTTTGACGTCGGCGATATCCTTGCGTTCCCGTTCGGATTGTTGGATGCGCTTAAGCATCTCTTTAGCGACTTCCGGGTTTTTGTGCAGGAAATCGTCGAGCGCTTTGGAGACGAAATCGCTCATCCAGGTACGGATTGCGGGGCCGTCGGGGGCGATTCGATCGGAGCCGAGGCGGGTTTTGGTTTGGCTTTCAAAAACCGGTTCTTCTACGCGCACGCTTACGGCGGCGATAATAGATTCCCGGATATCTTTGGCTTCGAAGTTCTTTTTAAAGTGGTCGCGCGCGACTTTCACGATCGCCTCCCGGAAGGCGTTCAGGTGCGTGCCGCCCTGGGTGGTGTTTTGGCCGTTTACGAACGAGTAGTACTGTTCGCCGTAGTGGTCGCCGTGGGTGAGCGCGATTTCGACGTCTTCGCCGCGGAGGTGGATGATGGGATAGCGAACTTGTTCTGCGTTGGTTTTTTTGCCCAGCAGATCGAGCAGGCCGTTTTTAGAAACAAATGTTTTGCCGTTGAAATTAATTTTCAGGCCGGCGTTCAGGTAGGCGTAGTTCCAGAGTTGTTGTTCGATGTATTCCGGCAGCCAGCGATAGTGCCGGAACATCCCATTGTCGGGTTTAAAATAAATCAGCGTTCCGTTTTCCTCCTGGGTCGGTTCGAGTTTGCTTTCCTTCAGGAGTTGGCCGAACTGGAATTCCGCGCTTTTGTATTTGCCGTCGCGGAAAGCCTGCACCATAAAATATTCGGACAGGGCGTTCACCGCTTTCGTGCCCACGCCGTTCAGGCCTACGGATTTTTTGAACGCCTGTGAGTCGTATTTAGCGCCGGTGTTGATTTTGCTCACCACGTCCACCACCTTGCCGAGCGGGATTCCGCGGCCGTAGTCGCGCACGGTGACGCCTTTTTCGTTGATGGTGACGTCAATTTGCTTGCCGTATCCCATCGCGAACTCGTCAATGCAATTATCCAGCACCTCTTTTAGGAGCACGTAGATGCCGTCGTCGGGCGTGGAGCCGTCGCCTAATTTGCCGATATACATGCCCGGGCGCAGGCGGATATGTTCGCGCCAATCGAGCGATTTAATTTCGTCTTCGGTGTATTTCACTTCTGCCATTTCTTGAGCCGCTTTTCTTGTGAAATCGTAACTACGTAGCCGTGACCGACTACGTAGTTACGTAAAATTTTGGATGCAAAAATAAGACGCAATTTTAATAAAAACAAAATGTTTTATAAAAAACCTGCGTTTGAATAAAATGCCATGTTCGCGCTGCTTTTAGGTGGCGCTTACTCCTGCTCTTTGGCAATCGCCCAAAGCCCCAAAAACGTCAATCCGCCATTGATCAAAATGGTTAAAAATCCGACGTCAAACCAGGGTTTCACCCCGGTCGCGATGATCCAGGTGAGCGCCGGCGCGGCGATGCAGACGGGCAGCACCAGGCGGTCGCGCACGCGCAGGGCGGTAAAGAGTCCGAAGGCGTACAAGCCGAGCAGCGGGCCGTAGGTATAGCCGGCGATGCGGAAGATCAGCGAGATCACCGCTTCGTTGCGCATCGCCTGGAGCGCGAGGATGATCAGGACGAACGTGGCGGCGAATCCGAGGTGCACCCAGGTGCGCTGCCGGCGCAGGCGACGATCCACGGATGCGGCAAAAGCCGCCTGGTCGCTTTCGGAGGCGTAGGGATCCGGGTGTTCGCGTCGTTTTTCGAATTGCAAGAAGTCCACGCAAAAGGAGGTCGTCAGGGCCGTAAGCGCGCTGTCGGAGCTGGCGTACGTACTGGCGATCAGGCCGAGGATGAAGAACACGCCGGCCACGGTATCGAGGTGGTAAAACGCGATTTTAGGGTATAGTTCGTCGGTGGCTTCCGGGATACCGATGCCAATCCGGTTGGCGTACAGATAGAGCAAAGCGCCCAGTACGAGGAAAGCGAGATTGATCAGCACCAGGTAGATGCAGAAGACGAACATATTTTTTTGCGCGTCGGCCAGGTTCTTGCAGGCCAGGTTTTTTTGCATAAGATCCTGGTCGAGGCCGGTCATAACGAACGCGATAAAAGCGCCGCTGACGAACTGCTTGACGAAGTGGTTGGGGTCGCTTAGGAAGTTATCGAAAAAAAAGATTTGTCCGTATTTGCTTTGGCGTACGGCCGGCCAGATTTCACCGGCGCTCAAATCGAGCGCTCCGGCCACGGTGGCGACCGTCCAGACTACAGCGACCAGAAAGAAAGTGGTCATGATCGTGTCCGTCCAGATGATCGTTTTTAGCCCGCCCCGAAAAGTGTAACCGTAAATCAGCGCAAGCATCAGCGTAACGGTCAGCACAAAAGGCACGCCGAGGGGTTCGAAGACGAATTTTTGCAGCACGAGTGCGGCGAGGAACATCCGGGCGGCCGAGCCGAGCGTGCGGGAGAGCAGGAAAAAACCGGCGCCTGTTTTATAAGCCCAGTAGCCGAATCGTTGTTCTAAATAGCCGTAAATGGAGGTGAGCCCCAACCGATAATACAAGGGCATGAGTACCGTGGCGATAAAAAAATATCCCAATAAATAGCCCAGTACGACCTGCATATACCCGAATCCCCGGTTGATACCACCTTCCAGTCCAACCGCTCCGGGAACCGAAATAAACGTGACGCCGCTAATACTGGTGCCAATCATGGCATACGCTACCACATACCAGGGCACGCGTCGGTTGGCCAGAAAAAAACCCTCATTGCCTACGTTTTTGCCTGTAAACCAGGCGACCGTAACCAACATGGCGAAATAGAGAAAAACAATGCCGAGAACAAGGGCAGGTGTCAGGTGTGGCGTCATGTTTTGGAAATTCAATGACCGTTGGGGCGGCGGACAATCGGGGCAAAAATAGTTTTTTTCAGATTAAGCGCATGTTTGGAATTTTTTGCCTTCGGCAGAAAATTCCAAACATGCTTTAAAAAATGGCCTAATGCCGCTCCTCGGTCAGAAATTCCAGCAACAAATCCAACAACGGGCGGTGTTCCGGCGTGAGCATTTCGGTCTTTAATTTCTGCACGTCGAACCAACGCAGTTCCACAATATCGTCATTGGGCGCCGGATTGCCCGAAACCAGTACGCAGGTGTACAAGTGGGTAATAATGCTGTCCAGCGAGCCCCGGTACCGCCAGTCGTCCACGCTGCAGGAACCGATATAGGTTAGATCGTCCACTTCCAACTCGCCGCACTCTTCCGCAAGTTCGCGCAGGGCGGCCATTTCATAGCTCTCGTCGGCGGGATCGGTGAATCCGCCCGGAAATCGAAATCGGATCTCATTTTCTTTCCGGGCGAGCAGCAGCCGCTCATAATCAGCGGAAAAAACGGCGATATCTACGGTCGGATAAACGGTTGGAAACCGGCGCAAGGTCGCGTACATAATGCCGGCTCGAAAACTGCCCAGGTGGCGTATGCCATCTACATCCAGGGCGTAGGGCATGTCCTCTGAATCCATAGACACAGGTTGGGTCTCGTATCGGCCGGAGTAGCGCTCCACAAACCCGTCCGGCGTGCCGTAAATGGTGACAGGCAGCGTTGGCCGCAGTTCCATGATGCGTCGGTCGAGTTCCTGGCTCCAGTTCCGGTCGTCCGGAACGTCGGGTAATTCCTGTATTTCCAGTTCGTCGTCGAAGGCTTCCAGCAGCATTTCTTGCCGCAAGGGCCATTCGAGGGGGTTTAGGTCGCTGGGCGCCGGGTTGCTGCCCAAAAAAATGACCAGGCGCTCATGGCGCGCTGCGATAGACGCGATGCGGGCACGCATCGCGTCGTTGAGTTCATAAAATTGAAAACGCCCGATCAAAATTCCTGTTCCGGAGGGTGTTGCCATAATCTTGATTGATCTCTATGTTTACACGGTAGTCGCTGAAAGGCACACATTTTTTATACAGGGTAACTACGTAGCCGAATCGCTGTCTGGCTTGAAATGTCTCATTTTTCGCCATGTTTAACGATTTTTTTGACGGTAGCAGCGCTACGGTCTGCAAAAATCGCTATGTCTGGCAAAAAATGGATCCTTTTTTGCCTCAGACGTGACCGGCTATTTAACGCACAATGGAAACATCCCCGGACAAAACGAGTTCTTCTCCATCTATAAAAACCAGCACCGCCACCCAAACATACACGCCTGGCCCCATGTCTTGTTCGCGGTAACTACCATCCCAGCCCTGGCTTTCCTCGCCCGGGGTAAGCCGCTCGCCGAGGAACAACTGATTGCCCCAGCGGTCGAATACCTGGAGCAGTTTAATTTCCGTGATGCCTCTGCCGTATATGGTAAAGCGGTCGTTCAAGCCGTCGCCATCAGGCGAAAACACGTTGGGCGGGTACACATCCCGCCGGCGATCCACCTGGATATTGACGCTTGCCTGGGCGGTGCAGCCGCTTAAATCCGTGACGACCAGGCGATACTGCTCCGAACGATAGGGGCTCGCCCAGGGGCGTTCGCAATCGTCGCAGGACAGCCCTTCGGCGGGCGTCCACGACCAGGAGGATACCCGACCCGGCGGGATATTCGTGGCGGGTTCCAGTCGGATGGAATCTCCCAGGCGCACCGTCAGCCAGCTCGGCAAATCCAGTTGAGGAATAAAGGGCGGCGCGACGGTTACGGTTTTCGCAGCAGTACAGCCGTATTGATCTCGTACGACCAGTTCGTATTCGCCGGGCGCCCGGTTGTTAAACAGCCCGACGGACTGAAAGCTTAGTCCGCCGTCGGCCGAAAAAGAAAACGGTTCGGCGCCGGTAGCGCGTATTTCTATATTGCCCCTGTTTTGAAAACAATCGGGCTGCCGGATGCTGTCGAATACCATCGGTTCAGGCGCGCGGAGCACTGCGGCCTCGTCCGCTGCCGTGCAGCCGTTGGCGGGATTGACGGCGGTCAGGCGGTACGTGCCGGCTGCATTGACGACCGGGTCGGGGGTATTTGCGCCCTGTACGATGTTTCCGCCCACGGTCGTCCAGGCATAATTGGGACTTGTCGGCGCGGAGGCCGCGCCTTGCAGCGTTACGCTGGGTTGGTTACAGTGCAGCAGGAAATCCGGTCCGGCGTTTACGGAAGGCGGTACTCGATCTTCGCCCACGGTGGCGGTAACGACGGCGGTGCAACCGTTGGTTTGGTTGGTAAGCAGAAGCCGGTACACACCGGCCTGAACGACTTGTAGAATCGGCGTGCTTGCGCCGGCGGCGATTTGGCCGCTCACGGCGCTCCAGGCGTATTGGAAGTTGGGGCCCTGGCTGGAAGCGCCTGCATTTACCGCAACGGTATCGCGCGTGCAGGTTAGTATCTGGGGTTGCGCGAGGGCAATTACCGGCGCGGCGGTATCTTGTCCGAGGGTCGCCTGAGCCGCCGCGGTACAACCGTTGCTTGTATTGGTGACAAGCAGGCGGTACACGCCCGGGGCGGCTGCGACGGGCGCCAGGGTGGCGGGGCCGCCCACGATCAGGCCGCCCGACCCGGCGGTCCACAGATAGGTGATACCGGTGCCCGCGGAGGAACCGGCGCCGCTGAGGGCGATCTGCGTTTGCGCGCAGGTCAGGAGGTTGGGTGCGGCGGCTACGGCCAGGGGCGGCGTTACGTTTTCCGTTACCTGTACCGAGAGGACGCTGGTGCAGCCGTTTTGCTGGTTTTGAACCGTCAGTACATAGGTTCCGGGGGCGTCCACCACCGGTGTGAGGCTGTTGGCGCCTTGCACGATAGCGCCGTTTACGGTGCTCCATTGCGCGTTGAAATTACCGGTCGGTTGCGATACGGTTGCCGACAGGGTTGTTTGCAGCACGAGGCAGTTCAGTTCCTGCGGCACGGCGGCGGCGAGGGTCGGCGCCAGGGTATCTATTCCAATAGAAACTATATCGGAGGCTGTGCAGCCGTTCGATGTATTAGAGACCGTCAGCACGTACTGTCCGGGTCGGTTTACGACTGGCGCCAGCGTGCTATTTCCGCTCACGATATTGCCGTTGGCTGTACTCCAGGTGATTTGCAGTGGATTGCCGGGTGCGGCGGCGCTGCCGTTCAATTGGAGGCTGGTTTGGTTGCAGGTTAGTTGTGCGCCCGGCCCGGCGTCCACTGCGGGCGGGGCGACATCCAGGGCGATGGTCACGAAAGAGACAGCGGTGCAGCCGTTATTTTGGTTGTTCACCCGCAGTTGATATACGCCCGGGGCATTTACGACCGGCGTGAGCGTGGCGCCGCCTGAAACGATGTTGCCACCCGGCCCGGCTATCCACAAATAGCTAATACCCGGCCCAGCACTGCCGCTTCCCTGTAAGTTGATCTGCTGCACGGCGCAGGTGAGCGTATCCGGCGCGCCGGCTTGCGCGACCGGCGCGCCGGCGTCATTGAAAATCCGGACGCTGTCCGTTCGGATACAACCGTTTGCGCCATCGGTCACTTGGAGCAGATATAAGCCTGCGGCATTTACGACCGGTGTGAGCGTATTGGCGCCGGACAAGATATTGCCGCCCTGCGCGGCCGTCCAGAGTATTTGCAGTGCTCCTTGTCCGGCAGCGGAACTGTTGAGTTGCAGAGCCGTGATGCTGCAGTCGAGCGTATCCGGCTGCCCGGCTTCTGCCTGGGGCGGCAAAATATTTTGACTGACGAGGGTGGAGGCTTGCGCCGTACAGCCGTTGCGTTGTAGCGTAACCGTAAGGGTATAGGCGCCGGGCGCACCGATGAGCGGGTCGGCCGTGTTTGCGCCGGACAAAATTTGTCCGCCCGCGCTTGTCCACAGGAAACTTGCCGGTTCGGCCGGCGTCAGCGCGCTACTCAGGGAGATTTGCGGTTGAGCGCAGCTGAGTACCTGCGGCGGCGCGACGGCGATGGCCGGCGCCAGGGTGTCCTGTGCAACTGCCACACTTTGCGCGGCCGTGCAGCCGTTGGTCTGGTCGGTGACCGTGACCACGTAAATACCTGCCGCGTTGATCAATGGTGTGGCGGAATTACTTCCGGCGGTAATTTGGCCGCCGAACGTTTCCCAATCGAATTGAAGCGCAGATCCTGTCCCGGCGGCGATCGCGGTCAGCGTTTGGCTCTGCAGCACACAGTCCAGTGTGTCTGGAGCAAGTACTTGGAGGCTGGGCAGTATTTGGTTGGCGCTAACGGACACCGTATCCGAGGCGGTACAGCCGTTTGCCGGATCGGTTACCACCACTTGGTACAATCCGGCGGCATCGCAAGATGCCTGCATACTGCCGGGGTCGCTGATCAAATTACCGCCTTGGAGCGCAGTCCATGCAAATTGCAGATTGCCGGCGGGTAAACCCGGATTGGCGGTGAGTAGAAACACCGTTTGGCTGCAGGTCAGCAGCCCGGGAACGCCCGCATCTGCCGGGGGAAAGTTAAAGGTTGCAGGCACAAAAACAGAATCGGTGGCGATACAGCCTGTGGCGATATTCCGGATCCGCAGGATATACCATCCGGCCGCATTGACGAGCGGCGCGCGGGTGGTATCACCGGACACGATACTGCCGCCGTCCGCTGTCGTCCACTGGTAGCGGAAATCCGGCCCTTCGGAAGAAGCGTTTCCGTTGAGTACCTGGACGGGCGCCGTGCAGTTCAGCGTGTCGGGCGCTGCGATGATTGCCGCCGGCGTTCCCGGCGCAACGGAAACGCTGATGAAGGCTGAATCGGCGCAGCCGGAGTTCAGGTGTACGGCATACAGCATATAGATTCCGGGGGCATCTATTTCAACCGCGAGCAGGCTTTCATCAGACAGGATGTTGCCGCCGTTCGCGGCAGTCCAGAAGTAGTGATAGGAGCCGGCGGGCCCGGTATTGATTCCAGACAGCGTCTGCGTCGGGTTGGCGCAGGTAAGCGGCGCGGGTGCGGCGATGGACAAGTTCGGCGCATCGAGATTTTGAACGGCGATTGCCAGATCGGAAGCGGTACAGCCGTTGGCGGTATTGGTGAGCAGCAGTTGGTAAGTTCCGGGCGCGCCGACTACCGGATTGGGCGTATCGCTGCCGCTTAGGATGAGGCCGTCGGAGGTGGTCCAGGAATAGGTGAGCGCGGCATTTTGGCTGGAGCCGTTGGCGTTGAGCGTCACCTGGGCGATCTGGCAGTTGAGCGTATCCGGCGCGCTGGCAACTGCGACGATCGCGTTGGTGTCTGATTGCGCCTGAACGGAAGCCGATGCGCTGCAAAAATTGGCGCTGCTGGTCACCAGCAGGGTGTATAAGCCGGCAGCGTTCACCAAGGGCGTCAGGCTGGTATCGTCGGAAACAATATTGCCGCCATTGTCGGCGCTCCACTGGTACGTGAATTGCGGGCCGGAGGAAGAACCGACGCCGGATAGTTGGATCGCCGGCGACTGGCAGGTGATGGTATCGGGCGGTGCAATTACGACCACAGGCGGCAGGGTGTCAATGGTTACGATCACCGTATCGGCGCCGGGGCAGTAATTAGCACCGATGATCCCCAGAATATACTGGCCTGGTGACAGAATCGTGAGTTGGAGTTGGGTGGAGTCGCCGGTAAAACTTCCTCCTTGGGATGCGAACCACTGCAGGGCACGGTAGCTGCTGTCAGCCAAGGCCGTCAGCAGCATTGTATTTATCCCGCAAAGGAAGGTATCCGGCTGTTGGATAGTCACCTGGGGCGGCAGCAGATCGGACGCCACCTGCACGGTATCCGTATCGGTACAGCCATTGACGGTGTTGGTGACGGTGAGGACGTACAGTCCCGGCGCATTGGCGACCGCCGAATCCTGGTTTGCGCCGGAAAGTACATTGCCGCCGTTAAAGGCGCTCCACTGATAGGTAATGTTGTTCCCTTGCGTGGAGGCGTTTCCGTTGAGTCCAAATGTGGTGGATTGACAATTATATAAGGTGTCGGTGGCAAAGGCGGAAGCGCTGGGCGGATCCGTGGCGGCGATTACGGTGATTTCCGCCTCGGCGGTACAGCCGGTGGCGGTGTTGGTGACCACCAGAGTGTAGATGCCCGGTTGGTTAATTACCGCATTTTTTGTATCGGCGCCGCTGACGATATTGCCGCCGTTGGTCGTCCAACTATATGAGGCAAAAGCCGGCTGGTTGGTATTGCCGATCAGCGAGATCGTGGGTGCGTTACAGCCCAGCGTACCGCTTGGCGCAATCCATGCGAACAGCGGGTTGGCGCTTTCCGAGACGGATACGGTGGCGGTTTTGGTACAGACGACAAAACCGTTGTCAAACGTGACGGTTAGCGTGTAGGTTCCGGCCTGGTCAATCACCGGTGCGAGCGTATTCGCGCCCGATACGATATTGCCGTTGGGCGTGTCCCAATTGTAGGTAATATTGGGGCCGGTGCTGGATCCGGCGCCGGAGAGCGTCAGTTGCGCGCCGGCGCAAGGGATAAAAGAGACTGCCGGGCTGGCGGCGGCGGCGATATTGACAACGTGTACCGTGACGGAATCGCTGACCTGGCAGATTGGCGCGAACGCCAGATCGTCCAAAGCAAAATCATTGCCGCCCAGGGTCGTATTCTGATTGACGATGCAGATGGTGGCGCTGGTGTTATTGCCGCTGTTCCACGTGGCGTAATAATTTTGCCACACGCAAGTCTGGTTGGGCGCCGAAAAAACCGGCCCGAGCGATGCACCGTTGATATTAAATTGCAGCAGAGCCGGAGAGGAGGCTACCAGGGTGACTACCCAGGCCGAAAAAGCGTACTGCGTATTGGGCATGACCGGCACCGTTTGGCACCACACGTCGAGGTTCGGCGTACCGGCGCCATTGACGGCCATCATGTTGCCGCTGCCCGAGGTATGGTCGTCGCAGGGTTGAAATCCCGGGTGCGAGTTTTGCGGGTTGTCCAATACTTCATACACGCCTTCCGGCACCAAATTGCCCGGACTTTCCACGTAATCGCTCGTAAAGCCCGAATTGCCGGCTTCAAAATCGCCGTTGACGATCAGGTTATTTCCCAGATCCACGGCGCGGGCGGTCAGGACGTAGGTTCGGGTTTGCGTGACGGAAACGGTCGGGTTGAGCGTATTCGAGCCGGACATGCCCGTGGTGGGCGTCCAGAAAAAATTCAGATAGGAGCCGCTGATGCTCCCGTTGAGTTGGGTGGGCGAAGGCGGCGCGCACAGGTAAATATCCTCGCCTGCATTGACGGTAATCGGGCATTGTGCATACGTAAGGCCGGCTGCAAATAAAAAACCGGCGATCAGCAAGTACTTTTTTTTCATAAGCAAAGCAACAAGATAACACAAATCAGGTACGTGACAAAAGTATGAATACAGGCGATGAATGCACAGCGTTTATCGTACATTTTTGACAAAGCGCTGCACGGCGCTGCCCCCGGCGCCGGTTACCCGGAGGAGGTACATGCCCTTTGACCAGCCGGCGGCGTCTATTTCCAATCGGTGTACGCCTGCCGGGAAAGGCATCGCCGCCTGGGTGGCCAGTAGGCGACCGGCGAGGTCGAAGACTTCCACGCGGATGTCCGAGGCGTAGCCGAGCCGGAGGTCGAAGAGTAGGTTGTTTGAAATTGGATTGGGGACGACCGACATATTTTCGATCGCCTGGTTGCCGGAGTTCTCGGGAGGATCCGGCACGAAACCCGGCGGCAGCGGCGCGTATCGGTCGGTGTACACGCGGTATTCGGCGGGCTGAAGTGTAAAGGACACGGGCGTACCGCTCCAGTTAATGCTGTCGCCGGTGTAGTATTCATACCACCGGCCGGGGTTTCCGGGGAGCGACAATGCGGTGAGTTCCGGGGTGACGCCCACGTTGGCGATGACCAGCACCCGCATATCGGGTGATTCGAGGGTGATGCGTCGGATTTTCCCGCCTTGCAGTTCGGTCGTAAAGTTCGAGGTTTCAAACACCTCGTGATTTTTCCTTAAAAAAAGCAGGGCCGCGGTGCGGTCATACAGCCGGCCGCGCAGCGGATCCTGCAAAAAATCCCATCGAATGGGCTTTTCCGCCGTGCGGCAGTCGGGGTTGACGGTTCCGTCCGGGCAGTAATTGATCGGAAAATTATAGCCTAATTCACCGAATTGCCAGATCATTTTCGGGCCGGGCACGGTCAGGAGCAGGTGGTGTAGCATATCCATGCGGCGGAGGGCGACGGCCAGGCTGCGTGTATTGTGATTGGTGTTGGTTGTATTGCCGTATTCGAGGCATTCATAGGTGATGCGCTGCTCGTCGTGGCTTTCCATATATCCGATCAGGTGGGGGACAGACCAGCCGCGTTGCTGATGGGAAATCTCGTTTAGGCTGGTTGAGATACCGGCGGTGTAGCCCAGCGCCACTTCTTTGTAGGCAAAGTGTGCATTTCCCCAAAGCATCATGCCGTATTCCGCGAGTTCTTTTTCCTCCTGATTTTCGGCAAAATGCTCGAGGATGACATAGTTTTCGGGGTCTATCGCCCAAATAAAATCTGCGTAATCTTTCCAAATCGCCACCCGGGAGGCATCGTAGCGCCCCCAGGCGGCCGTGTTGCCGAGCGTATTGGTCTGGGTAAAACCCTTGGAGAGGTCGAAGCGGAAGCCATCCACCCGGAATTCTTCGATCCAGTAGCGCAGGCAGTTTTTCATATACGTTTTCGTGGCCTGGCTTTCATGGTTGAAGTCGTAGAACACGTTGAAATCGTGTTTTGCGACCGGGTTTAGCCAGGGGTTGGCGGTGGCCGGGCGGTTGTTAGCGGCGTCCCAGTAGAGTTGCGCGAGCGGACTGGCGCCGGTAGCCTGGTTGAACACCACGTCGAGTATTACGGCGATGCCGCGGGCATGGCATTCGTCCACGAGCGCTTTGAGCGCGTCGGGGTCGCCGTAGTATTTATCGAGCGCTTTGTGGAAGGCGGGGTTGTAGCCCCAGCTCAGGTTGCCGTCGAATTCCGCAACGGGCATACATTCGATGGCTGTGACGCCCAAGCGTTCGAGGTAATCGAGGGTGTCGAGCAGCGTCTGGTAGTCGTGTCGGGCGATGAAATCGCGCAGGTGCAATTCATAAATGATCAGATCCGCCTTTTTGGGGCGGGTGTAGTTGGTTGTTTTCCAGTTATACGCCGGCGGATCCGCCTGAAACGCCGATACGATGCCGGTGGTACGGCCGCTTGGGTAAGGCGGCCGGTTGGGGAAGGTGAAAGGCGGAATGAAGGCGTCGTTCCACGGATCCAGCACGAGGGTGCTGAGTGGGTCGGCGATTTTCAGGACGCCGTCCACGAGGTATTGGAAGCGGTAGAATGTGCCGGGCGTGAGGTTGTCCAATTCGATCCACCAGGTATTACCGTCTGCGCTGCGTTTCATCTGATAAGCGGGGAGCGGCGTCCAGTCGGAAAAATCTCCCAGGGTGTACACCACCTGTTTATTGGGGGCATAGAGGCTGAGCCGCACGCGGGTGGGGCCGAGGTGTTGGATTCCCCATTCCGTGCCGGCGGGCGGGTCTTGCGTGACGACTGGCGTCGGCACGAGATACCGGAAGCGAGCGGTATCGGTTTCCGTGCCGGCGGCGGCGGTGAAAGCGACTTCGTGCACGCCCGGCGCACCGGCGGTGAGCACCGTTTGCAGTGTCTTTCCGCTGGTATCTGCGACGAGCGTTTGGTTGTCGAAAAGGCGCAGGACGCCGGTTTTAGAGGCTGCGGCGCGGACGGGTTGATTTTGGCCCTCGTTGAGCAGCAGCAGCGGATCGGTCGGTTGGATAAACGCGGCGAGCAGCGCCCCGTTTTCGGGATATACCGGGTAAAAAATATCCGCGCCATCGGCGGCGCGGCCTACGATTGTGCCGTTGGCGTTGCGGAATACAAAGGCGAGTTGGAGCACGGTTTCGCCCGCCGGGATATTGAAGAACGTTCGAATATTGAACGTTTTTTTCCAGATGTTCGGGCCGTCGCTTTGCATGGCGCCCTTCGGATCGGCGATTCCCCAGGTGGTGGCGACGTACTTCCAGTCGGTCGGCGATGCGCTGGAGTTGGTTAGCACGCCCATGTGCGCATAGACCGGCGTGATACCGGCCAGGGCGCCGTTTCCCTGCGCTGCATTGAACGTGATGGTCACATCGTCGTTCACGGTTGGGAAAATAGGATCACAGCTGACTTGGGCTGCAAGTGCAGCCGTCAGCACCAGGAACAGAAGGGTAGTAATGGCGGATTTCATACTGAAATTGCGTTTTTATAAGCGCAAAAAACAAGACAAGTACGGTTTATTGGCAAAGAAAAGGAGAAAAACGCGGGCATACAAGGTTTTGGAAAAGGATTTAGTTTCCAAAAAAAATTTAGTTTGCTTGGCAAATCCCGCGCATTCGCTACATTTACCCGGCAAAAAGAAAAACAAGCTGACTTATGTCAAACAACATCCATCCAACACGACTTTTCAACGCATCCTGCATCGCGCTGGTGACCACCTCCATGACGTTCGCGATTCGCGCGGGCATGCTTGACCAATGGAAAACGGAATTCGGCCTGAGTTACGAACAGGTCGGCGTGATCGCCTCCATGGCTTTTTACGGTTTCCCGGCCGCGACGGTGCTGGGCGGAATCATTTTGGACAGTATCGGCATGCGCCGGATGTTGCAGATTGCTTTTTTTACCCATTTGGTAGGCCTGCTGCTGACTATTTTCGCCGGCGGCTTCTGGACGCTGCTGATCAGCACCTTTCTGGTAGGATTTGCCAACGGTTCGGTAGAGGCGGCCTGCAATCCGATGGTGGCGAGCTTGTATCCGGATCGCAAGACGACGATGCTGAACCGTTTTCACGTGTGGTTCCCCGGCGGCATTGTAATCGGCGCCGTGGTCGGTTTTTTGATGAGTCAGGTGGGGCTCGACTGGCGTTTGCAGTGCGCGATCATATTGCTGCCTGCGTTGGCGTACGGCTGGATGTTTTACGGACAGGCGTTTCCGCGTACGGAGCGCGTGGAAAGCGGCGTCAGTTCCGCTGATATGTTTAAAGCGGTGTTTGCCAATCCGCTGTTTACCTTTTTGGCTGTCTGCATGGTATTGACAGCCAATACAGAGTTGAGTACGGGTCAGTGGATTGACGCGTTGTTGAAATCCACCGGCGTGCAGCCGTTGCTGGTGCTGGCATTTATTAACGGCGTCATGGCGCTGGGTCGTTTTTACGCCGGGCCGGTGGTGCACCGGCTGAATCCTACTGGCATGCTGCTGGGCTCTTCGGTATTTGCGGCACTTGGGTTGTACCTGCTCAGCCATGCGCAGGGTCTGGGCATTTGGGGCGCTGCGCTGGTATTTGCCGTCGGCGTCTGCTATTTTTGGCCGACTATGCTCGGCTTTGTGGCAGAGTACATTCCGAAAAGCGGCGCGCTCGGCCTCTCGCTGCTCGGCGGCGTGGGCATGCTGGCCACCGGTATTTTCCAGCCGGTTATTGGTAAGTGGTATGATAAGAACCTGGCGGCTGCTACCGCGCAGGGGCTGACTGATCAGCAGGCCACACTCGCCGCCGGGCAAAATACGCTTTCCAACGTCGGCGTTTTGCCGCTCATGCTCCTCGTCGCCTTCGGTATCCTCTGGTTTTATATGCGCAATCGAAAGTAAGCCGCCATCGTACAACCGTTTGCCAATCTCCGGCGTCATCACACCGCATGATAAGGCAGCATGGCAGATTTTTCGGGCGCCCGGCGCGCGTTCGGCGTCTGATAGGGTGGTGGTTGTTTCTCCTTGCAACGTCTCCGGCGGCTTGGGGGCAATTCTCCCTGTCCAATCTGCGCGTACGGCAGATATCCGCTTCGCTTCCCTGGCAAATATTGGACAGCTTGAGCGTTGCGACGCCTTTGCTGAGCGCGCGCGATGTAAAAACGGGTCTGGAAATCCCCGCCGGTTTGTTCTCGGTGCACAACCAGGCGTTGCGCCTGGACACCGCCGGATTGCGCCGGTTCTGTCCGGACTGCGACAGCCTCGAGCTGCGCTACCGCGTACTGCCCGTCAACCTGGCCGCGCCCGTCAGTCGGCTGGATACCGCCCTCATTCGGCGCGCCGGGCGCGAGGACGCCATTGAATTTGATTTCACGCCTTATTCCGCGCCGGAACCTTTGCTCGGCGCCGGCGGCATCACGTCTTCGGGCGCCTACACGCGCGGTTTTTCCATTGGGAACAGCCAAAATCTCGTGTTTAACTCGAATTTGAACCTCCAGATGGAGGGTCGTCTCGGCAACGACCTGGAATTGCGGGCGGCCCTGGCCGATAACACCGTGCCGCTCCAACCGGATGGCAGCACCCGCCAGTTGAACGAATTCGACCGCGTGTATATCCAATTGCGCCGCAAAAACGCAGCGCTCACGGCCGGCGACTACGATCTGACGCGCCCGCAGGGCGGATATTTTTCCAATTATTTCAAACGCCTCCAAGGGGCGATGCTCGAACACCGGCTTCGCACCGCGCCCGGCGACACCCTGTCTTTGCGCGCCGCCGCCGCCGTCTCCCGCGGAAAATTCGCCCGGCAAATCATCCTCGGACAGGAAGGGAACCAAGGACCCTATCGCCTCCAGGGCGCCTCCGGCGAACGCTTTATTATCGTGCTCGCCGGCACGGAAAAGGTGTTCATGGACGGCCAACTCCTCCGTCGCGGACTGACCGACGATTATGTAATAGACTACAATCTCGGCGAAGTGGTCTTTACGCAACGCCGCCTCATCACAAAGGATATTCGTATTATCGTCGAGTTTGAATACGCCGTGCAAACCTACCTCCGCGCCACCACCGCCGCCGATGTCGAGTGGCGTACCCGAAAATTTCGCGCGTACGCGCATTTGTATTCCGAACAGGACAGCCGCAACGCCGGCGGCGCCCAGGACCGCAAAGAAACCGAGCGTCAGGCCCTGGCTCAGGCTGGAGACGCGCTGCAAACGGCATTCGCAAGCGGCGTGGATACCCTGCAAAACGGATTCGATCCGGCCCGCGTGCAGTATAAACTGACCGATACGCTCGTTTGCGGACAAATTCGCCAGGTACTCGTCTATACTGTGAGTCCCGACAGCGCCCGTTTTACCGCCCGATTCAGCGAAGTACCGATGGGCGAGGGCAACTACGTCAGCGCCCAAACCGCCGCAAACGGCCGTGTGTACCGATGGGTCGCCCCCGATCCTGTCACCTGTAAACCCCAAGGGAATTTCGAGCCGATCGTGCGCCTGCTCGCGCCTGAATCCCGGCAGTTGTACAGCGTCGGCGGCGTGCTGCAGCCCGTCGAGAAGACGACTCTCAGCGGCGAAATCTCCCTGAGCCGCCGCGATTTGAACCGCTTCTCCCCCCTCGACAGCGGCGACGACGTCGGCCTGGCGGGCTGGGGCGAATGGAAACAACAACTATTCGAGGCCAAAGGCTGGAATGCCCAGGGATACGGTGCGTATGAATTCGCCAACCAGTTTTTTCAACCGCTGAATCCGTACCGGCCGGCGGAGTACCTGCGCGACTGGAACCTCGATGCGGGTAGCAACGAAGGCCGGTCGCCCGAACATATCGGTCGCGGCGGCGTCCAACTGCAAAAAAAAGGATGGGGCGCCCTGCGCTACGACGTAACCACCTTCGTCCGGGAACAACGGTACGGCGGCGTTCGGCATGCCGGACGGCTGGACGTGGAAAGGGGATCCTGGAAGGCTTTTTTCGAGGGCAATTTGCTCGCCTCGGACGGCGTTTTGGAAAATACCCGCTTCAGCAGGCCTAAGGCGGACATTACGCGCAGCTTTTTTTTGAAAAATAACAGCGGCGCAAAACAAGCGTTTCTACAGGTCGGGTTATACGGGGAGCGCGAAAAAAACGCGCGCGGCGCCGACACACTCAACCGCGCCGCCTTTTGGTACGATCTGGGTAAATTGTATTTCAAAACCCCGGCTGAGTATAAACGCTGGCAGTGGGGCGGCAGCCTCGCCCAGCGCAACGATTATTTCCCGGTCGGACAGGCGTTCAAACAAAATACCCTCGCCCAAGAAGCAAACCTAAACGGCAAGTGGACCCAAACCGTCGCCGCGCCCAATTCCGGTACCCAACAACTGGAATGGAACCTCTCCTGGCGCAATCTTCGGATCCTCCGTCCGGAACTCACCAACCAAAAAGCGCAGGAAACCTATCTCGGCCGCGTGGATTACAACCTGACGGCGCTGAAAAATGCCCTGACGCTCACCACCGGCTACGAAGTCGGTTCCGGCCAAAGTCCGCGCCTGGAATACAACTACCTGCTCGTCAATCCGGGCGAAGGGCAATATACCTGGGTGGACCGCAACCGGGACAGTATCCTCCAGGTGGACGAGATGGAAATCTCCGTTTTCCTCGATCAGGCCAACTACGTCCGCGTGGCAGTCACCTCCCCCGATTATATTCGCACCAATAATACGGTGTTTAATCAGAATTTTCGCCTCGATCCGCGCGCGCTTTGGGGGCAATCTGCCACCCGTTGGAAAAAAATCCTGAGCAAGGCCTCCCTGCAAAGCACCCTGCAGATCAACCGACGCGTTCTGGAAGGCGCCGGAAATACAGCCTCGCCCTGGAATCCGTTTTATCTGCAAATCCCCGACTCCGCGCTCGTCAGCGTCAATGCCTCCCTGCGCAATGTGCTCTTCATCAACCGCGCCAATCCCGCCTGGGATTTCTCCATCGCGCAAACCGACAACCGCGGCAGACTTCAGGTAACTACCGGCTTCGAAAGCCGCCAAACAGCCGATTGGACGCTGCGCGCGCGGACAAATCTCGGCAAACAATGGAGCCTGGAGGCGGATATCACCGACGGACAAAAAAACAGCGATGCAGAAATATTCAACAGCCGCGATTTTCAAATCCGCTACCTCCAGGCAGGGCCCAAAATCACCTGGCTGCCCGGCCGCAGCGCCCGACTGTCCGGTAGCCTGACCCGCCGAAACAGTCAAAATCGCCTGCCCACCGCCGAGCGGGCTACCCAAACCGCCCTCAGCGCCGAACTAACCTGGAA
>JAUMBL010000145.1:0-4209 GCA_032115775.1 Saprospiraceae bacterium | reverse complement strand
TTCTGCGGATCAGATATCGGCGGCTTTGCCGGTACGGCCGACGGGGAATTGTTCGTCCGCTGGCTCCAATTGGGTGTTTTCCATCCGCTTATGCGGGTACACAGTATGGGCCAACATGCCGGCGGCGACATCGCCGTGCAGGAAGAGGCCGAGCTGGCGGCGCCCGAATTGCACCAAACAGACCAAGAACCCTGGTCGTTTGGCGAAAAATACACGGCGCTGGCCAAGAAAGCCATTGAATTGCGTTACGCCCTCCTGCCTTACCTATACACTGCGATGTGGCAAAACAGCCGCTCTGGTGCGCCCGTACTCCGACATCTCGCGTTCGACGATCCTACCGAACCGCGACACTGGGATAACGAGCGCGATTTTATTTTTGGCGAGCACTTGCTCGTCAGCCCCGTGGTGCAGCCTAAAATCCACCGTCAAATGGTCGTTTTGCCCAAAGGAAACTGGTACAATTTCTGGACAGGCCAGGTCGGAAACGGCGAGATGTTTGTGAATATCCTGCCGGATCAAATCCCGTTTTTTGTTCGGGAAGGCGCCGTATTGCCGATCTATCCAGCGCGACAATGGACGGATGAAAAGCCAGTGGAGGAACTAACGCTTTACGCCTATTACAAAAATGGTGCGGAAACCAGCCATTTGTACGAGGACGCAGGCGAAGGATACGCCTATCAAACCGGCGAATACAGCCTGAAATTTTTTGAAGCCGAAGGCTCAGAAACCGTATTCACCCTTCGTCAACGGAAGGAGGGCCGCTTTCAGCCCGCCTATACCCGGGTAAAAATATACCTTGTCGGTTTTCCCACCTTCGCACGACAATGTCGGGTGGATGGGCGGGAGGCGCCGATCAAGGAAATCCGGCTGCGCGATCGCTCGCTTTATACGCTGATGATATCGCCCGATTTTAGTGAAATAGTTTGGGATGTTTGAACGTTATTCGACGCGACTATTAAATAGCCGGTAGCGCCCGATTCAAAAACTGGAAGGCGATCCGGCTATTTAGTTACAAAAAAAATTAACGCAGCGGGCAACCCCGCCGCCCTGTTTATCATCAATCATTTGTATCCCGAATTCATGCAGCAATACAGCGATCAGGATTTGGTTAGCGGCGTGCTCCAAGGCAGCCCGGCGCACCAAAAAGCGCTCTACCAAAAGTACAGCGTGCCCATGTTCAGGGTGTTGTTGCGCTTTGGGCGCGATCGGTCGGAGGCGGAAGATATGTTGCAGGAGGGCTTTATCCGGGTTTACCGCGACATGGCGCAATTCAGGAGTGAAGGCGCGTTGGGCGGGTGGATACGCCGGATTATGGTCAACACCGCACTGAGCCAGCTGCGCAAGCAAAAGGATTTTATTCAATCTACGCCGGATTACAACGGTCTGGAACATCGGAGTGCCCGGGAGGAGGATATTGCAGGAAATATGGATGCGGAACGGCTGCTAAAAATGCTGCAAAAAATTCCGCCGGGATACCGAACCGTATTTAATCTGTATGCAATCGAAGGGTATAGTCACGAGGAAATAGCCGAAGAATTGGGTATTTCAATTGGAACTAGCAAGAGCCAGTTGTTTAAAGCCCGGGAATATTTGAAGAAAATGCTCGATAAATCGTATGTACAATAACCTGCTTACGCAATTTCCTAATCTGAGAGGCCGCGCTGTCGCCGCTGCATCTTGCCAACCATAGCAGCGGTTGCTGCAAAACCGATATGTCCGATCAACACGAACTTCAGTCGCTGGACAAATTGTTCAAAAAAACGTTCGACGATCTTCCGGATACGCCGGCCGCTTCAGGCTGGGATCAACCCAATCCACGTGTCTGGAAAAATCTGCAATCTGCTATCCGCCCTGCGCAGGCCAATCGCTGGCGCCGGCAATACAGCGCGGCATTGGCCGGAGCAATCGCAACGGCAGTCGCTATTTTGTACTTCTCTAATTCAGCGCCAAAGCAGGAGAAACCGCCCGCTTCGGCGGCTCAGACCGATCAACGCGTAGCCGTTTCGCCTTTGCCGCAAGCGCCCGAACAGGCGGCTTCGGCAAGTCCGGCAGCGCCCTCGAGTACATTGCTACCAGAAAAAACGATACCAGTCGCACCTATTTCGGAGGCTATGGAACCGGGAGTTGCGGATATTCCGGGAGCGCTCGGACTCGCAGAGCAATTGCCGGGTACGATTCCCGCGCCACCGAACACGACGGAGGGACTCAAGGCAGAGTTAGGCGCCGTTTGGAATCGTCCGCTCACCCCGCTCCCGTCGCCGCAAGTACCGCGCCGGGTGGAAAAACGGCGGTAATATTTAAGTATTTCGCCGTCCTCGGCGGCGAAATAAAATAGCGAAGGGGTCTCTTTTTTTGATTTTTTTTAGAAAAAAAATCAAAAAAAGAGACCCCTTCGAAATATTATTTTTTCTTTGAAAAGAATCAAGGGGCTTTTTAAATAACCCCGTTAGTCAAAAACGGTTATGGTCACACCACATTAGACACTGTTTGTTTTCCTACTCTTTGAATAAAGGCGCTTCGATGGCTGCTGCCTTTTGTCTGTATTCTGCCCATTTTGTTTCAAAAAGCGCATTGACCTGCTCCGTGACGCGTGCAGTTTCCGTTTCAGCAAGCCGGATAGCAATTTGTGCGTTGCCGTTGGGCGGCCCCTCGCTGTTGCGGATATAGTTGAGCGCGCTGCCGAGGTGGCTGTTCAGGGTGTTTGGATTGCGTTGGATTCCTTTTGCTTCTTTGTGCGTAAAAAACAGCTCCTTGAGGTTGGCAATGCTGTCTCGGATGGCGCTGCCGAGTTGTAATACCTCTTTTTTGGTGCTGTCCGGCACATACACAAAGGCATTCTCTACGTTTTTAATGGCTTTTTCCACCTCTGTAATTTGGTCGTACGCCTTTTTTGCCTGTTCGACGGTGGCGTAAAACTTGCGTGTAGCATCCGCTTCCGCCTGGCGCACGGAAGCCGGGATGTTCAGGCGCGGGTCGTCCAGTACGGTCAGGATCGTGGAGTCGAGTCCGTTTCGGAATTCGACCATTACTTTATACTGTCCGGGCGCCACCTGCGGGCCGCCGCCCGGCTCCAGTTGGTCTTTATCCGGTTCTTCTTTGGATGGGAATGCGACGCCCCGGGTATCCAGTCCCCAGTAAATTGCCGTAAACGCCGTATCCAATTCGGTTTTCCAGCGCCGCAGGGTATCGTCCTGCATGGAAAGCACCGTTACGGTTGCTTTTTCGCCGCTGCCGCCGCGGCCAAAACGTCCCCGGCCGCCGCGTCCGCCGCGCATGGCGGGTTGGGCGGATTCCTCTGCGGCGCCTTCTTTTTTGGCGGGTTTATCTTCTTTCTTCATCGGCTTTACCCAGATCGGAATTTGGCCGCCGGTTCCTTTATTTTGTCCCTGGTATTCCGTGTCTCCGGCGAATCGCGGGCCGTCGTACGAGGCGTAGGCGGCCAGGATGGCGGGTTGCGGGGTGAACACTTTGAAGGGACGATTCAGGAGCGAATCCGGCGCCGGTTGCCGCGCCAGTTCGCGCAGCGGTTCGATCTGATCCATAATCCAGATCGCCCGGCCGAACGTGGCGATCACCAGGTCGCCGTCGCGCGGGTGAATTTTCATATCCTGCACCGGCACGCAGGGGAAACCGTCCTGCGGCCAGTGTTGCCACTGTTCGCCGCCGTTCAGGCTGAAGTACAAACCCTGATCGGTACCCAAAAAGAGCAGATTGGGGGTTTTGGCATCCTGTACGACCGAAAGGCAAAATCCATTTACCTGTTTAGGGCCGGCGAGGCGCCGCCATTTTTTGCCGTAATCCGAGGTGTGGTACAGATAAGGCGCCCAGTCGTTCATGCGGTAATTATTGACCACGACGAACGCCTCGCCTGCGTTTACCTGCGACACTTCAATTTGCGGGATCCAGGCGTTTTTGGGGCAATCGGGCAGGCGATCGGAGAGATTTTCCCAGGTTTTTCCGCCGTCGCGGGTCAGTTGGAGGTTGCCGTCGTCCGTGCCGACCCAGACCACGTCTTTTTCGAGCGGACTGGGCGCCACGGCCAGGATCGTGCAGTGGTTTTCGGCGTTGGTGGCGTCGTAGGTGAGTCCGCCGGAAATATCTTGGTGTTGTTTTGAGGTATCGTTGGTGGTGAGGTCCGGCGACAGCAAGCGCCAGGAGTGGCCCAGATCCGGGGAGTAGTGTACGAACTGGCTGCAGAAGTACAAGCCC
>JAUMBL010000144.1:0-23224 GCA_032115775.1 Saprospiraceae bacterium | reverse complement strand
ACAAGTCGAACTCGATCACGACCTTCGATATCGTGGAACTGCGTAAACTGATTCTGGGTATCTACACGGAATTGCCGAACAATACCAGCTGGCGCTTCGTGAAGAAAGACTTCAACTTTGTTGATCCGAACAATCCGTTCGCTGATCCGTTCCCGGAAACGTTTGATATCCAATCGCTCCAGCAAGGCGGCGTGGATGCAGCGGATTTCTTCGCCGTGAAAATCGGCGACGTGAATACGTCCGCCATCCCGAATGCACTGGTTAGCAGCGAAGACCGCACCGCCGGTACGCTGTACTTCGATGTCAACGACCGCAAGGTTGCCGCAGGCGAAGAAGTGACTGTGCACTTCAAGAGCGCCGAAAAAATGGCCGGCTACCAGCTGACGATGAACCTCAATGGCCTGAAAGTGGCAGAAATCCTGCCCGGCGCGAATATGGGTCTCGATAACTTCGCCGTGTTCGCTGCCGACCAAGCCGTTACAATGTCTGTGAATAATCAGGCCGGTGAATTTGCTGTGAAGTTCCGCGCTGAGAAAGCCGGTCAACTCAGCCAAATGCTGTCCGTCGGCAGCCGCATCACAACCGCAGAAGCCTACAACGAACAAGGCGAGCGCTTCCAAGTTGCTTTCCGCTTTAATAGCCAAAACGGCTCGGTGATCGCAGGCGCAGACTTCGAACTGCTCCAAAACACGCCGAACCCGGTATCTGCTACTACCAATATCGCTTTCAACCTGCCGGAGGCTGCCAAGGCTACGCTGACGATCAGCAATGTCGAAGGCCGTATCCTGAAGGTGGTCAAAGGCGAGTTTGGCAAAGGGCTGAACACGATCGTACTCAACCGCTCCGAACTGGAAAGCGGCGTCCTGTTCTACCAATTGGACACGCCGACCAACAGCGCAGTGAAGAAAATGATTGTGGTGGACTAAGGTTTGACCTGATCCTATTTTTTATACGAACCGCCTCGCAAGCGTCTGCTTGCGGGGCGGTTTTTTATTCCCCACGGCGGCGGAGCGCGTGCAAAGCGAATTGTCCGGCCCTCCAATCGCATTTTTCGCTATACTTCGCGATTTTTTTGACCGTAGCGCTGTTCCGTCCAGCGGGAAATGGGTCCTTTTTAATCTCCGTTGCTACCGGCTAAGTCATTACGAAAAATCACGTCGTTAAAAACGGATTTTGAATCATTACCCCGTTAATTTTAGCTCCGGACTGCAGGTCTTCACTTAATATGGTATGGCAATTTGCTGCCTTGGCTCCGCTTATAATCAAACTATCCCAAAAGGAAATATGGTACAAGGTATGTATATCCAATGCATCCATGATCAGTGGAATATCAATAGTAACTACTTCAAAATTAGAAAGCGTGTCAATAACTGCTTTGATATCAGCAGGTGACTGTTTAAATTTCCCGATCATTACGGCTGAAAATTCATTTAGCACCTGCGTGCTAATGACGAATAGCGTATCTGATTGAGCTTGTTGCAAAATGGCGATACATTTCGCCTGCTTTTCCGGCTCGCTGTTGCTGAAGCAATAGATCAGAAAATTGGTATCAAGAAAATACTTTCCGGTCATAAATTTCTGCTCTGATCCATTGATTCCCTTTCGTGTCCACGGACACGCGGCCATTTTGGATGTGTTCTATCAATTTTTGCGTGGGATTTTTCTCAGGAGGCAAAACTACCTGCCGGAGTAGTTTCCGTACCAGTTCATTCAGGCTGGTGCCATGCCGTTCGGCGTATTCCCGGCTTTTTTGCAATAACTCGTCGGGTATAGAAAGTGTTATGTTTTTCATGTGCGCACAGTTTATGTGTGCAAATATATCTTGATTTCAACTTTCATGCAATAGGGGCTTTTTTGGCCAGACGCGACCGGCTAAGTAGTTACGGTTTTTTTTCAATTCATTGCGCACATTCCGGCTGAACGCAGGCGCGCGCCGTGACAGCGCGGTTCGCGAGCAGGTCGCTACATTCAGTGGTTTTGCGCCGCACCGGAAAATGCCCACTTTAGGTAGTGCTCTAATTTCCCAGCTAAGTAGTAGGGCAGATTAAGCAGGCTGAATGCTTTACCTGTCGGCGTTCGAATGGTTTCTTTTCTCAACTGCCCGCCATACAATCGGACGGCCATTTGGTGTGGACTACCATCCATAAATAAATGCAGCGACCGCAATCGCCCCGTATCGCCGGATTTAACCTCTAACGGGATTAGTTTACCTTCAAAGGTATATATGAAGTCAACTTCGGCTGTGGAGTCTTTTTTTTCTCTGATCCAAAAATGGAGTTCATTCAGTACATTAAACTTCGCTGCCAGGAGTTCCTGTCCAATAACCTGCTCTGCTATTTTTCCCTGATACAAACTATTAAGCTCCTGAATACCGAGTAGGTCTTTCTGCAGGCCGGCAACATAGTTCGTCAATCCGGTATCCAACAAATGAAGTCTGGGTGATTTTCGCTTATCCGGCAAAGCAGGTAGTGCAAAACTGGTACTTGGATAAACCAGATGGAGCAACATTGCTTTTTCAATAATACGCATTGCTTCCCCTACTTCCCGTGAGCCGTAGTTGGACTGTCCAAAATTTTGAAATTTGATGCGGTTGCCGGCTTCAAACGGCATGGCGCTGATTACATGGCGAATCACATTGACGAGGTTGTTGTTACGAGCATATTTTTCCACGTCACTGATAAACGATACCTGCAAGGATTCATAAATAGGCAATAAGGCCGTGAGGTTCTGCCGCTCGACATACTGCTGCACAATTTCGGGCATCCCCCCAATCAGCACATACCGGTGAAATAACTGTAACAGTTTCGCATGGGCAAAATCTTGTATAGGGATGTTATCATATTGTTTTAATGCAGCATCTTCTCCCATGGCTGTTAAAAACTCTCTAAAAGAAACAGGGCGTAGTACTTTATATTCCACCCGGCCTACCGGCACAGACACCTCCTCGCGCATAATCGTTTCCAAAAGCGAACCTGCAGCAATAACGTGTAACCAGGGATAATCTTCAAAAAAATAACGGAGCAGGTTGATCGCTTCCGGTACTGCCTGTATTTCATCAATGAAGAGCAGGGTATCCTGTTCCTGTATATTCTTTTTTTTATTGAAAAAAATAGCCTCCACTAAGGTGGCAAAATGGGTATGTGTTAAAAATAAATCGGCATCCTCGACCCGCTCCAAATTAAGGTATATGTATTGCGTGTACTGCTTTGAGAACAGATTGACCACGGTCGTTTTACCAACCTGCCGCGCGCCGCGCAGAATCAGCGGTTTGCGGTTGGTCGAGGTTTTCCAATATTCCAATTCGGGAAGTATGGTGCGAAAATACATATCGAGGTATTCCTATTTAGGGGGTAAAAATATGCTTTTTTTGTAACAAAACGGGGGCAAAATTTAAGTTTTTTTGTAACAAAACGGGGGCAAAATTTCAATTTTTTGTAACAAAACGGGGGTATCCTCCTCTCGGTTGCGGATAACTAAGGCGCCGTATCAACCGGACGCCGGCGCCGGCATCCATGCGCGCATCTAACCCAAACCTGTTTTTTATCGTTTTCACCCCGCCGCTCGTCTATATTTACCGACGCAGGACGACCGAACTACAGGCGTAAGAAGGGAAAGCCTTATCTTTACGAACGCATTTGTAAACTCATTTTAAATAGCGCTTTATGCCCTCTTTACTTTGTAAAATCTGTCTGCCGGTAGTGATGCTGGCCCTTTCGTTGCGAGCCCAAGCTCAACTCAAATACCCCGAAACACGCAAAACGGACGCCAAGGACGTCTATTTCGGTACGGAAGTGCCCGATCCCTACCGCTGGCTCGAAGACGACTACAGCGAGGAAACCAAAACCTGGGTAAAAGCCCAAAACGAAGTCACGTTCGGATACCTCGACAAAATTCCCTTCCGCAAAGCCTGGATGGAACGCCTCGAAAAAACCAACAACTACCCGAAGTACTCCTCGCCCTTCCGCAACAATGCCTATTACTATTTTTATAAAAATGACGGCCTGCAAAACCAGAGCGTGCTGTATCGCCAAAAAGGCCTGAAAGGCAAACCGGAACTGGTCATTGATCCGAATAAATTGTCGGCAGACGGTACGACTTCCATGGCCATTTTTAACCTGTCCGACAACGGTCAATACGCCGTGGTCGGTACCTCCGCCGGCGGTAGCGACTGGCGCACGCTCTACGTGCGCGATATGCGCACCGGAAAATACCTGCAGGATACCATCCGCTGGGTCAAGGTGTCCGGCGCATCCTGGCAGGGTGACGGCTTTTACTACAGCCGCTACCCGCAACCGGAACCCGGAAAGGAACTTTCTACAAAAAACGAAAACCACCAGGTGTTCTATCACAAAATCGGTACGCCGCAATCGGCCGACCTGCTCGTGTACGAAGACCCCGCCAACCCGCAACGCTTCCTCGGCGTGTACACCTCCGAAGATGAAACGTTCGCATTTCTCAATATCTCCGACCGCGGCAAAGGCAAAATGGGCAATGCACTGTGGTACCGCGCCGGCAAAGACCCCAAAGCACCGTTCAAACCCATTATCGCGGAGCCGGGTGAGTATAATTACGACATTATCGACGTGCTGGACGGTAAGTTTCTGTTGGAAACCAACGACGGCGCTAAAAATAGCCGCATCGTACTCGTAGATCCCGCGCGCCCCGCTCGGGAAAACTGGAAAACGGTCGTGCCTGAAAAAGCCGAACCGCTCACCTCCGCCTCTACGGCCGGCGGCAAATTGTTTTTGTCGTACGCCAAAGACGTCACGACCCGGGTATATGTCTGTTCGCTGGATGGAAAAATCGAACGCGAAGTCAAACTACCCGCACTCGGCACGGCCGGCGGTTTCGATGGCAAACGCGACGAACGCCAGGTGTTCTATACGTTCAGCAGCTTCGCCTACCCGCCCTCGATTTATATGTACGATATCAAGTCCGGAAAAAGCACGCTGTTCCGGGCGCCGGAAATGAAGTTCGATCCCAATGCGTATGAAACAAAACAGGTGTTTTATACCAGCAAGGACGGTACGAAGGTGCCCATGTTCATCGTACACAAAAAAGGCATCCAACTCAACGGCCAAAATCCAACCATCCTCTACGCATACGGAGGCTTCAATATCAGTGTAAATCCCGGATTCAGCATGGCTCGCATCGCCTGGCTCGAACAGGGCGGTATCTATGTGTCGGCGAACCTGCGCGGCGGCAGCGAATACGGCGAAGCCTGGCACGAAGCCGGTATGCGCTTTAAAAAACAAAACGTGTTCGACGACTTTATCGCCGCCGCGGAATACCTCATCGCCAATAAATACACCAGCCGAAAATACCTGGCTTGCCAGGGCGGCTCCAACGGCGGCTTGCTGGTCGGTACGGTCATTAACCAACGCCCCGACCTGTTCGGCGTAGCCATCCCCCAAGTCGGCGTGATGGATATGCTGCGCTTCCAAAAATTCACCATCGGCTGGAACTGGATCGCCGAATACGGCAGCAGCGAGGCCTCCGACGCGGAATTCAAAAACCTCTACGGCTACTCCCCGCTGCACAATATTAATGGCAAACTGGACTATCCCGCCGTCATGATTACCACCGCCGACCACGACGACCGGGTGGTGCCGGCGCATTCTTTTAAATACGCCGCCGAACTGCAAGCGCAATACAAGGGCAAAAAACCTATGCTAATTCGGATCGAAACGCAAAGCGGACACGGCGCTAGTAACCTGAAAAAAGCGCTGGAAGGCGTGGCCGATATCTATTCTTTCTGTTTCTATGAAATGGGATTGACGCCTAAATTTTGATTTGAAAAATTTGCTCGAAACTGTTTTAAAACCTCCGATAGGCACGAAAAGATCAAACGATGCTAACTTGCGGGTTTGTCAGAGGTTTTAAAACAGTTTCCTAAAATTATTCTGACAAATAGTCAACGTTCCTACCTTTGCCCTGTTAAAATGATTTTTATAGCCAAACAACGCCCAACCATGTTTCAACTGACGGAAGAACAACTCGCAGTCCGGGAAGCAGCCCGGCAATTCGCACAAAATGAACTTAAACCGGGCGTTATTGAACGCGACCGGCTCATGCAATACCCCACCGAAGCGGTGCGGCAAATGGCCGAACTCGGCTTTATGGGGATGATGACCGACCCGCAATACGGCGGCGGCGGCATGGACACGCTGTCTTATGTGCTGGCCATGGAGGAAATCAGCAAGGTGGACGCCTCCTGCTCGGTCATCATGTCGGTCAATAATTCCCTGGTCTGCTGGGGATTGGAAAAGTACGGCACGGAGGCGCAAAAGCAAAAATACCTCTCCAAACTATCCGCCGGCGAATGGATCGGCGCTTTCTGCCTCTCCGAACCGGAAGCCGGTTCGGATGCCACCAGCCAACGCACCACAGCGGTGGATATGGGCGATTACTACCTCCTGAACGGCACCAAGAACTGGATCACGAATGGCGGAACCTCCCGGGTACACCTGGTAATGGCTCAAACGGATGCGGACAAAGGCCACCGCGGCATTAATACGCTCATCGTGGAAACGGATCAACCGGGCGTGGTGATCGGCGCAAAAGAAGACAAACTCGGTATCCGCGCGTCCGATACGCATACTATTATGTACAACGATGTGAAGGTGCCGAAAGAAAACCGAATCGGCGAAGACGGATTCGGCTTTAAATTCGCCATGAAAACGCTCTCCGGCGGCCGCATCGGCATCGCCGCCCAAGCGCTCGGCATCGCCGCCGGCGCGTACGAACTCGCCGTCGCCTACTCCAAAGAACGCGCCGCTTTCGGCAAACCGATCAGCCAACACCAAGCCATCGCGTTCAAACTCGCCGATATGGCCACCGAAATAGAGGCCGCCCGCCTGATGGTCTATCGCGCAGCCATGCTCAAAGATCAAGGATTGGATTTCGACCAGGCCGCCGCCATGGCCAAGATGTTCGCCTCGGAAGTGGCAATGAAACATACCGTGGAAGCCGTCCAAATTCACGGCGGATACGGGTATGTGAAGGAGTATCACGTCGAACGCCTGATGCGCGATGCAAAAATCACGCAAATCTACGAGGGCACCTCGGAAGTACAGCGCATCGTGATTTCCCGGGGCGTTCTGAACGGCGAACTGTACCTGCCGATGTAGGGGGCGCCGCCGCCTTCGGCGGCGAAATAAGAGGGTGTATCATAAGTCCGTGAACGATCCGTTAAGCAAAAAAATATTTTGTTTGGTTGCCTATTTTTTTGATTTTTTTAGAAAAAATCAAAAAAATAGGCAACCAAACATTATTTTATTTCGCCGCCGGAGGCGGCGAAATACTTGTGACACCCCCCATTGTTTTTCTTAGAAAAGAATTAAGGGGCTTGTTAGGCGGCCCCGCACGCCCGCGCGAGCGCGAGCGCTTGTTCCAGTTGTTCCTGCTCCGACAGGAGGGTATTGTCTATTACAATGGCATCGGGCGATTGGCGGAGCGGACTGTCGGCGCGGTGAGAATCTATATAGTCCCGTTCTTCGATATTCTGACGAATGTCGTCCCACTCGGCGTCTATGCCCTTGGCGGCGAGTTCGAGGTGGCGCCGACTGGTGCGCACGTCCACGTCTGCCGTAAGAAAGATTTTCAATTCGGCGTCCGGGAATACGACCGTGCCGATATCGCGCCCGTCCATCACAATGCCGCGGCGCAGGCCCATCGCCTGTTGCTGCCGGACCATTGCCCGGCGCACGGCTGGAATCGCGGATACCGGGCTTACATGCTCGCTGACGCGCATTTCGCGGATGGCTTTTTCTACGTCTTTGCCGTTTAGGAAGGTGTGATTTTGGCCGTTGATGCGCTCAAAATGGATATCAATTTGCTCCAACGCACGCGCCACCGCATCGGGGTCGGCGTGATCTACGGCATGATCCAAAAAATACAGGGTAACTGCCCGATACATAGCCCCGGAATCGCCGTAGGCATAATCGAGCGCCTTGGCAAGTCCCTTAGCCAGCGTGCTTTTGCCGCATGATGAGTGGCCGTCTATGGCGATGATGATTTTTCGCTGCCCCATAAGCGGCGCGAAGATAGGGCGTTTCCTTAGAGTCGGTTTGGATTTTTCTCGCCGAGCCAAAAATGATCCTATTTTTGCCTCAGACGCGACCGGCTAAGTAGTTACGCTCATTTGTAACTACTTAGCCGGCTCGCTGTCTGGCCCCAAAAGTCCCATTTTCCGCCATACTTCACAATTTTTTTTGACCGTAGCGCTGCTATGGCCTGCAAAAAATCGCTTCGTCTGGCAAAAAATGGATCCTTTTTTGTCTCAGACGCGACCGGCTAAGTAGTTACGCTCATTTTTATTTTTACCCCGTATGGAATGGAATCATCTGCTGTGGTGGCTTTTCTGGGCCGTTTTTGTTTTCCAGGTTGTGCTTTGGGCCTGCTATCTGGTCGTTTGGCGGCAACTGGAAGTCCGGCCTTGCCAATCTGCGGACTATGCGCCGCCCGTATCCGTAATTATTTGCGCGCGCAATGAGGCCGATAATCTCCGCCGACATCTGCCGGCGGTGTTGCAGCAGGAATATTCCGTTTTTGAACTGATCGTCGTGGACGATACCTCTACCGACGAGACGGCTGCGGTGCTAACAGACTTTCAGCGGGATTTTCCGGATCGGCTGCGTGCGCTGCGAATAGATAAAAAGACGCATCCCGGGAAAAAACAAGCGCTTGCGCTGGGCGTCGCCGCCGCTCGGCATGAAATCCTGGTATTTACCGATGCGGATTGCCAACCTTCCAGCAGCCGCTGGATCCGCCACATCGCAGCGCCGTTTGCCGCGGTATCCACCGAAATCGTGCTGGGCTACGGGCCGATGCTGCCGGCTACAGGACTACTAAATGCTTGGGCGCGTTTTGAAACAGCCATGGTTGCTCTTCAGTACTTTGGCTGGGCAAAAGCCGGGCGGCCGTACATGGGCGTGGGCCGCAATCTGGCCTGGCGGCGTCCCTTGTTGGAGCGCGCCCGCGGTTTTCAGGCGCAGTTTGATCTGGCCTCCGGCGATGATGACCTGCTGGTAAATGCGCTCGCCCACGCGGGGAACACCGCAATCTGTCTCCATCCGGACGCCTGGGCTTGGAGCGCCGCGCCGCAAACGGTGCGCGCTTGGTTCCGGCAAAAACGCCGGCATTTGACGGCGGGTCGGTGCTACCGTCCGCTCGATCAATTCCTCCTTGCGGCTGCCGGTCTTTCGAATGCGGGCGTGTATGCCTTTGGCTGCGCGCTCCTGCTGCAGGGCTGCTGGGCGGCGCCCTTGGGCGCGCTCGTCGTCCGGACGATCGCCCTGCGCGCCCTTTTCATCCCGCATTTTCGCCGCTTGGGCGTGGAAGATATCCACCGGTATCAACCCTTGGCGGATATTGCCTGGGCAATTTATCAGGGTCTGCTGACCCCTTTGTTGATGTTACTCGGCCATTGGTCGAAGCGCCGATGGTAATACGCCGCTTACCACCGGATCAGGGCGGCGCCCCAGGTAAACCCGCTGCCGAAAGCGGCTAGGCAAACTAGATCGCCCTCCTGAATTTTTCCGGCCTCCCAGGCCTCACACAGGGCAATCGGCACGGAGGCGGCCGTGGTATTGCCGTATTTTTGGATGTTATTCCACACCTGATCGTCCGAGAGTCCCAGTTTTTTCTGCACAAACTGGCTGATCCGCAGATTGGCCTGGTGGGGCACTAACATTTTAATATCTGCAGGCTGCAGTCCCGCTTCATCGAGGGCTTCCTTGATCACCTCCGGAAATTTTTCTACCGCCATTTTGAATACGAACTGTCCCTCCATGTTGGGGTAGTACTGCCGATCGGCAATCATTTTCGGCGTGATAAAAATTTCTCCGTAAGTATTCGGGTCGGGATACCCGTAGTCGGGTTCAATACCTTGTTTTTTCAAATGATAGCCGCCGTGCGCACCCGGGTTGATGAAAGCTAATTTTTCTGCATACGTACCGTCCGAATGCAGTTTGGTCGTCAGAATCCCGCGATTTGCGTCTTCGCAGGGCTGGACGATCGCCGCGCCCGCGCCGTCACCGAAAATCACCGTCACGTTGCGGCCTTCATCCGTAAAATCGAGGCCCATGGAGTGCATTTCCGCGCCGACGACCAGGACATTCTTGTAGGTTCCGGTGCGCACAAACTGGTCGGCGATAGACAAGGCATACAAAAAGCCGCTGCACTGATTGCGGATATCCAGCGCGCCGGCTTCGCGGCCGGTAATCCCCAGTTCGCGCTGCAACAACACGCCGCAGCCCGGGAAGTAGTAGTCGGGACTCAGCGTGGCAAAGATAATGAAATCAATTTCTTCCGGCTGGATGCCCGCCCGCGTACACGCGATGCGCGTAGCCGCGGCGGCCATTGTGGTGGACGTTTCTTCGTGCTTTTTTCCGTACCGGCGCTCTTTGATGCCGGTGCGTTCCTGAATCCAGGCGTCGGAGGTGTCTATGACCTGACTAAGCATGTCATTGGTGACGATTTTTTCGGGGACGTAGAAGCCGAGACCGGCTATTTTACTGCGCAACATACGGGGTATGATTTGAGAAGGTGGAGGGAGACGGACAGGGTAAATTTACGGCGCCCGAAATGATTTTTCGGGCAAAATGTATTTTTTGCCAAAAAAAACGGTGGTTTCCACATTGGTCAGCGGTATAAATCCACCCGCAGGTCATCCAGGTATATTTTTTGGCGCGCGGGGTTCCATATATACGCTTTTATTTGGCAGCCTTTGGAAAAATTGGACGGCGTTTTGACAAAAAATGCGGCTTCGCCCCATTGGTCGGGTTCGCCGGTACTCCAGATGCTGTAGGTTGGATTTCCGATTTTACTAGAAATTTTAAATCCCCTATTTTTCAATTCCTGCCATTCCGGCGATCGGAATTCCAGCACCAACAAGGCTTGTTGATCCCGTGCGATCTGGTGCTCGCCCCTTTGCATATATCCCCAGACCGCGGCGCGGATCCAGTCGCCCGGCTGCACGTCTTCCAGGGGCTGCGTCACCATCGTGCCGGTGAATTCTTCGATCGCTTTGATACTGTACTTTCCGGAGTGTTTCAGCTCGGTGACGGCGCCGGGTAGGGCAGGGTCTTCCATCGGATTTTGTATCAGGTTTTTCACAAAAACCGGCTGTTTTCCAAGGGGTTGCATTTCGTTGGATTCATAAGCCACCAGGGCTTCTTTGGAGGAGGCCGTGCGGCCGAACATGGTCCAGAAATGCGCCCGGTTGCCTGCTTCCGTCCAGATCAGGCCCTCTGCCAATTGCCAGGTTTGAAACAGGTTCAGGCAGGCAAATCCGGCAAACAGGAACAGATTCAGCGATTTTTTCCATATTTTATGCGCGCCCCAGCTTAAAAAAGCGCCCAGCGGCAGCGCCAGCAGCGGATAAATATCCACCATCGGCCGCGAACCGAAGCCGTTGATATAGTTCCAGCACCACCAGGAGTACGTAACATACAAATAGACCGGCAGTAGGCTGTACAACGGCCCGACGGCAGCAGGAACCGCCTTCGGTATCCGAAACAGTCCGACGAGCGCCAAAAACATAACGGGCGTATAAACCAGCCAGCCGTTGGAATAACTGAATAGCCCGTCCAGGATCCTCGGATTCGAAAAATCGAACGATTCGCCCTGGTAGGAATAGTAAAACCACTGCCCGCTCACATATTTATAATAGAGGAATTGAGGCGCTAGGACAACGGTAAAAGCCACGCCGGCGGCAAGCAGCAAACGATATTCTTTTTTAAAAAATAACATACGCTGTTTTAAACTCGCCGGGGAATACACCCCCCACAGCAGCGGCGCCAGGAGGAGCATCACGGCGTGCAGGCGCGTAGCCGTGAGCAAACCGAAGAGGGCGCCCGCCGCAAGCGCGCGGCGGATATCCGGTTTGTCCTCAAAACGATGCATCGCCCACAACAACCAGCAAAAAATCGCGAACAAAAAGGCGTGCGACATCAGGTTGTTGTAGGCTGTGAAGTAAAACAGATTAGTTGCTAAACCCAGCGTCCCCAGCGTCAACACAGCGATTTCCACCGAAAAGTACCGCCGTAGGACGCTGTAGAGCGCCCGCATCCCCAGCAGGACGTAAGCGAGCGGCGCCAATCCGACCGCCAGCGCGTACGGGGGCGTAAAGCCGTTCGCCGGAAACCAACCCGTCAGCAGGGTGACCCCATGCGCAAGCAGAAAAAAAGGCAAAAGCAGCAAGGCGACGCCCAAGGGGTATTTATTGCAGCGCTTGCCGATGGGGGTGTCTCCCGCGTTCAGGTTGCCGCCGGGCCAGATGGACTGGGACGCCGCAAACGTCCGACTGTAATCGCCGGTATCATGGTGGATAAAGGCCGCGGGCAAATGGGCGTAATACCCCCAAGGGTCGCCGCCCCGAAATTCCTCGTGCCAGCGATCGAAGTACGCAAAGGAAAATAACCAGATCCCCGCGAGCGCGAGGAGCGTCCAGGACAGCGGCGTGAATCGGTAGCGCATAGGTATTATTTTATTTGTAACTACAGGGTTGCGTAAAAGGTATTTCGCAGCCTTCGGCAGCGAAATGAAGTATCGAATAATTGTCTTTTTTAAATTTTTTTATAAAAAAAATTAAAAAAGACAATTATAAAAAATATTATTTTTTCAAGATGCACAACCCTAATTTTTTTGACCGTAGCATTGCTGCGGTCAAAAAAATCACCCGCCCCGCTTCATGCCGGTTTTTAACGCCGCCCAGGCATATCCGCTGTTCACCAGCCAAATACCGGCGATGGTGACGGACATGCCCAGTGCAATCGAAGCGCTCATCTGCTCTCCCAGCAAAAGCCAGCCGAGTAAAACCGCCACGATGGGATTGATATACGTGTAAAGAGAAGATACCGTAGCGCTCAGGTGCTGTAAGGCGAACATGTACAGCGTAAAGGCCAGCGCGGAGCCGATCAGGGCCAGGTATCCGAGCGCCAGCCAGGCTTCAGGGCTGGGCGCGTTGGTCCAGGCGGGATCGAATAACGCGCTCAGGATCAGGGCGCCCAGTCCGCCGGCGGTCACCTGTAAGCCGGCATTGAGGAGGGGCGAAGTGCCGGGCGCGTTGTAGCGCTTGGCCATGACGGTGCCGAGCGACCAGGTGAAGCAGGAGCCGAAGCAGGCCAGAATGCCGAGGCGGTAATCGGGGTTTAAAAAGTCCTGCCAACCGTTTTGAAAAATGACCCCGAGGCCTGCGAATCCCAGGAGCACCCCGGCCAGGATCTGTCCGCTGGGGCGCTCGCCGCCGCGCCAAACGAGGTTGATCAGCACGACGACTACCGGCGTCAGCGCGCCGATGATGGCCGACAGCCCGGAGGAAACAAATTGCATGCCCCAGGTAATCAGTCCGTTGCCGCCGGCGATGGTGAACAGGCCGGTCAGACTTTGTTTCCAAACATACTGCCGGTCGGGCATTTGAATTTTTCCCTTTGCCAGCGCAATCCCCAGCAGCAGCAAACCGCCTGCCGTTTGGCGCAAACCGGCCATCATAAACGGCGGAAAATCGTGGATTGCGAATTTAATCGCGGTGTATGTCGTGCCCCAAACAATGCAGATGACGCCGAGGGACAAATATGCGCGGGTTGTGGCTTTCATGGGCGGCGGTACAACATCTGGAAATCATTCATGACAAACCCGGCGCCAATGGGAATATCCAGGCATTTTTCAATCACAAAACCGATTTTAAAATAAAAATTAATGCTTTTAAAATTTTGCCGGTTTACGGTGAGCCGGATTTCCTTCGCCTCGGGGTATTGCGCCAGCAACCGCTCGAACGCGGCCGCGCCCAGGCCTTGGCCTTGGAAATCGGGATCCATGTAAAATTTATGGATAAAGAACTGTCCGTCCGATTGTCCGCTGATGGCGATAAAGCCTATCGGCTGGGCGTCCGATAGGATCCACCAGAAGAACTGCCCGTCGGCCATCTGCTGTTCGAGGCTTTCCCTGCCGTAATTCAGTTCCAGCATATACCGCACCTGTTCCGCGCCGATAATCGGGGGGTAATGATCCCACCAGATACGCCGGGCGAGCGCCGACAATTGCGGGATATCGTCGAATGCAATGGGTTGCAGGCGGATCATGGTTGCGACCGGCGGGGTGCTATTCTTTCTTTGCGTTCAGCAGTTCCAGCACTTCTTTCGTGATTTCCAGGCTGTCGTTTGCCAGCAGCACTTGTCCGCCGCCTTTAGAGTACGAAAGAATATAATCGTAACCGATCTGCGATTGCAGGCTTTTGAGTTGCACCTCCACGTTGGCCATCAGTTCGTTCATGGCCTTTTGGTACGCATCGGCGAGTTCCTTGCTGAGTCGGGAGCCTTCTTCCTCCAGTTTTTGTTGCCGACCCATCAGCGCGTTGTACTGTTTCTCCAGTTCGGCGGGCGGAACCGTTCCGCTTTGGTACTTATCCTGAAAGGCCTGCATATCGCGCAGGAAGGCCTCCTGTTTTTGCTTCATGGCGCGTTCTTTTTCCTGCTGGCTTTTTTCCAGATTTGATTTCTGTTCTTTCAGCCAGCTGTAATTGGCGTCTAGCGAGTCAATATTTACGTGCGCGATTTTTGCGCCGCCGGAAGCGGAAGCGGCGGGCGAAATCAGCGGGCCGGCCGTTTTTTTGGAAAAATTCAGATAATACAAGTGCGCAACGGCCAGTATTAAAATACCATTGAGAATCAGCGATAAATTTTTCATGCTCAGGAACAGATCGAGTTTAAAGTTTCGGGCGCTAAGGTAATAATACTAAGTACTTAGACGGCAATTATGCCATATTTTCGTAACGCGCCGGCAAAATCACGGCGTTATTGGCCGTTCAGTCCCCAGTCGTACGGTTTAAACCGGATAGGTACATTTTCGGGTATTTTCATTTTCCCATACCGGTTCAAAAAAGCGCGCAGGTCGCCGAAATCCACCGCATACCATTCAAACAACTGGCTGACGGCGGGCGGATTTCCCCGCAAATCGTTATAATTTGGGTTATTGATAAACTGCCGGGTGCGTGCTTCCAGCGCTTTCTCCAGGTTTTCGGCGGTATAGGCTTTATTCCACAGCGGCGGGCATGATTTAGCGGCGCAATTTATGGCAAAGTGGATACGGGCGTCCTGAAATTGGGCTCGCAAAATTTCGTGTTCTATCTGGTTAAGGCTGTATTTTTTGCCGCCCAGCGCGATGCGCGGCACGTCCCAGGTTTTGCCGCCGTCCAAATCCAGGATGCTTTTCAGCGGAAAATGCCCAGCGATCAAATCCACGGTAAACGCATTGTACGCATTGATCCAGTAGGCCATTTTTTCTTCCCGGCGCCAGGTCTCGCGCGGCGGATTGTCCGCGAGGGTTTTTAAATAAGCCTGTAGGCGCGCGCGATCCGATTTAAAACCGGCGTAATCCACCTTCCCCGCGCTGTTGACATGTTTTTGCAGCAAAACCCGCCACGAATCGTGCGCAGGCGCCTGTTGCGCCTCTAGCCCTGTTGTCCGCATCAGCAAAAAACAGGCACAAAACAACATGGAAATGCTATATCTCATAAATCGCTATTTTTCTATTCGCAACGCGTTTGCAAGATACGACAAACCCGTCTTTCCGCGTATTCCGCGAATTCTGCGGGATTCCCATTCCCCGGAATTACGTACCTTTGCCCCAATACAACCACCTCCTATGTCCGTCAAAGTCACCCACCTCACGAAGCTCTACGATCTGCAACGCGCCGTGGACGACCTCACCTTCGAGGCCCGCAAGGGCGAGGTGCTCGGTTTCCTGGGCCCGAACGGCGCGGGCAAGACCACCACGATGAAGATCATCACCGGCTACCTGCCGCAAACAGGCGGCGCGGTCGAGGTCTGCGGATTCGACGTAGAAAAGCAATCGCTCGAGGCTCGTGCCCGAGTCGGCTACCTGCCGGAGCACAATCCGCTGTACAAAGATATGTACGTGCGCGAGTACCTGGAGTTTACCGCACGCTTAAACCGGACGTCCAATGCCCGCAAGCGCGTGGAAGCCATGATCGAGCGTACCGGCTTGGCGAGCCATCGCCAGAAGCAAATTGGGGAGCTTTCGAAGGGCTACCGGCAGCGGGTCGGACTGGCGCAGGCCATGCTCCACGATCCGGAGGTGCTGATTCTCGATGAGCCGACTTCCGGCCTCGATCCCAACCAGATCGTGGAAATCCGCCAACTGATCAAAGATTTGGGTCGGGAAAAAACGGTGATTCTTTCTACCCACATCCTCGCGGAGGTAGAGGCCGTATGCGACCGCGCGATCATCATCAATAAAGGTAAATTGGCGGCGGACGCGCCGATCGAAACCCTGCGGCAGCAATTTTCCGGACAAAGTATCGTGACCGCGGAGTTTTCCGGAGCGGTAAGCCAACCGCAATTGCTTGCCATCCCCCAGGTACAGTCCGTCAAAAACCTCGGCAAAGGCCGCTGGGAGCTCCGCGCCGCTGTCGAGGATGATATTCGCGCCGCCGTATTCCATTTTGCGGTGCAAAACAAACTGACCCTGCTCGAACTGCACAAATCTGTTTTCAGCGTGGAAGAAATCTTCCGGGAATTGACAAAATAAGCGCTATGACCGCCATTTTTTTTAAAGAAATCAATGCCTTTTTTTCCTCGCTCATCGGCTACATCGTCATCGGCGTGTTTCTGGTGATTATGGGGTTGGTGATGTGGGTTTTTCCCGATTACAGCGTCATTGACGGCAATTATGCCACCTTGGATACGCTTTTTGCGATGGCGCCCCTGATTTTTATGTTTTTGATTCCGGCCGTTACGATGCGCAGTTTCGCAGAGGAACGGCAGTCGGGCGCGATCGAGCTGCTCGTAACCCGGCCGGTGACCGACTGGCAGATTGTGGCCGGCAAGTTTCTGGCTTGCCTGGTGCTGGTACTTTTTGCGCTCCTTCCCACGGTGCTGTATTATTTTTCCATTTATCAACTCGGCGCGCCCAAGGGCAATCTGGATAGCGGCGGCATCCTCGGTTCCTATATCGGATTGCTCTTTTTAGCCTCCGCGTTCGTCGCCATCGGCGTGTTCGCCTCCTCGCTCACCGGCAATCAAATTGTGGCATTCGTACTCGCCACCTTTCTGTGCTTTTTTACCTATCTGGCTTTCGATTACCTGAGTCGGTTGCCCGTTTTCTTCGGAAAAACGGACGATATCGTGCAGTCCTTCGGCATCGCGTATCACTATAATTCCGTGAGCCGCGGCGTATTGGACACCCGGGATTTAACCTATTTCATTTCCATCAGCGCGCTGTTCCTCGCCGCCACCGTGTTGTCGCTGGGCAGGCGGAAATGGTGATTCATTTTTTCAGTCAACGACCGCATTTCAGACATGCACGCCAGAGCGCCGATCGGTTTAGATTTACAAATGCTGAAAACAACCGGGCAGTCGCCGGATAAATTATGGCCAATCTGCAAGATAAAGTCCTCCTAATCACCGGCTCCAGTCAGGGAATCGGCCGCCAAATGGCGCTCGAAGCGGCCAAAAAAGGCGCAAAAATTGTGCTGAACGCCCGCAGGGTTGAAAAATTGGAGCAAACGAAAGCACTGCTGGAATCCCGGGGCGCCCAGGTGCTCGCCGTGGCGGGCGACGTGACGAATCCGGACGATTGCGCCCGCCTGGTGGAGGCGACCGTGCAGCATTTCGGCCGATTGGACGTGCTGATCAACAACGCCGGCATCGGCACACAGTTTCCGCTGGAGGAAATTCAGCCGCACGTTCTCCGCCAAATCGTGGATATCAACCTGAACGGCAGCATGTACTGCACCTACTATGCCCTGCCGCACCTGAAAAATTCCCGCGGCAGTATCCTGTTTATCGGCAGCATCGCAGGTATCCACGGCATCCCGCATTCCAACGTCTATTCCGCAACGAAAATGGCGCTGATCGCGCTCGCAGAATCGCTGCGCCTGGAAACGCACCGCTATGGCATCCACATCGGCCTGGCGTACGTCGGCTTCACCCAAAATGACCCGGACAAACAGTTCATCCGCCCCGATGGCAGCGCCATGACCCGCCCCGACCGCGAGCAGGGTATGGTGGAACCGGTGGACAAAGTGGCCAGAGGACTGATCCAAATGATCGAAAAACGGCAGCATAAGCGCGTGTTCAGTAAACTCGGCTGGACGCTCTACTGGCTGAACAGAATTTCACCCAATCTCGTCAGCTGGTTGCTCCAACAAAACCTGCACCGCTTCCAAATCCCCAATCCGTAATCCCCGGATTTCCCGTACCTTTGCCCCATAAACAAACAGACCGCCCGTTGTATGGGCGGAAAAAATCTTTTTTTATGATACAAATTACTTTTCCCGACGGCAACATTCGTTCGTATGCCGCCGGAACCACCGGGCTGGAAATCGCCAAATCCATCTCGGAAGGCCTCGCGCGCAATGTGCTGGCCGTCGGCGTCAATGGCGAAGTGCGGGATCTGACGCGCCCCATCCACGAGGACGCCGCCGTGATGTTCTACAAGTGGGAAGATAAGGAAGGGAAAAACATCTTCTGGCACTCCTCCGCCCACTTGCTCGCTGAGGCGCTCGAAGCGCTCTATCCGGGCATCAAATTCGGTATCGGCCCGCCGATCGAAAATGGCTTTTACTACGATGTGGACACGGGTGATAAGCCGCTGACCTCGGCCGATTTGCCAAAAATTGAGCAGAAAATGCTCGAACTCGCCCGGAATAAATCGGAATACAAACGCCGGGAGGTCTCCAAAGCCGAGGCTGTCCAGTATTTTACGGGGAAAGGCGACGAGTACAAACTTGAACTGATCGAAGGACTGGAAGACGGCAAAATCACGTTCTATGAACAGGGCGGTTTTGTGGATCTCTGTAAAGGCCCGCATATTCCCAGCACGGAGCCGATCAAAGCGGTGAAAATTCTCAACCTCGCCGGTGCGTACTGGCGCGGCGACGAAAAACGGAAGCAACTCACCCGCGTCTATGCGATCACTTTCCCCAAACAAAAAGAACTCGATGAGTACCTGATCCTGCTGGAAGAGGCGAAAAAACGCGACCACCGCAAAATCGGCCAGGAACTCGAACTCTTTATGTTCTCCGAAAAGGTGGGTCAAGGCCTGCCGCTCTGGCTGCCGAAAGGTACCGCGCTGCGCTCCCGCCTCGAGGATTTTTTGAAAAAAGAGCAGATCAAACGGGGTTATATGCCGGTTATCACGCCGCATATCGGCTCTAAAAATCTGTACGTCACCTCCGGCCACTGGGAAAAATACGGCGCCGATTCGTTCCAGCCGATCCTGACGCCGGCAAAAGATGAGATTTTTCTGCTCAAACCGATGAACTGCCCGCATCACTGCGAAATTTACGGCCATCGCCCGCGCTCGTACCGTGAACTGCCCATCCGGATCGCCGAATTCGGCACGGTGTATCGCTATGAGCAATCGGGCGAATTGCACGGCCTCACCCGCGTGCGCGGCTTCACGCAGGACGATGCGCATATCTTCTGCACGGAGGATCAACTGAAAAATGAATTCCTCGGCGTGCTCGACCTGACCCGCCACGTGCTGGCGAAAATGGGCTTCGACAAATTCACCGCCCAAATCAGCCTCCGCGACCCGGAAAATAAAACGAAATACGTGGGCACGGAGGAAAACTGGCGCAAGGCGGAACAAGCCATCATTGACGCCGCCGCCGAAGTGGGCCTGCCTACCGTGACGGAACTCGGCGAGGCCGCTTTCTACGGCCCTAAACTCGATTTTATGGTCAAGGACGCCCTCGGCCGCTCCTGGCAACTGGGCACCATTCAGGTGGATTACAACCTGCCGGAGCGCTTCAACCTCACGTATGTAGGCGCCGACAACCAGGAGCACCGCCCGGTGATGATCCACCGCGCGCCCTTCGGCTCCATGGAGCGCTTTACCGCCGTCCTGATCGAACACTGTGCCGGCAAATTCCCGCTCTGGCTCACCCCGGAGCAGTTTGCCGTCCTGCCGGTATCCGATAAATACATTGACTACGCCTTCGAGGTCAAACAACAACTCGAAGCGGAAGATCTCCGCGGCATCGTGGACGACCGCAACGAAACCATCGGCCGGAAAATCCGCGACAACGAACTCAAGCGCATCCCCTACCTGCTCATCGTGGGCGAAAAAGAGGTGGAGGCAGGCGCCGTAGCCGTGCGGAAGCAGGGCGAGGGCGACCAGGGCGCGGTGTCGGTAGCCGCGTTCGCCGAACTGCTGAAAGCGCAGCTGTAATAGGCTGTAATGGATATTTGCACACATTAGGGGATTTTCTGCCCGCGATAAAACGAAGGTTTTGTCCCCGCAGAAAATCCCCTTTTGTTTGTAACTACTTAGACGCGACTGGATAAGTAGTTTTAATCCTCAACCGCCTCCGGCTCCACCAAATCCCAAAGGTTCCCGTACAGATCGGCAAATACCGCCACCGTACCATACGACTCTACCGACGGCTCGCGCACAATCTGCACGCCGTGCTCCAACAGCCGCTGGTAGTCGCGCTGAAAATCATCCGTATGCAAAAACAGGAATACCCGCCCGCCCGTCTGGTTTCCGACGTGCCGCAACTGCTCGTCGTTGGCCGCTCTGGCCAGCAGCAAGGCGCAGGAAGACGATCCCGGCGGCGCTACGCGCACCCAGCGTTTGCCCGGGTGTAAGGGCGTGTCTTCCAATAAAATAAAACCCAGTTTTTGGGTGTAGAATGCAATGGCTTCGTCGTAATCGGCTACGACAAGGGCGATTTGAGCAAGGTGTTGGCGCATCGTGTGGGAAGTTGGTAAGCCGTAGGCTCTATTTATTAAAATGGTTTTTGATGATTTCAATCACCTGCGCTGTGGATAATTTAAGAGAACGGGCAATGATTTCAACCGAAACAGCATTGCTGTGCAAACCGATTACCGCCTCTATCTTTTCCTCCTCCTTCGCCTTCTTTATAATCTCTTTCGCATCTATTTCTATCGTATGATTTCGGCTGGCGATGTTCATCAGGTGGCGTAAATACTTATCGTATGCAACCCGTTCTTTTTCGGGAAGTTTCATCGCGTCCAACCGCTCGTTCGCCGCTTTCAGCCCTTTGGCTGAAAAAGTCGGCTTGATTTCAGCGTTCTTGAAAAAGTAAATCCACTCGTCCAGCCGGTCGTTGATTCGGTTATTGAACTTACCGGTTTTGATGACCCAGTATTCCGGATAAATCTCGTGGACGCTGTTTTTCAGGTACATTTCCATCTGTTTGTCCGAAAGCCCCAAAATATCGCCTTTATGGATGCCTTTGAAAACAGTCGTCCCGTGATATACATAGTCCTTTCCCTGCCCCAGGTCGAAGTAGGCAATGGTAATGGAAATGATTTTCTTGACTTGGGCGTAGGCCGAACCCTCCCGGATGTGTTCCGTGGTGGCTTTCGACGCGCCGTAAAGCATCCGATGAAAATAGTCGTACTCCTGCGTATTCTGGACTTCGATGATAACGAGTTCGCCCTGTTCGTTTTCCACGAGGATGTCCACCCGGTTGAACTTGTCGTCCTCCGTCTCCTTGTTGCTTTCGCCGTCGAGGACTTGCTTTATTTGCACCTCTTCGCCGAGCAACTCCGACAGAAAGCCCTCGAGGATGTCGAAGTTGGCTTTGTGGCGGAGCATTTTTTTCATCGCCCAGTCGAAGCGGACTAATTTTTTTGCCATTATAAAACAATTTGTGACAAAAATACGAAAATTACACAAAAAAAACAAAAAGCGCATCCAAATACGGGTTGATGCATCTCCCCTTTCCGATGTTTTCCTGTTCCTTTTATCAATGGCTCGAGAAAAATTCTTTTTTAGTAACTACGTAGCCAGCGCGCTGTCTGGTCCCCAAAGTCCCATTTTCCGCGATTTTTTTTGACCGTCGCGCTGCTACTGCCTGCAGAAAATCGCTTCTTTTGGCGAAAAATGGATCCTTTTTTGAATTAGAAGCGGCACAAGTGCTTATCGCACAACGGTAACATCGCCTTTTAATCGGATTGCCCGGGTACGGCCGCACCATTCAATGTCGGCTTCCAAATACCAGACGAATACCGCCGGCTGCATGTCTGCCGAACGAAACGGTCCTTCCCAGGCTTCGCTCGGGTCGGCACTTCGGAAAAGTAAATTGCCCCAGCGGTCGGCCACTACAAAATCATACCGCGAGATCAAAATCCCATCCGCAAAATAAGGCCGGAAACGATCATTTTCCGGATAGGATCCCGCCGGCGCAAAGACGTTGGGCACATACACCAGCGATCGGTTGTCGGTTTCCTCCCAGCTCACCAAGGCTTCTTCGCGGACGGTTTCGCACTGGTTGGTTATTTCTACCCATACGAATCCGCTTTCCGTGACGGTAATGGCCGGCGTGCGCGCACCGTTCGACCATCGGATGTCCAGTCCGGTGGTGTCTCCGCTGATCAGGGGGCGGAGGACGGCTGCAGGAAGCGCGCAAGGTAAAACCGCATCGGATAATTCCACCGACAGCGCGGGTATGCTGTTTACACGCGCGTCTTTTTCAAAAAGGCAGTCGTTACCGTCCCGAAGGTACAGTGTATATTCGCCAGGCAACAAACTGGTAAATACGGTATCCGACTGGAAATTCTGACCGTCCAAACTGTACTCAAACGGCGGGAAGCCGCCGGTAAGCGCCACAGCGCGCAATACGCCGCCGGGGCGATTGCTGCAAGAGGGCGCCGTCTGAATTGCAAAATCGGCGCCGGGGAGGGCGGTCACATGAATCGTAACGGTGGAATCGCAGCCCTCGCCGGACAGGAGCCGAAAGATGCGGGTATCACCGGGCTGTAAGGTCACGCCGTTGTACAGGTAGGTGGTACCTGGGCAAATCGCGACGGTGTCTGATTGATTGTACACCGGCAGGGTCGCCACGTTGATGGTGAGCACGGAATCGCAGCCGAGGTAGTTGTCAAGGGTGAAAACCTGGCTTTGTCCGGCGGGTATGAGCGTGCTGTTGTAGTCGTAAAATCCACCCGGACAAGCCGCTGCGTTGAGCGTTCCGGTGCTTGCGGGCAGGGTCGCCACGTTGACGGTGAGCACGGAGTCGCAGCCGAGGTAGTTATTAAGGGTGAAAATGCGGCTTTGTCCGGCGGGTATGAACGTGCCGTTGTAGTCGTAAAAGCCGCCCGGACAAGCCGCGGCGTTGAGCGTTCCGATGCTTGCGGGCAGGGTCGCTACGTTGACGGTGAGCACGGAGTCGCAGCCGAGGTAGTTATCGAGGGTGAAAACCTGGCTTTGCCCGGCGGGTATGGGC
>JAUMBL010000143.1:0-2119 GCA_032115775.1 Saprospiraceae bacterium | reverse complement strand
AATGCTCAATATCAAAAACGAAGTGTTGATCCGGGTGTACCTGGTAGCCGCCGGCATGCTGCTGGCGGGCTTCGCGGTATTGGGCAGGCTCTATCAGATATCAGTCGTACAGTCGGACTACTGGCAAACCAAAGCCGACAGCCTGTTTATCAAATTCGTGGATGTAAAGGCCGATCGCGGCAATATCCTGGCGACGGACGGTAGCTTGCTCGTAACCTCGCTTCCGTATTTCGATATCTATTTTGACGCCAAATCAGAAGGCCTGACGGACGACGCCTTCGAAGAAAACGTGGACAGCCTCGGGTATCTGCTGTCAACCTATGTGGATCAACAATACACCCCCGGCGCATATGTGCAGTGGCTGAAGGATCTGCGCGCCGCCGACCCCAATACCCGCGGCATCCGTTACGTCAATATCGCAAAATCAGTATCGTACTACAAGATGCTGGCCATTAAACAGTTTCCGCTGTTCCGCCTCGGGCGGCATAAAGGCGGACTGATTATCGAACAAAAATCAAACCGCGAACGCCCCTACAAAATGCTGGCGCACCGTACCCTCGGATATGTACGGGATAGCGTGCTGCCGGTCGGCCTAGAGGGCAGCTTCGATAACGTCTTGGGTGGATCGCAGGGCAAACGACTGATGATTCGCGTCCCGGGCGATCTGTATATCCCCGTAAACGACCTAGCGGAAATCGAACCCCGGGCCGGAAGCGACGTCGTCACGACGCTCGATATCAATATTCAGGACGCCGCAGAAAATGCCCTGCTGCGCGCCCTCGAACGCCACGACGCCGATCACGGCTGCGCCATCGTGATGGAAGTGAAAACCGGCGCCATCCGCGCCATCGCCAATATCGGTCGCACGCCCAAAGGCTGGTGGGAAACGTATAATTATGCCGTGGGCGAACGCGTGGAGCCCGGCTCGATGTTTAAACTGGCGTCTTTTATGGCGCTGCTGGAAAAAGGCGCAATTGACGATTTTGATCAAAAAATCCCGGTGTACCAGGGTAGCGTGCAATTCTATAATGAAACCCTGGAGGATTCGTCGCCCCACGGACTGGATTCTATGAGCATCCGCGAGGTGTTCGCCCAATCCTCAAACGTCGGCACAGCCACGCTGATGCAAAAGGCGTTCGGTACCAAACGGGACGCAGCGACTTTTATCGAACAACTCACCGAATTCGGCCTCAACCTCCCCACGGGCATCGAAGTGGGCGGCGAAGATATGCCGTATATCAAAAGCCCCGCCGACCCGAAAAGCGGCTGGTCGGGCACTACGCTCCCCTGGATGAGTATCGGTTATGAAGTGCTGTTCACCCCCCTGCAATTGCTCACGTTCTACAACGCGGTGGCCAATAACGGCCGTATGATGAAACCGTATCTTGTGGAACGCATCGAAAACTACGGCGAACCGGAAAAAATATTCCGCCCGGCCGTGATAAAACGCAGCATAGCCTCGCCGACGACCATCCGAAAAGCCAACGAACTGCTTCGCGGGGTGGTGGAATTCGGTACGGCACAGAATATCAAAAGCCCGTACTACGCCATCGCCGGAAAAACCGGCACGGCGCAACTGAACTACCACAAGTTCCGGGTGGGCGCCGGAATCCGGTATCAAGCCGGTTTTTGCGGTTTTTTCCCAGCGGACAACCCTGTTTATTCCTGTATCGTCGTCGTCAGCGAACCGAAACAGGCGGGCTACCACGGCGCAGAAGCCGCCGCGCCGGTCTTCCGCGAAATCGCTGATAAATGCTTCGCGCTCAAATCGCAACTCCACGCGCCAATTAATGACGCACCGAAACCGAAACTGGCAGGACGCCAACTGCCCGCACCCGGCGCCGGCCGGCGGGAGGAACTGGAGGAGGCGCTGCGCCGACTGGATATCAACTGGTTCCCGCCTAAAAATAAAACGCCGGAATGGGCGGTACTCAATCCGCAATCGGATTCGCTCCGGATGATTGAACGGACAATCAGTGACACGAAAGTCCTCTCCGTCATCGGCATGGGTCTGCAGGACGCCATCTACCTGCTCGAAAACAGGGGCTGCAAGGTGCGCGTGCAAGGCGTCGGAAAAGTAAAACGTCAAAGCCTGAATCCGGGTGCGCAGGCGAAAGGC
>JAUMBL010000142.1:0-9449 GCA_032115775.1 Saprospiraceae bacterium | reverse complement strand
GTAATAAGAAACGCTTTCGGGGCCCCCGGGAGCACGGCTTTCGGCCCTCGGGGGGCGGCGCGATCGTACCTTACCAACGGCGTCCGCCCCCCGAGTTCTACAACCGCCCTTGTCATCCCGTAGGGACCCGTCCGCTCTACGAGGGGGATCGGGATGGGGAGTGGGCGCGCCCCCGGGAGCACGGCTTTCGGCCCTCGGGGGGCGGCGCGATCGTACCTTACCAACGGCGTCCGCCCCCCGAGTTCTACAACCGCCCTTGTCATCCCGTAGGAACCCGTCCGCGCGAAAGGAAAAATGGAGCCGCCCTATTCATGCGCCATTTGCCGGACGCGGCAATACGCAAATAGCGCATGAATAGGAGCGAAAAAAGAATCATTTTTGACTCGGCGAGAAAATTCCAAGCATGCGCTAAAAATTCCCGTTGCATTCGCGCTCAAAAATGCTACTTTTGCGGCTTGTTTTTTCAAGCCTCACCAGGCTTTTATCCAAAACGAAGTAAATTATACACATGGGAGATACCGTTTTTCCAGACGATTGGCGCCTCGAACAACAGGAATGGCTGGAAGCCCTGGAGGAAGTACTGGAGGGCCGCGGCAAAGCCGGCGCAGAAGAATTGTTTCAAAATCTGCGCTACTTGCTGGCCCGCCACGGCGCAGCAACCGGCGGCGCAGCGCTGAATACGCCTTATAAAAATACGATCGCGCCGGAAGACCAACCGGCTTATCCCGGCAACCTGGAACTGGAACGCCGTATAGAAAATGTCATCCGCTGGAATGCGCAAGCCATGGTCTTGCAAGCACAGGATAAAAATCTGGCGCTGGGCGGCCACATCGCAACCTATGCCGCCTCGGCAACGATGTACGAAGTGCTGAAAAATCACTTCCTCCGGAAACGCGCAGCCGACTACGGCGGAGATCTCATCATGATCCAAGGCCACGCCTCCCCGGGTTTTTACGCGCGCGCTGTATGGGAAGGCCGGCTTTCGCTCCAATCTATTGCCGATTTTCGCCAGGAAACGATCGGCGGCGTAAGCTCTTACCCGCACCCGCGCAGGATGCCTAAATTCTGGCAAGCGCCCTCCGTATCTATGGGTCTCGGCCCGATGACCGCCATCTATCAGGCGCGCTTCATCAAATACCTCGAAACCCGCGGACTGAAACCGAAAAACGGCGGTAAAGTCTGGCACTTTATAGGCGATGGCGAAATTGATGAACCGGAAATCTACGGCACCATCGGTATCGCCGCCCGCGAAAATCTCGATAACCTCATCTTTGTCGTAAATTGTAACCTCCAACGCCTCGACGGCCCGGTGCGCGGAAATGGCAAAATAATCCAGGAAGTGGAACGCCATTTCTATGGCGCTTCCTGGGAGGTCATCAAGGTGGTCTGGGGCAGTGAATGGGACGAAATCCTCGAAAAAGACGAGGACGGCGCCCTGCTCGCCCGGCTGGAATCTATGGTGGACGGCGATTTTCAGGAATTATCCAATCTCGACGGCGCCGGTATCCGCAAAAAACTCGCCGGCGATCACCCGCGCATCGCCGAACTGCTCGCGCCTTACTCCGATGAACAATTAAAGAATATGCGCCGGGGCGGACATGATCCGCTCAAAATCTACGCCGCCTACGACCGCGCCGTGAAATCCGGCAAACCCGTGGCCGTTATCGTCAAAACGGTCAAGGGCTATGGCATGGGCAAGGCCGCAGAAGGCAAAAATAAGGCGCACCAAACGAAGGACTTGAGCGTGGAAAGCCGCATCGAAACGAAAAACCGCTACGGCATCCCCATCAGCGACGAGGAGGCAAAAGCCGCCGCGTTTTGGTATCCAGGCTCGGACGATCCCGCCACAAAGTACCTCCTCGAACAAAGACAAAAACTCGGCGGCTTCCTGCCCGAACGCTCGGAAGACTGCCTGCCCTTTCAACTGCCCGATCTGAACCTGTTCGATAAACAAATCCAGGGCAGCAGCGCCGCCGCCGGCAAATCCTTCTCCACCACCGCCGCTATGGTGGATATCATGACCCAACTCATCCGCCAACCGGAAACCGGAAAGTATATCGTGCCCATCGTCCCCGATGAAGCGCAAACTTTCGGGATGGAACCGCTGTTCAATTCCGCCCAAATCTGGAACCAACAAGGCCAGAAATACACACCACTGGAAATCGGCATCTCCGTGATCAAATACAAGGAGTCACCGCAAGGACAAGTCCTGCAGGAAGGAATCAACGAGGACGGCGCCACGGCCTCCTTTACCGCAGCCGGCACGGCGTATGCCCTGCACGGCCTCCCCATGATCCCGTTCTATATCTATTACTCGATGTTCGGCTTTCAACGCGTCGGCGATATGGTCTGGGCCGCCGCCGATATGCTCGCCAAAGGCTTCCTACTCGGCGCCACGGCCGGCCGCACAACGCTGAACGGCGAAGGGTTGCAACACCAGGACGGCCACTCGCACCTGATCGCCCAAACGGTACCCGGCGTGGTCTCTTATGACCCGGCCTTTGCATTCGAATTGGCCGTGATCGTACACGACGGGATCCGCCGGATGTATATCCAAAACGAACACGTACTCTATTACATCACGCTCTACAACGAAAACCTGACGATGCCCGCTATGCCGGAAGGCGTGGAATCAGGGATCAAAAAGGGATTGTACCGCTTCCGCCAATCAGGAAAAACAGTCAAAAACGGCGTGAAAGCCCAACTGATCGGCTCCGGCGTGATCCTGCAACAGGTACTGGACGCAGCCGAAATACTGGAATCCGAAGGCGTCAGCACCGATATCTGGAGCGCGCCTTCCTGGAGCGAACTCTACCGCGACGCCATCGCCTGCGAACGCTGGAACTTGCTGCACCCCGGCGAAAAAGAAAAAACGCCCTACGTGCAGGAGGCGCTGAAAGGCGCTGAAGGGGTGTTCGTAGCCGCCAGCGACTGGGTGAAACTAAGCCCAGGCGCGCTGCAAAAATGGATGCCGCAGGATTTTCTGGCGCTCGGAACGGACGGATTCGGCCTCTCCGAAAGCCGCGAAAATCTGCGCGATTACTTCGAAATCAGTCCAAAATATATCGCTTTCGCCGCGGTGCGCCTGCTCGAAAAACAAGGCAAGGTCAACGCAAAAGCAGTGAAGGACTTCATGAAAAAATACGGCATCGAGCCCGATAAAAAGGATCCGATGGACGTCTGATTATGCGCCTCCTGTTCATTATGGCCCTGTTCCTGCATATTCCCGTCTGGCGCCTCCAAGCGCAACAGGCTGCAATCCCTTTGCCTGCCCTCCGCGTTGCCGTAATCGGCTCCTCCACCGCGGCAGGCACGGGCGCCGGCACGCCGGACAGCGCCTGGGTGAGTCGGTATCGCGCCTATTTGGAAGGGGCTTTCCCGGGTAGCGCGGTGCTCAATTTGGGCAAAGGCGGGTATTCCAGCTACCAGCTGCTGCCCAATGGCGCCGGACCATTCCGCGCGCGACCTATTGTGGACAGTAGCCGGAATATTTCTCAGGCAATCGCTTTCCGTCCGCATGCCGTAATCGTTAATTTGCCTTCCAATGACACGGTGTCCGGACATTCTGCCGATGAACAACTCGACAATCTGGAAAAAATAGCCCGCGAAAGCCTCCGAAACGGCGCTTTCGTTTGGGTGTGTACCACCCAACCCCGCAACCTGCCCCAAGATCGAATGGCGACCCAAAAAGCGGTGCGGGATGGCATCCTGCAACGCTTCGGCCCTTTCGCAATTGATCTGTGGACGCCGCTCGCAGCGCCCAATGACGCACTGTCCCGGATTTTTGACGCCGGCGATGGCGTCCACCTCAATGATGCGGGCCACGCGGTCGTTTTTAATCAGGTCGTCCAAAAAGACATACCCAATATGCTCGCCCAATTTTGGCAAAACACCCTGCCGGCTGCAGAACTACTCGAGGCTTCTGCCCAAAAAACCGCGCACCCGATTGCAAAAGGCTGTCTGGCCGCGCTCGCATACCGGCTGCGGGGGTGGGGGAGAAGCGGCAGGTAGAGGGTTGTTTAATAAGTCTATTTATGACCATTAAACAAAAAAATATTTTGTTTGGGTGCCTATTTTTTGATTTTTTTTTAGGAAAAAATCAAAAAATAGGCACCCAAACATCATTTTATTTTGCCGCCGGAGGCGGCGAAATACTTTTTATATAACCCCGCAAATAGCGTATGAATTGGGTCGCCAAATTCATGCGCTATTCGCTGGACGCGGCACTACCGCAACTGCTCGCCGACTTCCAGCACCACCTTGCCCACCGTTTTTCCCGTCTGAAACATCCGGATTGCCTCCCGCGCCGCTTCAAACGGATACCGATGCCCGACGTGCGGCGCCGACAGGCGCAATGCGGACAATTCGCCCAGCAGTTGGTGCATCAGCGGCGCGCGCTCGTACAGCCAGATCAGGTTAAATCCCAGGATGCCGATGTTGTTGTTCGGCAGCGCTTGCGGATCTATCTTAGGACGGGTCAACCAATGCCGTATCATGTGCAGGATATTGGGCTTGTCGCCCACCGTCGTGTACCGGGCAGAACCGAACACGATGATGCGACCCATCGGCGCCAGCATCTTGTAGGGTATGGTAAAGTAACGCCCGCCCACACTGTCCATCACCAGTTCGAGCGGTCGCCCGCTAAGCGCCTCCTCCAACTGCTGCTCAAAATCCGATCCGCGGACGATCATCCGGTCGTAACCCGCACGCAAACCCGTTTCCGCTTTGGAAGCCGATCCGACCGTACCGATCGTGAAGCAGTCGTAAGCCCGCGCAATCTGCAACGCCTGCAGACCCACGCCCCCCACAGCGCTGTGAATCAACACGGTCATGCCTTGCTGCAGGCTGCCCAGATTTTTCATGCCGTAATACGCCGTGAGTGTCTGCACCGGATAGGCGGCGCCGGTCGCAAAGTCCCAACCCTCCGGCAGCGGGATGACGTATCGCGCGTCGCTGTTCAGGTGGGATGCGTAGCCGCCGAAACGGGTGACGCCCATCACTTTTTGACCGACGGTGAGGCCGGTTACGCCTGCACCGAGCGCCTCCACCACGCCTGCGAACTCCAGCCCGGGCGTGAAAAGCGACTTAGGCGCTGCTTTGTAAAGCCCCCAAATTGCAAATATGTCGGCAAAATTCAATCCGACCGCTCGAACCGCCACCCGCACTTCTCCAGCGGCAGGCGGCTGTAAATCAAAGGTTTCTAATTTAAGCGTGGCTAAATTGCCGGGTTTGACGGTGTATTTTTGCATTGTTTCAAAGATAATTAGTAACTACTTAGCCGGTCGCGTCTGAGACAAAAAAGAATCCATTTTTTGCCGGACGAAGCGATTTTTTGCAGACCGTAGCAGCGCTACGATCAAAAAAATTGCGAAGTATGGCGGAAAATGGGACTTTTGGGGCCAGACAGCGGGCAGGCTAAGTAGTTACGATAATTAATTATTTATTCGCAAAACGGGTCGTTATTCCCGTTTCGTCTTTTCCCAACCGTACACATCTTCCAGCCGCAAGGTATCGCCTTCGGATTGTACCAACAACAAATCATACCGGATTCGCACCGACGTACCCACGGGCGCGTAGTAGTAAATATACCAGGCGGCGTATTCGCCCACCCCGATGCAGCCGTTGGAAGCAGCCCGGTTCAGCGATCCGGGATTGGTAGTCGGATGGATCAGTTGGCCGAGTCGGCGGCCGTTAATTTCGGGTTCCAACCAGGGAATCAGCGGCATGCGCGTCCGACGCCCGTCGTCGCGTTTGGTTTCCATAAATTTCTCGCCCGTGTGTGGATCCAAAAACCAAGGCGGGTCGCGGTTGATTTTGATAATCTTGCCGGCTCCCGGTTGCGTACGCAGATCAGTTTCCTTATCCAGCAGTTTTTGAAATTGTTTTTTATTTTTGCCCACGCGAACCGGAAAGGAGAACAAGGTGTCCGCAGCGCCCCGAACCACGCGCAGCCGGAACTCCGGAATGTTCACATCCAACCACGCGCTGTCTATTTCCCGCTGCAAAGCCGTTGCGGCAATCGAATCCGGAATGTAAATCGTATCGCCCGGGTGAAAAACCGGCAACTCCCGCTGATCCAATACCACCTCGCCGCGCGCCTTGCGGAGATAGTAGTCCATGGCCGCCAAGCTGTCTATGATCCACGGATTAAAGCGCACCAGGACGTGTTCTGTAAGCCGGTATGGAACCAGCGAATCGTATTGTTGAACAATTTGGTCAATATATGGAAAATATCGCTTTATCTTCACGGCGCGTTCGACGGGTATGGCAAACAAGCGCCTGTTTTCTACGACAGGCGACTGCTGAAGCGAGTCGGCCTTCGGAGTTTCCGACGCGCCGCCGCCCGCCGGCGATTCGCCGCAGGACAAACCAATGAAAAGCAAAATCGTATAGGGCGCTAAAAAAAGTCTGGAACGCATATCCGGATGGTTTTGGGCGAAGTTAAGGGGATATTCGCGTATTTTAACGTGTTTAAATTACGATCGGCTATGACCTGTATCATTTTTTCCGGTAGCGTTTGCGCGCGTACTTTGCAGCATTAATTATGTTCACCTAAAATTTACTACTATGGCACTGATGGATGAAATGCTCGAATCCGGTAAACACAAAATGTCTCAACTCAAAACCTGGGTAGAGGAACTCGACGTACAACTCGCCCTCGGAAAGGCGGAGGCGAAGGACGCCCTCGAAAGAGAAAGAAAAAACCTCAGCCTCTACATGCAAGAACAAAAAAAACGCATGCGGGACGCCGAAGAACGCTTTGAGGAAAGCAAAACTGCCTTGATCGAAAAATTTGATCAGCTGGAAGAACGCCTCGGCAAGGATATGGGCGAAAGTAAAGAGGAGTTCGAAGCGCAAAAACGCGATACCCTCGAAGCAATCTACGCGCTCGAACAAGAAATCAAGGACCAGTACGGTGAGATGGCCGATGACATGCAGGAGCAACTCGATTATTTTAAAACCAAACTGGACGGCTATCGCGTCCAACTGGCGCTCGGTAAATACGAAATGGAAGACGCGCTCGAAGAAAAAAAATCGGACATCCGCAACGCCGTCGCCTCCGTGCGCGAACGCATGCACAAAGAAACGCCGGATAAGTTGGAGATCATCTCCGATGAATTGGGCGTCGCAGCCGATCACCTGAAAAAGGCGCTGAAAGAATTGTTTACTTAATCGCTCTATGGCCGGAATGAAGCGCAATCATAAAAGCCCCTCGGTGCTGCGACGCTACGAACACGTAATCGGCGTGCTGATTAAATACGGATTCGAAGACTTTATCGCAAACTCCGCAATCGCAAAATTTAAAAAAGCGGCCAGGGCGCTGACGCCAGTCCATCAAGGGATTTCCGGTCTGGAATTTACTACCTACGAACGCATCCGGATGGTTTGCGAGGAATTGGGCCCGACGTTCATCAAGTTCGCCCAAATCGCCTCCAACCGTCCGGATCTGCTACCCGATGAACTGCTCCTCGAACTGGAAAAATTCCAGAATCATGCCGTTCCGGTGCCCCCGGAGGACATCATCGCCGTGATCGAAGCAGAACTCGGCCAACCGGTGGACACGTGCTTCGAACGCTTCGACGCCAAACCGCTCGCCTCCGCCTCCATGGCGCAGGTGCACCGCGCCCGACTGGTCGGCGGCAAGGAGGTGGTGCTCAAAGTGCAAAGACCGGGAATAGATATCACCATCGAGGAGGATATCGCCGTGCTCAAAGGCCTCGCCCGCATGGCGGAACGCTATATGCCGCATCTGGGCGCGTACCAACCGGTTGATCTGGTGAAAATGTTCGAAACCAGTATCCGAAAGGAACTGAAATTCACCATGGAAATGGCGAATGTGCGCCGTTTCGAACACTATTTCGCCGGCAACCCGGATATCTACGTGCCCAGCGTCTATCCGGAATTCACGACCGATAAAGTACTCTGCATGGAGTATATCGAAGGGCTTAAAATTACCGACCTGCGCGCACTGGCAAAAATCGGCCTGGCCGGCCCGGAATTGGCCCGAAAAGGCATCGGCTTGTATTTTCAACAGATATTCGAATACGGGTTCTTTCACGCCGATCCGCACCCGGGTAATATCTTCGTCCTCCGCGACCAGCGGATTTGCTTCATTGATTACGGCATGATGGGTACCATCATCGATTCAGACAAAGAATTGCTGGCCGATCTGTTGCTGTCCGTCCATGAAAAAGACGTGGAAGCCATGAAAAAAGCGCTCAAACGCTTTTCTTTCAGCGCCGATACCATCAATGATAAAAATCTCGAATATGATATCATCGAGTTTTTTGAAAACTACTCCGCTGTCACGGTGGATCAGGTGCAGGGCGAAGAGGTCATGGCCGCGCTAAACGCGCTTTTTTTCGATTATAAAATAAAAATTCCAAGCAACCTGCTCCTGCTGATGAAGGCGCTCGTCATCATCGAAGGCGTAGGCCTCACGCTCGACCCCAAATACAATATCATCGGCAATATCACGCCGTTTGTTCAAAGCCTGCTAACGCGAAAATACTCGCCGGAAAAACTTTCCCGACTCCTAGCCAAATCGGTGCGGAATATCTACACCCTCGCCGCAACATTCCCCGAAGACGCGCGTGAAATCATAAAGAAAATTCGACGCGGAAAATTACACATCGAATTCGAACACAAAGGCATCGAACCGCTGCTCCAAAAAATGGAAACGGTGTCTAATCGAATCGCGTTCACCCTGCTGCTGGTCGCCCTCCTGGTCAGCTCCGCCCTGATCGTAGTCGCCGACGTACCGCCTAAATACCATGGCATGCCGGTAGTAGGACTCGTCGGCTTTATCGTGTCCGGATTGCTGTCGCTTCGACTAATTTATTCGATCATGAAGCATGGAAAGTTTTAAGGAACCGGAAAATTAGCGCATATTTGCGCCGCAAAAAAAAGTGATATGGCTTACGAATTCAAACTTCCTTCCCTGGGCGATGGGGTAGTCGGGAAAGTGCTCGATATCCTGGTGCAGGCCGGCGATAAAGTCAGCAAAGAACAAATCGTGCTGGTCGTCGGTACCGATAAGGTAGATGCGGAAATGCCGGTGGACGCCGACGGCGAAGTAGAGGCTGTCCTGGTAAAAAAAGGTGACGACGTAACGGAGGGCACGCCCGTACTCCGCCTACGTACCGACGCCGCCTCGGCGCCCGCACCCACCGCACCTGCCGCTGAAGCGCCCGCAGCGCCGGAAACTGCATCGGTCGCCGTATCAGTCGCAGCACCGATCTCCAGCCCGCCGCCCGCCGTACAAACGCAGGAAAGCGGCAAACTGCGCGTCAGCCCGCTCGCCCGCAAGCGCGCAAAAGAGTTCGGCGTCAGCCTGGGCGATGTGCGCGCCGCCGACGGCGCCGCCCGAATTAGCTACAAAGACGTGATAGATCATGTAAAAAACCGGATCGGAACGAGCAGCCCTGCCGCCGCTGGTACAGGCATCG
>JAUMBL010000141.1:0-3924 GCA_032115775.1 Saprospiraceae bacterium | reverse complement strand
CGCGGCGATTTCAGCGGGTGAAACGGGTGCTGCGAGAGCACCTGCTGCGGCTGCTGCTCATGGTGGATCTGACCCAGCCGAATTACCATCAGCGCCAGAAGGCTTATTTTGAATGTTACCGGAACTGGGGCGCGCTGAAATTGCTATCCGGTAAGAGCGCCCACCAAAGTGTGCTGGAACTCGCCGCGCCAACCCTCAAACTGGCGCGCAAGTATGAGTTCACGGACGTCGCCCTCGACGTCGTCCGCCATCTGCGGCTGTATTACGGATCGCTCGAGGGTAATCTGAAAAAATTCGATCAGTACGGCCGTATGGCCCGGGAATTGGAAGAGGTGTTGTATTACGAAAACCTGTCGGAAGAATTATACACCTATTTAGTTATACGCTTTGTCAATGATAAGTCCGCCAAGACGGACGTCCACCGGCAAGCGGCCGACTATTTCCGGCAACTGGAATCGGCCATGACCCGGCATACCACCTATCGGCTCCACTTTTGCGGCCGCCTGATCGAGGCGATGGTGCATACCAGCATCAACGACTACCGCGCCGCACTGGAAGTGTGCGATCGCGCAATCCGGTTCTTCGAGGCCAAAAAGTATATCGCGACCATCCCCCTGCAGGTTTTTTTGTATCAGGAAATGGTGTGTTTCGTCCAACTGCGCGATTTCGAAAACGGCGAAGCGGCAGCCCGGCGCGGCCTGCAACTGCTGGACGTCGGCTCTTTTAATTGGTTTAAATACCAGGAACTGCTGCTCACGCTCTCGCTGCACGCGCGCCGCTACCAGCACGCCTACGAAATATTCCGGCTGACCGTCGCGCACCGGCGCTTCCCATCGCTGCCGTCCGTTATCCAACAAACCTGGAAGATCCTGGAGGCCTACCTCTATTACCTGATCGAATCTGGCAAAATCAAACAGGCGCCGGGCGATAAAATTTTCAGCCGATTCCGGATGGCCCGCTTTGTCAATGAGGTGCCAATCTTCTCCAAGGACAAACGCGGCATGAATATTCCCATCCTGATCCTGCAAATTCTCTACCTCTTGCTCCACCGGCGTTTCTCGGAAACCATTGATCGCATGGAGGCGATCGAACGGTATTCGTCCAGATACCTGAAGGTCAACGAACACTACCGGAGCAGCTGTTTTATCAAAATGCTCTTGCAGGCGCCGCACGCCGATTTCCACCCGGAGGCCGTCCGCCGACATGCCGACAAATACCGGAAAATGCTCGAAAAAATGCCGCTCGACTTCGCCGGCCAGTCGCACGACATCGAAATTATCCCCTACGAAGATCTCTGGGAAATGGCCCTGGAAGCCCTCGGCCGCCCGGAATCTCGCCCGGTCATCGAACTCCTCGCAGGCGACTAAAGCGTATTCGAGACGGATAGCTCCCATCTTCTGGAAAAACGGAAGCATTGTTCTATTGTTCGACATCTAATTTTGGGTGTTTTTCTAAAAATTAAAGAGCGCTAATAATTTGTTTATTAGTGTTTTATAATTTTTTATTTAAAAGTATCCTCCTTTTTGACGGTATATTTTTATCTGTTTTTTGCCTCTAATTTATCGCGAGGCTGCTCTCATCTTTGTAGCCGTCATTCAAAGCGCCTGTACTCGTTTCCGTTAAAAAATACTTTAATATTAAAGTAGTTTTTATTCTTTATTTATATTGATAAATAATGTATTATAAATTATTTTAAAATAAATTTTTATTTTTTTTAACATAACGAAAATACTTATTATACTTTTGAGGCATCTGATGCGCTTATTAATCTTGCACTGCGTTTAAATCCTGTGTATGGCCAATCGTTCATTTTTTGATCCGATTGGTATTTTCTCAACCACACGCACATTCCCTGTTCCAATTAAAACAGCAACTGTCCGACCGGTAGCGAGGCAGCGCAAAGAACGCTGCACAGCCGGTCGAACACCACACCTCAACCGCTCCAAGGATTCCAGCCGCTTGGGTTTTGCTGCCGCATGTTTCTGTGCGCGTTCGGTAAAAGTCCCGGGTTATTTGAAACAGTTTATATAGGCATAAAAGACGCCTGCCAATGAATGACCTGATCGAATTGGTAAAATTAATTCACGGCACCAAGCTCAAGACCAACGGCTTGCTGAACGTCATCTTGGAACCCGGTTCCAAGATGGAGCAGCTGTATGATGCCATCGCCAATCAGGCCATCGGAAGCGATGAGGAGGCCAAAGGCCTGCTCTATGGGAAAAGTGAGGAGGCTTCCGGGTATTCCAACCTGAAGTACAAACTGAAAGAAAGGCTCCTAGACTCTGTTTTCCTGCTGGACTACAAGGAATCTAACTATACCGTCCGACAAAAAGCGTTTCTCGATTGCTACAAACGCTGGGCCGCCGCGATGATCCTGCTGATCCGGAATGAAAAACTGAACGGTATTGATCAGCTGGAAAAACTGCTCCGGCATACTGTCAAATTCGAGTTTACCGAACTCACCCTCGATATCCTCCGCGTGCTCCGGCTACAATACAGCACGGTGGACGGCGACTTCAAGCGCTACGAAAGCGCCCGCGAGGAATACCGGAAATACGAAAAAATCTGGATGATGGAAAGTAAGGCCGAGGATTACTACTCGGACTTGATGATCCAGTACACCAACAGCAAATCCGCCCACGAGGATACCACCCGGAAGGCAAAAGAATATTACGCCGAACTGGAACCGTTCATGCAAACCTGCGGTTCGTTCAAATTGCACCTGTTCGGCCGAATGATCCACGTCCTGATTTATAACGGCGTGTACGATTATGCAGCCGTAGCCCGGATCTGTGAAGATGCCATCGAGTTTTTTGATCAAAAGGAATATTACAGCGGCCTCCCGCTGCAGGTTTTTTACTACAACCTGATCGTGTGCAGCCTCCAATTGCGGGAATTCGAGAAAGGACAAAAATACGTGGATAAAACCCTGGGCATGTTCGAAGAAGGCTCGTTCAACTGGTTTAAACTCCAGGAACTGTTCTTCATGCTCGCCATGCACACCGGCCACTACGAGGAGGCTTATCGGGTGTACGACCGCTCGGTCAATCATCCGAAATTCCCCGTCAATATCCCGGCAATCTCGGAAATGTGGGCGATTTACCGCGCCTACCTGCACTATCTGGTCAAAATTGACAAAATCCGCTTGGGAGGCAACCAGGAGGGGAAATTCCGGATGGGTCGGTTCCAAAACGAAATCCCGACGTTCTCGAAAGACAAACGCGGCATGAATACCGCTATCCTGGTGATTCAAATCCTGTACGCACTCTCCGAAAAGAACTACGGCGACGTCGCGGAGCGCATCGAAGGGATCCAGAAATACCTCGGGCGATACCTCCGGGAAAAAGACACTTTCCGAAGCAACACCTTTATTAAGATGCTGCTGTGCCTGCCGGAAACGCAATACCACCGAGAGGCTGTTATCCGTAAAACCGGTAAGCTGCTCAAACAACTGGAATCGGTGCCGCTTGAAGTCGCCAACCAAACGCATGAAGTGGAAATTATTCCCTTCGAAACGCTCTGGGCGCTGACGGTTGGTTCGCTCGATCTGAAGATCATCCACAAAAAGTAAAGGAGGGTGTATCACAAGTATTTCGCCGCCTCCGGCGGCGAAATAAAATAATGTTTGGTTGCCTGTTTTTTTGATTTTTTCTAAAAAAATCAAAAAAACAGGCAACCAAACAAAATATTTTTTTGCTTAACGGGGCTTTCACGGACTTATGATACACCCTCGCAGAATTCGCGGAATACGCAGAATAGGTATTGGGGTCCCGCAGAATTTGCGGAATACGCAGAATAGGTATTGGGATCCCGCAGAATTCGCGGAATACGCAGAATAGGTATTGGGATCCCGCAGAATTCGCGGAATACGCAGAACGCACAATATATATAGCCGCCGCTCTCGAAAGGAGCGGCGGTTTTTTT
>JAUMBL010000140.1:0-10152 GCA_032115775.1 Saprospiraceae bacterium | reverse complement strand
TTTCGACAGGAATACGATTCATTTGACGAATTATTTCGAGGTGTGACGAAGTGGATGAAAATGCGTAAGTGATGCCATGGCAAATCCCCTATTTAACATAATATAAATTATAGATAAAAAATTTATTCAAAATTAAACCCGCCATACGTTACCTTCGCCGCCGAAACAACAATCGCGCACGTTCAAGAGATGAAAAATACATACTTCGACCTGGTAGCCCAAACTTTTGACTTCCCCCAAGACGGATTCGCCCTAAAAGATAACCGGCTGCAGTTCAATGGTATAGATGTCTATGAGTTGATCAAAAAATATGGTTCGCCTCTTAAATTGACCTATCTGCCCAAAATCGGCGAAAAAGTCCAAACAGCCCGAAAACTGTTCCGCGACGCCATCCAACGCCATGCCTACAACGGCAAATACGTCTATTGCTACTGTACAAAAAGCTCGCATTTTGCTTTCGTGTTGAACGAAGTACTGGAGAGCGGCACGCAACTGGAAACTTCCTCGGCCTTCGATATCGAACTGATCTGGCGCCTCTACAAACTCGGCAAAATCAATAAAGGCACCACCATCGTGCACAATGGATATAAGCCGCTCGCCTATATCCAACGCATCGCCAATCTGGTTAATGAAGGATTCTACAATGTGATCCCCGTCTGCGATAACGCCCAGGAACTCGAACATCTCGACCGCCTGATCGAAAAGAACAAGTGCAGTATCGGCATCCGGATCGCCACGGAAGAAGAACCTAATTTTGAATTTTATACCTCGCGACTAGGCATCCGCCAGAGCGAAGTACTAGACTTTTACCAGCAGAAAATTGCCGAAAATCCCAAATTTGAACTCAAAATGCTCCACTTTTTTGTGGACACGGGCATTAAAGACACCGGATACTACTGGACGGAATTGCAAAAAGCGATTAAGGTCTATTGTCAGCTCCGGAAGGTCTGCCCTACCCTATCCTGCTTTAATATGGGCGGCGGAATGCCGATCCGAAATTCGCTCGGCTTCGAATTCGACTACAATTACATGGTCAGCGAAATCGTCCGGATGATTAAGGAAGGGTGCGACGACGAGGGCGTGCCGGAGCCGGATATTTATTCCGAATTCGGAAAATATACAGTTGGCGAAAGCGGCGCCACGATCTTTTCCGTAATCGGGAAAAAACAACAAAACGATGCGGAACAGTGGTATATGCTCGATAATTCGCTGATTAATACGCTGCCTGACAGCTGGGGCATCAAGGAGCGCTTTATCCTGCTGCCAATCAATCACTGGAATAAACCCTACCAACGGGTAAATATCGGCGGGATCAGCTGCGACAATGCAGATTATTACAACTCGGAGGCGCACATGAATCAGGTCTATCTGCCTTCTTACAACGAAGAAACGGAAGAGCCGCTCTATATCGGTTTTTTCCACACGGGCGCGTACCAAGAATCGCTCAGCGGATACGGCGGACTGAAGCACTGCCTCATCCCAGCGCCGAAACATATTCTGATTGACAAAAATTACTACGGCGAACTGACGGACTGGGAAGCCTTCCAGGAACAGGAGGCGGCCTCGATGCTGCGCATCCTCGGGTACGACTCGCCGTACGCGTCTTGAGGAACTCCCGCAGAATTCTGCGGGAAATCTACAGATTCCAGCGATCCAGGTAGCGCAAGAACAATTTGGCCAGATTTTCGGCGTCGGAAATTCCGCGGTGGTGTTGGCCGGTGAATACAATTCCTTCGCGCTCTACGGCCTTTTTAAGGCCCATGCCGTTGCGTTTGCCGTGCATCACGCGGTATTGCTCTTTCAGATTCGTGTGGAGCGCTGTCCAATCATCGTCGAGCCGGTGCAATTGGCAGTCGGCAGCCAGCATTTTTCGATCGAAGGAGCCCCAGGAGCATAGCAGATAATCGCCGGTATCCACCCGACCCCAATCCATAAATTCCTCAATGACAATTGGAAAAGTATCGGCGCGATTGATTTCTTCTTGGGAAATCCCGGTTAGTTCCCGGCAGAACAGCGATAGCACCGGGTGCACGACCGGTTTTACGAACCGGCTGAATTTACCGCGCAGTTGGCCGTACTCATTGAAGCGATACGCGCCGATTTCTATCGTCTCTTGGACGTACCCGATCGGCATATTTTCCCAACAGGTCGCCTCAAGGTCGTAAATAATATAGTTCATTCCTGGCGCGTAAAGAAATTTCAGGCAGCGTGGCGCGAATTACATAGTTTTGCAATCTTATGGCTCATGATTCCGTCAAAGGTAATGATTTTCAGACTTTCGAACGGAAATTTGTCTAAGTTGTTTTCACAAACATGCAATTTTGAATGCGTATTTTGCTCATCAATACCTACCGGCATGGGGGTGCGGGGGTGGCTGCTCGCCGGCTCCAGACTGCGCTCCAATCGGTCGGCTCGCACGCCGATTTTTTGTCGGCCGACCAAGCCGGTGCAAAATGGCCTTTTTACGCGGAGCGATTGTCTTTCTTGCCCTTTGAGCGCGACAAATCGGTTCGTTTTTCATTTTCTCTCGCCAATTTTGGCCATGATCTTCGGAAGCACTCGTTGGTGCAGGCGGCAGACGTGCTGCACTTGCACTGGATCAATCAGGGTTTTTTGTCGCTGCAAAATATCCGTCAGTTGGGGTCATTGGGCAAGCCGATTGTCTGGACGCTGCATGACATGTGGGCTTTCACCGGTGGCTGCCATTACAGCGACGCGTGCGACCATTTTCAGCGGGGATGCGGCGACTGCCCGTTTCTGCGGCGGCCGGGGTCGCAGGATTTATCCAAGACGATTCTGGATCGGAAAAGGGCGTTTTTTCCCGAAAATATTCATTTTGTCACCTGCAGCGAATGGCTTGCCGGAATCGCGCGTTCCAGTTCGCTGTTGCGCGCCTATCCTGTAGAAGCGATTCCCAATCCAATAGACACGGAAACATTCAAACCGATGGGGGCACCGGAACGAATCGCCTACCGACAACAAATCGGGATCGGCAAGAACGCGCAGGTCGTCTTATTCGTCGCCATGAAAGTCTCGGAAACGCGAAAAGGATTTTCCTATTTGCAGGCTGCTTTGGAAAAAATAAAACAAGCACAACCGGAGCGGCCGATCGAAATTTTGGTAATGGGTAAAAGCGATCCGGCTGATTTGAAGGCGCTACCCTACCCTGTTCATGCGCTGGGGATGCTATCCAACACTGCCGATTTGGTAAATGCGTACTCGGCAGCCGATGTTTTTGTCATTCCTTCCCTGGAAGACAATTTGCCTAATACCGTGCTAGAGTCTTTGGCCTGCGGCACGCCCGTAGCCGGTTTTAAAACCGGCGGCATACCGGAAATGGTGGGTCATCTGTCAGAAGGTTATATCGCGCCGCAGCGAGATGCTGATGAATTGGCGAAAGGTATTTTATATTTAATTGACAATCAACAGGATAAATCAAAAAAAGCGCGGCAAAAAGCGCTTGCGGCGTATTCAAATCCGCTCATTGCCGCGCGTTATATTACGCTTTATCAACAGCTTTTAGCAAGTCGTTGAGGCGGGGCGATTATTTTTTGCCCTTTTTAGGAGGCGCAGACGCTTTCTTTTCTTTATCGACCGACGATTTTGACGTTGGCTGCACATCGCTGAGCAGGACGGGATCCGGCAGTTCTTCCCGCTTGCGGAACCAGAGAAACAAACCCAGCAGCAGGGCCAGCATCAAGATACCGGAGGCGGCCATTGAAATTTTTTCGCCGAGATAGAAGGAGCGCGGTTCGAAGCGCATCTCGAGTTTCATATTTTGTCCGGCGGGCAGGCGCATTCCGCGCAGCAAATAATTGACCTTGAAGAAATCCGGCGCCGGATTGCCGTTCAGGTAACATTTCCAGCCTTTCGCCGGCGGGTAATAAATTTCTGAGAATACCGCGATTTGGTCGCCGGCGGCCGAATATTCGTAAGCCATTTTATCCGGATGGTATCTGGTAAGTCGAATCGTTGCACTGCTGTCCGGGCGGATATTCAGATCGCCGGCTGCGGCGGCGAAGCTTTGTTGGATTACGGCTTCTTCGGCTGGATTCAGGGTGTGCAGCGCGCCGATTTCTGCGTTACCGTCGGGTACGACCCGGACGTTCTGCACAAACCAAGCGTTGCCGAGCGTCTTCGGGTTACGCATCACTTCTCCTTGCTGCGACACGAGATACTTTCCGTTCAACATCCCGACGATGTGGAGATTATCGCCCAGGCTGGAGCTCAGAAACGTATCTACCACTTCCTGAAAGCGCTGGAGTTTGGCTGCGTGGTAGCCGCTGATACTTTTGTGGTAATATGATGTGATTGCATTGCCGGTGATACCGCCGCGGGACAGGTCCAGTACGCGATAAAAAATATCGGGATCCTGTTTGATGCTCCGGTCGGCAGCCGACATTTCCGGCGGTGCGGCGGCAGCGCTTGCTGTGACGTACTTATCGGCGGAAATCGTTCGGGTACAGATAGACCAGCTGTCAACCAACGCAATGAGTGCGATCGCCGGCACGAGTACGGCGGCCTTCAGCGCGCCGCGCAGGTACAGCCAGATCAGGCCAACGGACAGTGCGATAATGGCCAGCGAGCGCAGCGCGTCTGCGCGGAGCATAGACGAGCGATCCTCTTCCAGCAGCCGGAACAAATCCGGACTTTGCTGGGCCAGCATGGCGTCATTCGGGCCGCTGCTGCTGCCTATTACGAGGGCGATCAGGCACAACAGCGCGCTGATTCCCCCACCCAGAAGTACTGCACGGCGCCGTTGTTCCACGGATACGGAAGCGTCCATCAATTTTTGTAGGCCGAGTGCGGCCAGAATGGCTACGCACCAATGGGCGGGTCCCAGCGCCATAGATACGGCGCGGAATTTGTTAAAAAACGGCAGTGTGGTGTACCAGATGTCATTCAGGAAAAAATTCTTTCCCCATGCGAGGCTGATCATGAATGCGGCGCTGCCCAGAAGCCACCAGCGCAGCGTGTTATTCAATAAAAACGCCCCAACAAAAAAGAGAAACAACAAGGCGGCGCCAAAATAGATCGCGGTACCCACGAACGGTTGATCGCCATTATAAAACAGACCTCCGATTTGTCCGCGCAGTTGCGGCTGCACATTTTTATACAGTTTGGTGTCCTCGAAGCGCTCCCCTGCCCCACCTCCGGCGAAATGCGGCACCATCAGCGTCAAGCTTTCGCTGATACCGTAGCTCCAGCCGAAGAGGTAATCTTTGTCCAAGCCGGTACCTTTGGCAGCCTTTTGTGCCAGTTCAGACTTTCCGCGAATCGTTTCCTGACTGTATTCATAGGTCGGCCAGAGCCTAGAAGTATTTGCGGCGAAGCCAAGACCGACTGCCAGGGCGGCAATTCCCGCCGATTTGAGCCAATCGGTCATGCCGCGCTCACGGACTGCGGCAAAGAGTTGGGCCAAAAAGTAGAAACCGGATAATATAAGGGTGTAGTAGGTTATCTGCACGTGATTCGCATACACCTGCAGGGCGATAAACAGCGCGGTGAGTCCGCCGCCGAGTAACCATTGGCGTCGGAGGAGCAGGGTGAGTCCGGCAAATACACCCGGCGCCAGTGCCAGCGCCATCATTTTGGTGGTATGTCCGGCTTCCAGAATATCCACATTATAGGTACTGATTCCATAGGCCATGGCGCCGAAGAGCGCGACGCGCCAGTCAGTCCGCAGCGTAATCAGGCACCAATACGTCAGTAGCATGGCCAGAAATAACTGCACCCAGACAGCAGTGTAGTCCGTCCATAAAAAAAGCGCGTTAAAAACCGGCCCTGTAAAATTGCCGGAGGCTGCCGAATAAATTTGGTAACCGGGCATCCCAGCGAAAGCGCTATTTGTCCACAATGGGGCTTTGCCGTCTTTTTCCAGATACTCTAGGATTTCAGTCCGCATCCCGACTGCCTTGTCGTTATCCGGCTGCGGGAGCACTTTGCCCTGAAAGGCGTTGGGGGCAAAAAATAAGGCGGATATCGCCAGTAAGGCGACTATGGCCGCGAGGTGGAAGGATAATTTTCGAAAATTCATGCGTCAGAATTTCAGTAAAACCGACTAATCGGCGGAGCGAAGGTATAGATTTAGCCGGATTTTTACACTGCGATCTCCGTGATTATGCAGTAATGGGCTATTATCTGGGATTTTTTCAATACCCAACGCTGCCATAAACATGACAAAACCCTAATTTTTTTAATAAAACTCCGTACTTTTGCCACTCCAAACGTTTTTCACCTAATTTAACAACACAAAATTCTGCACCAGCAATGAGCAAAAAACTTTTTTTACTGGCCGCCCTCTTTGGCGCTTTCACCCTGTTCACCACGTCTTGCGGCGAAACCGATCCCTGTAAGGACGTAGATTGCGGTCCGAATGGTACCTGCTTTGAAGGTACCTGCGAATGCAACGACGGCTTCGAAGGCGATGCCTGCGATGTGGAATGGGCCACGAAATTCCTGGGCTCCTATCTCGGCAGCGACAATGTGACGGCCAGCACGGCAGGCACCACCTTGGGTGTGTACACCCTGGCGCAGCCTGCGGTTATTACCCGGCTCTCCGAGACCAAGGTTCGCATCAGCAATTTTGGCGGCTTCGAATCCTTCCTGGACGCAACCATTCAGCGCGAAGCCCCTACGTCGTTGACGGCGGAGGAACTGGATCTGACCTTTACGGACCCGACCGGCCGCAAGTTCACCGGAACAGCAACACTGACCGGCAACGCGCTGACGGGTACCTACCGGGTGACTTTCTCGGACAACACCTACGACGACGCGACGTTTAACTACACGAAGTAATTCGCGGACTACTGCCGAAAATTCAAAGGCCGTTGCAAGTTCAACTTGCAACGGCCTTTTTTATTATAAAACTCCGTAAATCAGCGGATTAATTACCGCCTTCTTGCTTTACAGCGCCGCCGCGTTTCTTTTGCGCAGGAGCTGCTTCCGGAGATGTAGGCGGGGGCGCTGCGCCCGAACGCGACTTTTGCGTTTCGACATCGCCTTGTTGTGCGGCGCCGCTGCGGGCTTTTTGCGGATCCGGCGCCGGCGGCGTCGGCTGCGGGAGCGGATCGGCTTTTGGCGCCGCGGGTTTTTTAACCGTCTTTTTCGCCGTTGTGGGCTTTTTGGCTGTTGCCGCCGCTTCTTGCTCGGCTACAAAAGCATCATAGCGCGTTTGCGCCTCCGCCGTTACGCGATCGGAGCACGCCTGTTTTTGTTCCTGGCGGAACGCTTCAAGTTGGGTTTGAATGGCTTGGTTGATTTCCGCTCTTTGTTGTTCGAGCGTTTTGCCGCCGAAAGCGGTCAGGCTGATAAAAGCCACAGAAAGCGCAGCCGCGCCGAAAAGCATTTTTTTATGCATGGTGTCTTTTCTTTTTTAATTGTGTAGGAAAAAGGGTGTTTGTTTGGTTACTGGACAGGCGCTGCGCCGGCTTCGGCTTTCTTCTTTTCTACTTCCGACTGCACGCGGACTTCAAATTCTGAATCGCAGAGGGCTGCTTCTTCCTGCTCAATGGCCGGTTTGCCCGCCTCCAGGCCTTTTTGAATTTCTGCCTGAACCTGCTCTTCCGTCAGCAGTTTTTCGCCGCAGGAAGCCGAAAAGAGCGTGAGCGTCGCGCCGGCGAGGATTCCCAAGATCATTTTTTTCATGTTTGCGTACTATTTTTGATTGGTTGAAAATTTTTGCAAAAGTAGTGAATTTGGCCCGCGATGGACGCGAAAAAATGTCTTTTCAAAACGATCTTTTTTCGCTATCATTGTCTAGTAATTCCAAAATTTGTCCTGACAATGCCTTTAAACCCTATCTATCGCCGTATTCAAGCGATTTTTTACTTTACTTTACCGAGTCTCTTTGGATTCTGCGGTTGTAGCACGCGTCTTGGCGCGCAGGTGGAAGATCCAATAAACGGCGAATTGTTAGAAAATTTCTTCCGCGACGGCGAACAAGGCGGCGAGTCGGACGCGCAACTGCTGACCGAACACTTGGAGCGGCTGCGCGCTAATCCGGCCAATTTGAATGCGCTGGATCCGGCGGATTTGCTGCAGTCTGGTCTGGTCTCCGCCCTGCAAGTCGAGCAGTTGCGCGCCTACCAAGCCGAATTTGGAGCGCTGCTGAATATCTATGAGTTGCAGGCGGTGCCAGGTTGGGAACTGGCGGACATTGAGCGCGTCCGGCCGTTTTTTGGGGTGCGAACCGGACTGGATCAGCGCGCCATTCCGCTTCGGCAGGGAATTTGGCAGGGTGAAAATGAGTTGCTGACGCGTTGGGGCAGATCATTGCAGTCGGATATTGCTTCCGACTACGAGGGTCGGTTTCCTGCTGTTGCCTTGCGGTACCGCCATACTTTTGACAGTCGGCTTCGATATGGCATTACAGCGGAGCAGGATGCTGGCGAGGCGTTTTTCTCCGGCAGTAATCCGCAGGGGTTTGATTTTTACAGCGCGCATGTATTTCTACAAGGGGCGCATCCAGCGCTTGCACAGCTTGCGGTGGGCGATTACGCTGCGCGGTTTGGGCAGGGATTGCTGCTTCAAACCGGTTTTATGCCCGGGAAATCCGCCGAAAGCGTAGGCGTGGCGCGCGGCGGCCCGGCGTTGCGACCCTATTCGGCTTTTGGTGAGGCTTTTTTTCTGCGTGGCGCCGGCGCGACTATTCGAGTTAGTCGGGACTGGGAAGCGACCCTACTCTACTCTCGGCGACGGCGCGACGGCAACATGCTAGTTCCGCTCGATTCTACCGAAACGGATCTGGCCTTCAGTGCCTTGCAAACCTCCGGTCTGCATCGGACGGCGGCAGAGATTGCCGACGAGCGGGCGGTGCGCGAGCAGCTCGGCGGGATTTCGATTGTTCGGCGGCGCCCGCGGGGCCACGTGGCGTTGAACGGCGTTGGATATCATTTCGACAAATCCTGGACGCCCGCGCCGGCGCCCTACCGGCGCTTTGGCTTTTCGGGGAATACGCTTACCGGCATGAGTGTGGATTACCAGTTTCACGTTCGGAATCTGCTGGCTTTCGGCGAGGCCGCACGCAGTGCGCAGGGCGGTTTCGCGGCGGTAAACGGCGTGTTGTTTTCGGCAGATCGACGCGCGACGCTTGCCGTGGTGCATCGGTATTTCGGGCGCGACTATCAGGCGATTTATGCGGCGCCTTTTTCTGAAACGGCTTCTTCGTCGAATGAGCGCGGGCTTTATGTCGGCGTGGAGGCCAAACCCGCGAAGCCCTGGCGCATCAACGCCTACGCCGATATTTGGAGGCATCCGTGGCTGCGTTTCGGCGCTGATGCGCCTTCTGTTGGCTGGGAGTACCTTGCCCGGGTGATTTGGACGCCCCGGCGGGGCGTATCCATGTATCTATTGTGGTTTTCGGAAACCAAGGAGCGTTCCGACGTGCTGGAATCCGTCGCCGATTTATTTCCGCATCGCCGGGAGCGGGTGCGGGTGCATGCGGCGTACAAATTGGGCGGCGGGTTGGAATTGCGCAGTCGGGTGGAATGGACGCGGTATGCTGTAGGTAACCTTCCGGCGGCCGGCGGTTTTATAGCATTTCAGGAGGCGGTGTTTAAATCGCTTAGTTTTCCGGTTTCCGGTACTTTTCGTTTTACCCTGTTTGATACGGCGGATTTCAACACCCGCGTGTACGCTTACGAGCAGGATTTATTTGCCGCACTTTCCGTGCCGGCGTTTTCCGGGCGGGGTACGCGGATGTTCTTAAACCTCTCTTGGCGGGTAAATGCCTGGCTACGACTGGAGGGGCGTTACGAGCGGACGATACAGGAGAAGACCGTGACGGACAGCGCTGAACCGGGTATGCGCCAGGCGCTGAAATGCCAATTGCGGATGAGATTTTAAGCGTAGGATTAACAGATTAGTTAACCGCTTCTACGCCTTCGATTTCGGGGATTTTATTGCGGATGGCTTCTGAAATACCGGCTCGGAGCGTCATGGTGGACATGGCACAATTTTCGCACATGCCGAGCCAGCGGATTCGCACATGCAGGTCATCGGTGATCTCCACCAATTCCACGTCGCCTCCATCCACCTTTAAGTGCGGCCGGACGGTATTTAGGGCTTCTTCGACCCGATCTATCATGCGCTGTTGTTCTACGGTCATGGTTTTATTTAAATATATACGCAAAGGTACATAAATTATCCGGC
>JAUMBL010000139.1:0-16517 GCA_032115775.1 Saprospiraceae bacterium | reverse complement strand
TATGAATACGCAAATTTCACCCGATGAGTACCTCAAAAACCGCGTGCAGGATCAAATTGACTGGTACGACCGCAAAAGCGGGATCCTGAAAAAACGATACCGCCGTATGAAGGTCGCGACGATCCTGCTGGGCATTTCGGTCCCGGTTGTCGTCAGCCTGAGCAATACGGCCGACTGGCTGAAGTATGTCGCCGGCGGACTGGGCGCCCTCGTATCGGGCATGGAAGGCATTTCGGGTATGCTCAAGGACAAAGACAACTACCTCGCCTACCGCGCGACCCGCGAAGCGCTCATGCGGGAAAAAATGCTGTTCACCGCCGCCGCCGGTCCCTACGAAAAAGTGGAGGGCGCCTTTGCGCGCTTTGTCGCTAATTGCGAGGGCATTATGGCGAATGAACATTCCGGGTGGTTTCAGACGTTCAAGGAGGAAGAAAAATCCATTTCGCAAACCGCCTGAATCCGGCGGTTTGCGCAACGGATTTCGAAGGCGCGCGCAGCATTTCGCCGCCTCCGGCGGCGAAATAAAATAATGCGCGGGTCTCCTTTTTCCGATTTTTTTAAAAAAATCGGAAAAAGGAGACCCGCGCAAAATGTTTTTTTTCAAGTATTTTGCAAACCAGCAAATTGCTACAACACCTCCACCCACCGGCCGCCCACGGCGGCGCGGATGCGTTTGTCATACATAGACTCGCAGGCCACGCCGGGCAGGTAATACCGACCGGCATAGGCGGCATTCAGCTGGATGCGGTACGTCGCCGCGCGCGTATCCGTGCGGCCGCCGCTGCGCGCATCGCCGAAGGGCAGATCGAAATAGGTGTACACCCGATCGTCGCGCAAATCCTGATATTCCGCCAGACTGCCGCCGCCTGAGGCGTAGGACATGCGGGGATTGATGATTTCCCAACCGGAAGGAAACACCTGCGACAGGGCCAATTCGTTGTAATCGAAATCCAATTTATCCTCTTTCCTGCGCATGACGGTCACCTCGGCGACGATATCCGCCCCTTGCCGGATTTGCGCAGGCTCAATAGGATTGCCCTTTAGGTCGGTGTAGCGCACGGCGAGGGAAATCCCGGAGGCTGTTTCCGGCTCTTCGCCGGCAAGCGGCAGCCCGCTGACGGCCAGGCGGGCGTACAGTTTCACTTTACCGTTATTTTTGACCGAGACGGATCCGCCCCGCTGGATATTTTCCGTGCAATCGGTCATCGAAAAAGCACGGCCGGCGTCGCCCGGACGGTACGCCCCGCTTCCGAAGCGGCAGGCGTAGTTGGGTCCGGCCGGACTGTTTTTCTCCACGTACCGCGACAAGGCCCGCAGGGCGGTGGCAAGGCTCTGGGTATTCCAGTACCATTCGTCGGTACCGCCCAGATAGCCGCAGACCTGGTTGACGAGCGTTTCGGCCCGCTTCCGGTCGCCGGTGGCAACGTACGTCTCCAACAGCAGGGCGCGGTCGCGCAGGTCATTGCCAAAGGTCTGGCCGCACCAGGCGTATTTCCAGTCGTTTTTCCATTTTTTCGAAGCGATTTCCCGCGCCGCTTCGGGTTTGCCGGCTTGTGCGTAGGCCGCGGCGAGCAGGCCTGCCGCCTGCGCATACAGGTCTTTGCGCTCGCGCAGGCGGTTCATGTCGCCCAAAGCGGGTTTGCCGGCCAGCGCGAGGGTATATAAGCGGTAGGCCTGCTCGAGGTCGGCGTCGAAGCGCTGGAAACGCCCATCCGGGTTTTCCGCGGGCGCCTGCCACTGGCGCGCCATTTTCGTTTGGCTGACCGTCCAGCGATCCAGCATGCCCTGCGGCAGCGCGTAGCCTTTATTCTTTGCCTCCAGCAAAAAATGCCCGGCGTAGGAGCTACTCCAATCATCGGCGGCATACCCGCCGGGCCAATAACTAAATCCGCCTTCCTGGTTTTGAAAATTCCGCATCTTCTCGATGGCGGCTTTTACATTCCGGCCGACTTCCTGCCGCTCTTTGTCCGTCAGCGGGGCGATGATATCCACATACAACTGCGGAAAAGCCGCGGAGACGGTCTGCTCGATGCAGCCGTGGGGATAACGTATCAAAAATTCAAGATGCCGGCTCAGGTTGATCGGCGGCAGGGCACTGACTTCGATTTTCGCGCCGCTGATTTCCGCGTACGTCGCCGGATCCACCTTGGCAGACCATTCCTTGCCGGGTTCCAGGACGCCCTCCTGCACGCGCGTGACCGACGGATTCGGGTTGCGCACGAACAGTTCGATGTCCGCGCTGGTCATTTCCCCGCCGCCCTCGGCGGTAATCGTGAAACGAGCCACGCCGGTACGGCGGCCCACCTGGAGATCGAAGTAGGCCATTTCCTGTCCGGGTTGCGAAAAGTCGAGCGTCACCGTCGAGTTACCGACGATGCTGACCAGGCCGGATTTTTCTTTCACGCGAATAGTGGCGGATTTTACTTTTTTATCCATGGCAAACACATCCACCGGCAGGCGCAGGGTTTCGTTCGGCCCCAGCACACGCGGCAGGGTCGGCAGGATCATCAGCGGTTTGCGCACGGCGCAGGTTTTTTCGGCGCTTCCGTAAGCGCCCCGGCCGTTAGCCGCAGGCGCCGAGCAGACGGCCATGACGCGGGCGCTGCCCACGTAATTGTCAATTTGCAGGGTATGCCGGGCGGTTTGGCCTTTTTCCAGGTAAAAAGGCCCGATATGTTTCACCACGGGTTTGAAGCGGGAGATCTGGGCGGCATTTTTAGCTTTGGTATTAAAAGCGTCGCCACCGATACTGAGCATGCGCTCCAATTCGGCGCCGAAAGCGCCCAGCACGTGGTCATATACATCCCAGGTTTTTACGCCCAGTGCCTCCCGCGCATAAAACGCGTCCCAAGGATTGGGCGTTTGGAAGCGGGTGAGATCCAGTAAGCCTTCATCCACCACCGCAATCGTATAGGCGCAGGCTTTCCCGGATTTTTCGCGCAGGCTGACGGTGAAGGGCGCGCCGGGTTTGAGGACGTCGGGCAGGCTGAGGGTGGGTTCGAGGTGTGTCGCCGGGTTTTCCACTTGCACCGGCATCACACCGTACATCCGGATGGGCAGGTCGTTTTTAGTTTGGGCGTGGGGTTGTTGGAGGCTGACGTGGGCGTACACCGTCGGCGCCATGTCGGCCGTTGCGGGGAATTTCAGCAGATTATCCCCTGCCTGGGCGTCGAACCAGAGATGGCGCAGCACCCGGGCGCCGGATTCGAGCGTGAGGAGGATTTTTCCGTTTTCGCTGGCGGGTACGCGCAACGTCACTTCTTCGCCGGTGCGGTATTTTTCTTTTTCCACGGAAAACGGCAGCATGGCGGCGGCATTTCGGCTCTGCATATCCTGTTCGTCTTCGGGATACCCGGTCCAGAAGAAATCGCCGGTGGCATGCCCGCTTTCCGGGTCGCTGGCACGGATCAGGTAGCGGCCCCAGTCGCCGGGTTTGACTTTCCAGGAGGCGATACCGCGCTGGTCGGTGGTCAGGGTGGTTTTATCCTGGGCATTGAAGTGATCTGCGGCGTTGAATTGCGCCACATTGTCGCGGTAGTCTTCATCCCACCACCAGCGCCAGTCGCAGCGGTAGAGGCCCACCTGGATCTTGCGGCCTGCGGCGGGTCGGCCCTTTTCGTCCACGCAGACGAATTGGATCGTTTCGCCTTTTTCGGAGAGTACCTTGGCGCCCCATCGGTTTGTCGGGATGGCGACGCCCACGAAGCGATTGTAGGGGTAATAGTCCAGCGCGAAATTGTCGCTGCTAAAGTCGCCGCCGCCTTCGAAGGCCCGCATTTTGAACTGCAGGATGAGTTTGCCGGGCGCGGCGTTTTCGATATTGAGTCGGAGCGGCACGTTGGCGCGGCCCTGGTCGTCGAGATTGCCGTCGAGGAGCGTCTGGGGGTCGGCGCTGAACCTGCGCGCCGGGTCGTCAAACACGAAACCGGCGAAATTTTTAAACGTAGTCGTTGCAGCCCGCGCCTGCAATTCCACCCTTGCGCGCAGGTTTTTGGCGGGGGCGCCGTGGAGCCAGTTGACTTGCAGTTTGCCGGGCAGCTGCTCGTCGCCGGGCAGTAGTTCTTTGCGGGCGAAGTCCAGATCGAGTTTGAGGCGATTGGGTTTTACCGTTTCTATTTTCAGGATTTTGGTGAAGGTAGCGCCGCCGGCCTGCACCTTGGCGGTCCAGTTGCCGGTCGGCGCATCGGCGTTGGTAGCGCAATGGAGGGGGTACACGCCGCCGGTGTGTTTTCCGGTGACGGTGCGGTACTGCACATTGCCTTTGGGATCTGCGAGTTCGAAACTGACCGGGTGATTTTGGGGCAAATCGCCTTTTTTATCCTCCAGCACAAAGTGGAGATACAGGGAATCGCCCGGCCGCCATACGCCGCGTTCGCCGTAGATAAAGCCTTTGAGGCCCTTTTGCGCTTCCACCCCGGCGACGTCGAAGCGGCTGAGCGAGAGCGCGCCGCCGTCGGCCATCCGGAGGTAGCCTTTTCGGCCGCCGCCGCTTGCGACGGCGAGGAAGGGTTTTTCGCGCAGGGATTCTACGCTGACTGCGCCGGAACCGTCGGTGCGGAATTTGGCGATGGGTTGCAATTGGAAGTTGTAAAATTCAATATCCAGTCCGGAAACCGGCTCGGCCGTATTCAGGTCGGTGGCCATCACAAACACGGAGCCGTCCTTTCCGCGCTTGGCGGTGAGGCCGAGTTCGCTGGCGAACACATTGCGGCGCACGAAGCGCTCATTGTTATAGTACTCTCGTTTGCAGGGGTTGTCGCGGTTGTACCAGCTGTAGCGGGTGGGATCGTCGCCTTCATTTTCATTGTCCTCCCACCACCAGCCTTCCGAATCGGCTTCGAAGTAAATACCGCGGTATCCGCCCATGATGCTCTTGAGGTTGCCGTCCTCGTCCAGGCGCCCGAGATGCGCCATTTGGTCGGCGTTTTCGTCGGTTTGCGGGAGCGCTTCCGCGCAGGCGGCGGCGCGGTAGCCGCGGCGGAAAGCGATGCGAATTTGGTAAATTGCGCCCGGATCCTGGTTCACGATGTCCTGGATATCCACGCCGTAGCGTTGCCAGGTCGTGAGGCGGGCGTCGGGATTCAAGGCCAGCAGATCCACTTTTTTTTGCAGGACGATTTTGCCCACGCGCTCCAGTTCGTTTTCGCCTTCGAGATCGTTCACTTGGAGGTACTGCAGCACATTGGCGTTGAATATTTTAAACACTTCGATATCCACGGCGCGCAGGCCGGCGGCTTCGAAGGGAAACACGACCCTGCCGGCGCTGTTTTTGGGAATAATCACGCCGCGGCCGGCGAGGCGGACGGCGGGTTTCACGTCCTCAAACGCCAGCGGCCAATCGCTGCGGCCTTTCATGCCCGCGCCGGCCATATTCCGCAGGCCGGCCTCCACGCGGAGATTGTAGTTGCCGCTCAGCCGATCCTCCGGGTACAGGCGCACAAAATTGCCGTCCACCACAAAACGCTGGGCGCCGGCGTAGTCGTCCAGGCGAATCATACCCTGCAAATCCTGGTCGGCCTGCACAGGATCGGAAAAATTGAGCAGCACATACTGCTCGTCGGGCTGCATCACCTGGGCACGGAGTACGATAAATTCGTCAAGCGCGGGGATGACCACGTCAGCGTTGCCGTTTTGGCGAGCGTTTACAGGCCTGCCCGACCATTCCAGCCGCACGCGCGAACGCGTGTTGGCGCGCGCGATGTCGCGCACTGCAAAGTCGTGCTGCAGGCCTTCCGCACTGTGCGTCCAGGAAATTTTCAGCGCCTGGTCGTCCTGCGCGGCCGTCAGGATTTTTTCGGCGGCCGCCGGATCGAGGGCGTCGTTGGCGAGCAGCCGGCCGGTGATTTGCTGTTTGCGCGGATTGGCGGGATCGGTCGTCTGCAAGCCGAGAATTTCCACCTCGTAAGCCAGCTCCCGTACGCGGAAATCGAAACTGAATTCCGCCGCTTCCCGGGGCGCGTTTTTAAATAAGGCCTGCAAACGCACGGTTCCCGTGTAGGATTTTCCGAAGGGAAGCGGTTCGGAAGGCTGTAGCAGGATGGTGCGGTCGTTTTCCCAAACCGGCACGCCGGGGAAGGCAGGACTGACCGAAAAATAATCGGCCTGCACGGGCTGCCCAATCTGATCCTGCCCAACCGCCGCTTGTGCAAAACGCACGCGCACGGCATCCATGCGGCCGATATCGCCGCTGGTATAGGCGTAAATGTAATTGGAGACAGCCTCGTAGTAGGCCTCGTTGCGAACGGATTTTTTGCAGGCGCTGAACTGCAGGATTAAAGCGCTTCCTACAAGAAGGAATACAAGGGCAAGATGTGCGGATAGGTGTTTCATAGAACTGAATTTGGCAACTATTTGGATAACGTGCCAAATTACGTTCTTTTTATACGCAAGCGCATTTCATTTTAAAAAAAAAATCACATCACCCACTTTTTTAACCACGAAACCCGGTTCATACCGGCAATCAGCAAGGCGGAAACGATCGCCACGACGATCGCCTGCAACAAGCCGCCGTACCAAGGGGAAACCGGCAGGTTGAAAAACTTCTCGGCCGTCAGGTGTAATCCGAAAATGTACCCGTTTTTCAACACGTCCAACACGATAATATGGATAAAATAAATGCCGAAACTCAATTTGGCGATCTGGCTGATCGTCCAATACGCCCGCGGATACCGGGCGATAAACACCGACCAGTCGGCCCAGCGTAAAAAGGAAAACAGGGCGACGCAGAGAAAAACGACGTTCGGACTGTGATAAATATAAAAAATCTGCTCGTACTTCTGCGCCTGCACGCTGTAATGCCAGGTCAGCCAGGCAGATACGGGAATAGACAGCAGGGCGAGGGTGTAAAACACTTTTTTGTACGGCAAAGGATAGGTACTCAAATAGTACCCCAAGACGTAAAACCCAACGTAACCCAGCCAGCCCAGGTATTTCACAAAAACCATATTGGGCAGGTATAACTGTAAGGCGGTGGCTACAAAACAAACAACCAGAAAATACTCCAAATCCAGCTTTTCCGCCACCCGCACCCACTGCCGCAGCATGGGGGTGAGCAGGTACATCCCGACGATCATCGGGATAAACCACAGGTGATAATAGGTGTCTTCAAAAAATATCCGACGAAAAACGGCTTGCACCGTAGGGTAATCCTCAAAGTACATTTCGCCGCGGTACCCGTACAAGAGGTACACCCCGACCCAAAAACTAAACGGAATCAGCACCCGGCTCAGCCGTTTGCGCAAAAAATCCGGGATCGGCTCTACCCGCGCCGGCTGCAGCATAAAACTGCCGCTCAACATCACAAAAAACGGAGTGGCCCAGCGCAACAAACTGTAATACACGTTCGCAGCCATCCAACGATCGTCCACCGGACTGTCCGGCGATAAATAAAACAGGTAGTTGCCGATGCAGTGCATCTGCACGACGGCCAAAGCGGCAAAGGTTCGGATAAAATCGGGGTAGAGGCGGTGGTGCGCAGACATGGAACGGAACTTGTGGAATTATCGGTGCAGGCTGTTTTGGATGATTTGAAGCACGCGGTCGCGCTCGGCGCCGCGGAGGGGTTGGCGGGGCTTTCGGACGAATTCCGTGCCGAGGCCCGTCAGAGATTCTGCCAGCTTGATATTCTGCACCAATTGCGGATGGATATCCAGTTCGAGCAGGGGCAAAAACCAGCGATAGAGATCGCGAGCGGCCTCCAACTCGCCGGCAAGAGCGTATCGGTAAAGCGCCACTGTCTCAGCGGGGAAAGCGCAGACCAATCCGGCCACCCAACCATCCGCGCCGAGGAGGAGCGATTCGAGGGCCAGGGTGTCCACCCCGCAGAGAATCTGGAGGCGATCGCCGAAGCGGGTGCGCAGTCGGGTGACGTTAGAGATATCGCGGGTGCTTTCCTTGACCGCCTGGATGTTGTCGAGGCGCAGGAGTTCCTCGAACATCTCGGGTTTGATCTCGATTTTATAATCCACCGGGTTATTGTACACGAGGATCGGCAGGTCTGTTTCGGCGGCGACTTCCAGGTAGAAATCGGTCGTTTCCCGGTCGGTAGCCCGATACATCATGGGCGGCAGCAGCATGAGCCCCTGCGCGCCGGCGGCCTGCGCTTTTTGCGCGAGCCGGATGGCGTTCCGCGTGCTCCCTTCGGCCACATTCAGCAGCACGGGCACGCGCCCGGCGGCGGTTTCCAGGGCGGCCGCGAGGAGTTCGAGCCGCTCGTCCCGGTCGAGGGTGCTGGATTCGCCCAAGGAGCCGCCCACGATGAGGCCGTCCACGCCGGCTGCAACTTGGGCGCGCAGGTTATGTTGGAACGCAGGGATATCGAGTGCGCCCTGCGCGTCGAATTTGGTAGTTACTGCGGGAAAAACGCCTTTCCAGGAAATATTCATAGCAAGCGTGGTGTATTAATCATGAAAAATACTGGTTTTCGATGCAGACACTGCGAATTTTCGCCGTTTTGTAGCCGGTCGCGCCCCGTTAAGATGATTAAGCATTTTCTAAAAACATTTTAAAAGCCGATACGGCGACAATAACAATCAGCAGCCGGTATATCCACCGATTAGCGTCCTGAAAACGGGCGGCAAAACGAACGGCCAGCGAAGCGCCAACGGCCTGAAAACCCGCCATCAGCAGCCCATAACCCAGATGCACCTGGCCGTACGCCAAAAACAAAAGCAAAGCAGGCAGCGTAAAGGCGGTCACGAGCAGGAGCTTGATGCCGTTGCCGGAGCGCAGGCTAAAACCGTTCAGCAACACCAGGGCTGCCAGGATAAAAATCCCAACGCCCACCTGCAAAAAACCGCCGTAAACGCCAATAATAAAAAAAACAGCCACATTAAACGGACGCCGGTGGCGACTGGTATCGCCGACCGATTCCCGGATCCAGCGCTCGGGGCGGAAAAGCAACACGAGCAACATGAAAACCATCAGCCCGCCTATAATATAATTCATGGATCGCTCACTCAGTCCCACGGCAATTCGGGCGCCCAGCACGGCGCCGATTACCGATGGTACAAGTATCCAACTGGTGTTGTGAAAATCAGTCGTCTCCATTTTGCGAAAACCCAACACCCCTACTACAGCCTGCAAAAACACCCCGACCCTGTTGGTCGCGTTGGCCACCGAGGCCGGCAAGCCGGCCACGAACATCAGCAAAGGCAGGGTAATCAGCGAGCCGCTGCCCGCCAAGGTGTTGATCACCCCCGCCGAAACGCCGGCCACCGCAAACAGCAGCAACTCCCAAACCGTCAGATCAATCGAAAACATAGACCAGTTCATTCCCCCTCCCCTATTTAACCTTGGTACTGTCCGGCGCCAACAAAGCCCGAGCCGCCTGGCTCACCGCCTCGAAATGCGGCACATCGGAGGCCAATAATTGAATATCTTTTTCATACGCCTCCCGGCGAATCCCGTGTATCTCAAACACCTGATTAAAATACGCCTGCATCAGGCTATCGCGCGCGTACCCGATCGCGCCGGAAGTCGCCGCCTCCGCCACATACAAATCCGCCATGATGCGCGCCAACTGCACGTCGGTCAGACCGGGGCGCGGCGCCTGCTCCGTACAGGCAACAAACAACAGGCAGATAAAAGATAAAAAACGCATATTCACGACTACAGAACGAGCATTACAGATTTAATTACCAACGACTCATAATACCCCCCCCCAAAAAAAATTCCCCGAATTCTGCGGGATCCCCAACCTACGGATTCCAGCCCCCCCCAAATTTGCAATTCCCCGGCTGCACCTCCCCCCAGTGCAGCGCCGCCGAATCAATCCGAACCACCCCGCAGGTCGGAAGGCTTTCCATCCGTTCCGGCCCTAAAAAATACGCCAATTGGCTCAATCCCGGATTATGTCCGAAAAGATACGCCGTCTGTACCGCATCGGGCAGGCTGCCGATCAACGCAAGCAAATCCTCTGGCGCGGCCTCATAGATTTCCGCCCGCAGGACAATATCCGATGCCGGGACATCGAAGGCTTTCGCGAAAAAAAGCGCCGTGGTATGGGCGCGATTAGCCGGACTGCTCACCAGCAGATCCGGCGGCACGCCTTGCGTACGCAGCAACGCGGCCATGCGCGCGGCTTCCTGCAAACCGGTCGGACTGAGCGGCCGGTCGAAATCCCGCAGATCCAATGTTCCCGGTTCGGCCTTGGCATGTCGGACTATAAAGATTGTTTTCATACTACAACAATGTGTGGTGTAAACTTCACGGCCTTATTTGGCACGGCCAAAGGTAGTACGCCGGCGCGCGAAAATAGCCGGCGGATCAAAAAATCTTCTATTTACGGCTCCTTGAAGTTGCCGGAATGGAAAAAATCCCGTACTTTTGAAGTTTTGCTCCAACTAAATTCTTTCGCCCGGCTATGCACAAGTACCGACTGCGCGATTTTGAATTTTTCATAGACCCGAACACGTGGAATTCGGCGCAGGATTTGATCCAGGCCGGAGCGATCCGCTCGTTGCGGGAAGTGGAAAAACATTTTTGGGTAGCCACAGCCGACACGCCGGGGGGCGCCCTGGAAGTAGAGGTGATCATCACCCCCCACCGGGTCAAAGCATACGCTTGCGAGTGTTGGGGCGAAAACCGGCGGCTTATGTGTCCGCACATCGCGGCCGTCCTGCTGAAGGTGCGACAATACCTGGAGCAACGGCAGGAGGAGCGGCGAAAAATCCGGGAAGTGCGCCAGGAAAAGGCGCTCAATCGGCTGACCGTGCCGAGTGTACTGGAGGACGTTGCCCACGACGATTTGCTGGAATTTGTTAAAAACTATGCGCGCCGCGATCGGGATTTCGCGCTGGCAATAAAAACCTGGTTCGCCGGCCAGGTTAAAGGCCACCAAAATCCGTATTTCCTGATCCTCGAATCGGCGATTCCCCCGCCGCCCCTGCGTGCGACGGATCGCCGGCGGCTGCGGAAAACGCTGGACGACTTGCTGTCCCAACTGGATACGGCGGCTAAAGAGGGTCATCTGCACCGCACGGCGCAAATCGCGGAGGCAATCATCGAAAAAACAGCGCCCCTGTTGGCCAAAGAGGCCGACCGACCGGAGTCTGAACTCCCCCACTATTGTCAGGTCGCCCTGTTCAACCTCCGCCAGGCGCCCTGGCAGACCGCTTCGCCGGAACTGCAGGAGGGGCTCTGGCAAACGCTGTGTCGCTGGGCGGAAAGCACCTGGTTCCCGCAATCGCTGAATACCGAACTCATCGGCGCGCTGTTTGCGCAAAGCGACCGACCCGGCTACTTTGAGGACATCGAGCGCCTATTCGATCGCGCGCCGGCGCCCGTGCCCGACCGCCTGCTGCAACTCTACGCCGCCGCACTCGCAAAGCGGAACAGGCCGGAGGCCGTCGTGCGGCTGCTAGAACACGTGACCGCGCCCCCCGCCGCGCTGCCCGAACTGGTCAGGCTGCTGCAAAACCTGCAACTATATGAGGCGGCCTTGCTCGCCGCAGAATACCTCCTCGAACACCGCGCGCTCGGCCTGCCTTCCAAACGCGAACTGGAAGACCGCGCACTCCAACTAGCCGACAAACTGTCGGATCGCCCGCGCCTGCTCTACCGCCTGCGCAAACGTTTTCTGGAAAACGGCTCCGCAGAAAGTTTCCACCGCCTGAAACAAGCCGCCGGCGCCGACTGGCCCGAACTGCTCACGCAACTACTCCAGGAACTCCGGGAACGGGGCGACCGCCGCCGCCTGGCCGCCCTGCTCGCCGCCGAAAAAGAATTCGATGCCCTCGAAACGCTGCTGTCCGACTGCGAAGACATGGAACTCACAGGGCAATACGCCGGTGTGCTCCGCGAAGACTTCCTGTACGCCCGGTATAAAGCGGTGCTGACCGACTACCTGCAGGATCACTTCGGAAAACCCGCCGCCCTGTACGCCCGCCAAACCCTGGACGCCCTGCTGAAAAACGGCAAACACGCCCTGGCAAGCCGAATCGTCCGCGACCTGACCGACAGTTTTCCCGACCGCCCCTCCCTGCCGGAAGAATTGGCCGAACTATTCCCCGGTCCTAAAAAATTGCTGCGCTAATCATGAAAATAGAAGTCTGGGCCATCGGAAAAACCAGCGAGGCTTACCTGGAAACGGGAATCGCCGTCTTCGAAAAACGCCTCGCCAATTACCTGCCCTTCCGCTGGGTGGTACTGCCCGCGCCCAAACTCAAAACCGCCGAGCCGAGCCTCGCAAAACAGGAGGAGGCGAAAATCGTGACCGCCAAACTCAATCCGGAAGATTATCTCATCCTGCTGGACGAACGCGGCAAGGCCTTCAGCTCCGTCGAATTTGCCCGCCGCCTGGAGCAACTGCTCTGCGGGTCGCACCGCCGCGTGATTTTCCTGATCGGCGGCGCGTTCGGCTTCCATCCGGAAATCTACCAGCGGGCAAACGCCCAATTGTCGCTTTCCTCCATGACCTTCTCGCACCAGATGGTGCGCCTGTTTTTGCTCGAACAACTGTACCGCGCCATGACGATCCTGCGAAATGAGCCCTATCACAATGAATAGGCGAGCCGTAGCGTTTTTTCTATGCTAAATAAAAATGAGGCGTTTTTTATCAAAACCCGCCTTTTATAAGGCAAAAACTAACAAAAATGCGCCTATTTTTCTTTTTTACAAAAAATTCATGCCCGATGGACGGGGTTTTGGTTTGCGCAATCCGCCGGTATTCGCTACTTTTGTAATCAGGATGCGCGACCGCCGGCGGTTGCTCTTGAATCTCTTTTATTAAAAAACTCGATTTTCACTGCTATGAAAGCCCTAATTTCATTTTTGCTCCTGCTTTCCAGCCTGCTTTCCCTGCAGGCCCAACCGGCAGTCAGTCAGTTTGAAGAATCCGAATTGCGCATGATCCGACAGGGAATCGTTCAGCACGCGCGCGAATTTTTGGGGGTTCGGTATCGCTATTCCGGCCGGACGCCGGATACGGGCTTTGACTGCTCGGGCCTCACAAGCTATGTGTTGTCAAATTATAACATTCCCATGTCACCGGCCTCTAAACAACAGGCCTTGCAAGGGCGTATGGTGCCCCTGCCCGATGCGCAACCCGGCGATGTACTCGTGTTCAGTTTCGACGGCGTGGTGCAGCACGTAGCCCTGCTCGTCGAGCAGGACGAAGAATACATCCGCTGCATACACAGCACCTCCAAAGGCGTGATCGAAGAAGATATCCTGCGTTCTGCTTATTGGATGACGCGCCTGTACTGCGTCCGGGACGTGGTGTCGGAGGCGATGGGGCGGTAAGGGCGTGGCGGGCACTGCACGCATGCTGCATCGGATTGTTTACGCCAAATTGGCCGCTAATTTTTAAAAGTAACTACTTAGCCGGTCGCGTCTGAGACAAAAAAGGATCCATTTTTTGCCAGACGAAGCGATTTTTTGCAGGCCGTAGCAGCGCTACGGTCAAAAAAAATTGCGAAGTATGGCGGAAAATGAGACTTTTTGGGCCAGACAGCGAGCCGGCTAAGTAGTTACAAATCAGCACAATATAGTCAGTCCAATCCCTAAAATTAAACGAATCACTGTTTTTCTTGTCAAATAACCGGTCGCGTCTGCGTTACCAAAAATAGGTGCATTTGACCACCTGCTTCAGGACAAATTATGAAAAAAACGTACCTCCTACTGCTGCTGCTTTCCTATTCCATCACCTCCGGGCGCGCCCAGCAGGCGCCCCTCGACTGCGGTGCGGAAAACCCGGACCTGGAATGGGAATACGCATTTCAACAACTGATCGCGCAAACCAGAGCCCGGATGCAGGAAGCCGATTTTTCCCCGGCCGCCTACACGATTCCGGTCGTTTTTCATATTGTCCACGGCGGGCAGCCGGTCGGAACCTTCCCCAACCTGAAGCAGGGACAGATCCAGTCGCAAATGACCGTACTCAACCAGGATTTGAGCGCAAACGCCTACAACAAATCCAACTACCCACCGAACGCGTTTGTGCAATGGGCTGCCAATCAACAGATTCCGGCCGCGAACCTGGACGAAAACGGCCGGATAAAAATTGCGGATTTCCAGATTCAACTCTGCCTCGCCACCACCGACGCGCAAGGCAACCCGCTGGCCGAACCCGGAATTGACCGAATCAATTACCTGAGCAAAGGCTGGCCGAACCCAACGCAGTTCGGCACGCAGGCAACCATGAAGGCCTACCTGGACAATATCGTCAAACCGCAATCTATCTGGGACGTCACGCGGTACCTCAATGTGTGGATTACCGACAAAAGTCCCGCCCTCACCTACGCCGGCGTATCATCCGTCCCCCCGCTGAGCGGCCTGCCGGGCATACCCAACTCGGCAACCGACTCCACGGACGGCATCTGGTGCTTCGCAAAAGCCCTGGGTTCTTTCCAGCTTTTTCCGGCCGGCGACTATGTTTCGCCGGTTGTGGACGGCCGAACGATGACGCACGAGGTCGGACACTATCTCGGATTGTGGCATATCTGGGGCGCTACGGCCTGCGGCAATGATTTCTGCAATGATACCCCGCCGGCTTCAGATTTTAATTCGGGTTCGCCGACGTATCCGCACGATCCCGGTTCCTGCACATCGCCCGTCAACAATAATCCCGACGGCGAGATGTTTATGAATTTCATGGATTATACCATCGGGTCGGCTAAATACCTGTTTACTCCCGATCAGAAAATCCGGGCACAGACGGCCATGCAATTCAGTCCTTTCCGAAACCAACTAGGCACGCACGGCGTGTGCGCGCCGGTGACCAGCAGTTCCGAACCCGCCCCGCCCCAGCCCCTCGTGATCTATCCCAATCCTGCTACCGGAGACGTTCGCCTGCGCCTCGAAGGACACACCATCCACAGCGTGTCGGTATTCAACCTCCTCGGCGCCTTGCAATACACGGGCGTTTCCGCCGCGTTTTCCACCGAAGCGTTTCGTCCGGGCGTGTATTTTATCGTCGCGCGGACCGATCGGGGTGTTTTTGCGGGGAAATTAGTGAAGGAATGAGCGCACACTTGGATTTCGGTTTTGAGGCGAGCGAGAGAAAATTTTGTTGGCCGTAGTCGGGCGCCTACCGCAAAATTTTTAACGAACTTTAAAATAAAATTTGCCGATCGAAGTCCAAAATCCGAAATCTAAACTGAGTTGAAATAGAGATTCGGGTTTCAAAGCATTGAAAATGTGTTTTATTTTCTCTTACAGTAAGATTTTGGTCATTGAACAGTTCGGTTTCAAGCCGCTTTTCAATAGCGGCGCCACGAAATTTCTTCCGGGGCGCCGATGAATTGCTGCTCGATGGCGTGTTCAAGCGCTTGTTCGTTGGTTGGGCTGGGCATGGTTAGAGAAAAAGTTTTTTTACCTCCTTCGTAATCGTTTCTTTTACAGTTGACCAATCTGCTTCCTCGAATAACAGCAAGTCTTCATCTAAATCCGCATCTTCGAAATAGGTCAGGCTTCGGGCAACTAAAAATTCAGCGCCATCCGGATATTTTGCATTGTAGAAAGCAAGCAGTTCTTGCAACGAATACCGTTTCATCAGGAAAAACAAGTCAACAAAATCTCTTTTGCGCCCGCGCCCGGTAATGGCGCTGAGTTTCATGGCGCATATATCCGGCAAGCTCAATAATCGGATACCCTCTTCTAGGCGTACTTCCTGCAGCAAAGAGTATTTGTAGTTGACAAAATCAACTTTTACTCCCTGAATATTGAACACCAGGATATTTTTGGTTTGATGAATCAGGTGATATGCACCCAAACCGCTTACCAATTCCAAGATTTCTTCTTTTTCAAACGGCCGTATGCCAAACAGATCAAGGTCAATTGAGATTCGGTGACCGATTTGCAACGCGAGGGAGGTTCCCCCCGCCAGGTTAAACCCGGCCAGTTCCGGAATAGACATGATTTTTTTTAATAAACCCAGTGTCCCGGGTTGGACTGTATGTACGTATAGCATCGAAATTGCTCTTTAGGAATATCAAAAATGCAACTCAAAAAACTCAGAGTCTTGGGATCGAGGTCTCGGGATTCCAGCATTTCGTCGCGGATGCGGCTCATGCCGTACTTTTCCCGAATGGCTTCCCAGTCAGACATGTTGCCATAGGTCACCACACGCTCGATTACATACCGGGCCTTGTTGTCCCAGTCTATCTTGTCGTAGTCCGTATCCCAAAAAATGACGCGTGATAAATTCATGGTTGATTCTTTTTAGCCTAGTGCCGCGTCCGGCAAATAGAGCATGAATATGGCGGCCTAATTTTCCCTTCCTCTGCGTTGCTCGGCGGTTACAATATCTCGTATTGCGCCCTTCTCGCGCCTTGATGAAGACAAAATTTGTCTCCCCAATTCATGGGCTATTCAGGCGCGTATCATAAGTCCGTGAAAGCCCCGTTAAGCAAAAAAATATTTTGTTTGGTTGCCTGTTTTTTTGATTTTTTGTAAAAACTTAGGCACTCAACCCAAGTCTGTGTAAATTTGTTTTACTGAACAAATTCGATTCATGGAATTATCGAACGACATAAAGGTACTAAAGGATTTGGTCATGGTCTTGCTTGCCAAGATTG